>JAUXFF010000012.1 GCA_030620155.1 Candidatus Cloacimonadota bacterium | reverse complement strand
GAAAAATTTAAAGTTATTTATAATGGATTTGATGAAGAAACACTTGAAAAAACACTAGAAAAAAATATTGAAAGTGATAATTTAAATCTTACAAAAAATATAAATTATTATAATATTGGGATTTTTGGAAAATTTTCTTCATATAATACCAGACATCCCGAAATACTGATAAATGCAATAAAAGAATTAAAAAAATCTATAGAAATTAAAATATTTCATATTGGATTTAAAGAAGGAAATTTTATTCAATTAGTAAAAAAAAACAATTTAGAGGAGAATTTTAAATTTTTGGGGTATAAAAATTATACAGAAGGTATAAAAATTTTAAATAATATGGATTTTTTTATTTTAAATAATCATTCTGAATATGCATTAGGAACGAAAATATTTGATTATTTTTTTCTTAACAAACCGATTTTATCTTTTATAACTCCAAACAGTGAGATTTGGAAATTATTATCTAGATTTAGAAATACGTTTCTCATTCAAAACTCAAAAGATTTTATCTCAGCAATTAATTATTTGAAAAAATGTAGCGATTATTCTGTAATTAATAAAGAAAATTTAAGAGAATTTTCTAGAAAATATCAAATGGAATATTTATATTCTCAATTAAATTTATAGAAAAGGATAATTAAAATATATATTCATATGAAAAAATTAGGAAGAAAATAAATGTACACATTTATTACCTTAATTCCAATGGTTTTATTTATTGAAAACGTCATTTCGAATTTAATATTAATTCCTAAACATAAGTTGTTGGGTGTAAAATTTTCTACATTCATCTCCTATTCAGCTATCTGTTTTATACAAATTGTGTGTTTTGTAAGAATCCAAGGAATAAATCCATTTAGATTATTTATCTTCAGGAATGATAATATTATTTTTCTGATTAACCATATAGAGCATAATAAATGAAAAAAATATTGTTTATTACTCCCTATAATTCAACCTTTATTCATAATCAAATTTGTAAGATTAACAAAAAAAATAATATAACATCAAAAACTTATTTAATATATAATTCTTATTATTATCTTAGAAACAGAACTTATAGAGAACATATTTTAGGTAATTTTTTAACCAGAAGGATAGAAGATTTAATTTATTGTCCTTATCTTACTTTACCTAAAATGTTATTACATCATTGGTCTTATTATTCTGCATTTATGAGTGTATTACACCGAATACATAATTTTCAATTTGATTTAATTCACGCTCACACAATATTACCTGCAGGTTTTGTTGCTATGAAATTATCAAAGAGATTTAATAAACCTTATATTGTAACAATTCATGGATCTGATTTTTATAAAACTAATTATAAAATCAGTAATTTACGAAATATCAGACCTTATTCTTTAAAAGAAATAAAAACATTGAGGTCTACTTTTGAAAACGCATCAAAAATAATTTCTGTTTCCAAGTATTTAACAAAAGAAATTAAAAATTATTTTCAAAACAATAAGACTGTAACTATTGAAAATAATTTTGCACATCACCTCTTTTACCCAGGAGATAAAAAAAAAACTAGAGGAAAATTGGGAATTGGTAAAGATAAAAAGGTAATTTTATCTATTGGAAATTTCACTAAAACTAAAGGTCATGATGTGCTAATTCAAGCATTACCTAAGTTACTTCATAAGCATGACTTAATATTATATTTAATTGGTTCTGGAGATTTAATTGATAAGTACAGAAATATGATAAGAGAATTAAAGATATTAAATTCAGTTAAAATCATCCCTTACCAACCCCAGTTTAAGCTTCGGGAATGGTATGTTGCTTCTGACTGTTTTGTTTTACCATCACTTCATGAGAGCTTTGGTATAGTAATTTTAGAAGCAATGGCTTGTAATATTCCTGTTGTGGCAACAGAAACTCCTGGACCTTTATCGATTATAAAACATGAACGTGAGGGATTACTTGTTAAACCTGGGAATGTTAATGAACTAACAAAAGCAATAGATAATATTTTGACCTATAAACTCCAATCCGATTATTATATTAGAAATGCCAATATTCTGGTTAATGCCAAATATTCTCAGGAAACAGATAATCTGATTAAATTATATAATGAGGTTCTTAATGAAAAAAATTCTGTTATTTAGCTTTTTTTTCCCCCCTTTTAACAACATGGCAAGCCGACGATGGGCTCAAATGATACCAGAATTATCAAAGGAATATGATATTTACATATTCACAAATAATGGTGTAGGAGATCTTCCAGTGCCTATCTCAGAAAAAAAAATATTCAGATGTGGATACCTTCAGAATCCAGCATTTAAAATTCAAAATTATGTTAGGGAGAGTCGTTTACATAAAATTATTAGTATATTCACTGAAAAAATGAGAGCAATTGACTCTACAATACTAACTTGGTTTTGGAAAAATCGAACTATAATACAGAAATATACTAAATTCGTAAACCCAAATATTGTAATTACTACGATAGGTCCAGTATCAAATGCTTTAATTGGGAAATTTGTACAAAAAAGAAATTCTAATATCATATGGGTTCTCGATGTCCGTGATATTTTAGGTCCATTTGATATGAACAATAAAAAGTGGTGGCAACATAGATTTGACATGATCTTTGAGAAATATGCAGTTTCAAAACCTGATATTATATTTGCAGCAGGAAAATATTATGCTTATTTATTACGGAAATTCTATAATCAAAATGTTGAAATTTTGTACAATGGTTTTCCTGAAAAAGAAATAACTATATCAAATGATGATAAATCATCAGAAAAAATAAATATATATTATGCTGGCAAAATTTATCCTCACCAAGAAAAATCTTTAAAGCTTTTATTGATTACACTCAACAAAAAGGATTATATATTGAATTTTAGATTAGTTGGAAGTAGAAATCAATTAATCAGATTTAAAAATTATTTAGAACTGAGAAATATAAATAACGTTAATCTGCTTAAACCAGAAAAGGCAAAAATCATATTTAATGAACAGAAAAAAAGTGATGTACTAGTACTTTTTGAAGATTTAGACACAACATCCAGAGCAACAAAAGGTACCTTAACCGGTAAAATATTCGAATACTTGAGAAGTGGTCCACCTATAATGGCTATTTGCAGAAAAGATTCTGAAATAAGTGAATTACTTGCTGAAACGAACAGAGGAGCAGTTGTCTCAAGTTCGGATGAAATTATTAAGTTTATAAAAGATATGGATAAGTTCAAGTTAAAATCTGCAAATCAAATTATAAAATATTCCAGGGAAAATCAAGCCAGAAAATTCATTAAACTATTAAGAGAAAAATATAATGTTTAAAATCTTGAAATTCTATCTTGTGAAATATTGTTACAACTGGGTTTTATGTATACTTAAATTAAAGAATTATATGATAGTTTTGTTTTGTAAAAAAAGTGATGGAAGTAATATTAAAAGTATAATCTTAAACATTGATTTGACAGAATACTTGAACACCTTCTTTGGTTATTTCGATAAGTCACCGTTTAATCCTCAAAATAGTAATATTATTACATTTCATGCAAATAATGCAAAATCCTGTAGAAAGCCTAATCCTAACATTTCTACAGACATTATTATATTTGATTTCAAAAAAGATAAAATTATTAAAATTGTAGATAGTGTGTACTCGTGGAATTGGCAACAAGGTGCAAGATTACACTGGCTGGATGAGGATAATTTGATCTATAATTTTTATGATAAACAGTCAGATTCATATCAAAGTAAAATGTATTCTCTTTCTACAGGAAATAAAAGAACTATAAAACTACCTGTTCAAGAATCTTATAAAAATAAATATATTCTTAGTATTTCTTATGAATCGCTCTACCAGACCCGTCCGGATTACGGTTACAGTAACAAAATAAGAAAAAATTTAAATCTGAAAGAAATCTTTATAAAAAAATACGATTTAACTACTAATAAAATCGAAGAGCTTATTAATGCTGAAATTCTTTTAAATAAATACATTCAACATCAAGATAAAGTTGATTTGAAATCCATCAGGATTAATCACCTATTAATCTCACCAGATGGAAATAAATGTCTTTTCCTTTTTCGATTTGTGGAAAAATACAAATTACAACATCTGTTTTTCCTTTATGACTTCAGGAGTAAGGAAGAGAAGATTTTAATCGATCATAACATGGTTAGTCATTATTTTTGGCTTAACAACAAGAATGTTCTTTTCTGGGGAGAAATAGATAATGTTGGTGATTATTATATTTTGAATTCGGACACATTACAGAAAAAGTGTTTGGGGCTTAATTTATCTGATGGACATCCAACAATGTTAAACCCAACAACCTTCATCACTGATACCTATCCTGATAAATCAAGAATGCGGAGTTTGATGAAAGTGAATTTTTCTAATAAAAAAATTAAAAAACTCGCTGCATTTTATGAATCTCCCAGATTTATCGGAGAAACCAGATGTGATCTCCATCCTAATATTAGTCCAGATGGCAAATACATACATATTGACACAATTTATACTGGGAAAAGATTATTGCATTTATTAGAAATATAAATTGGAAGATTAATGATATTAGAAGTTATTGTTACAACAATGAATGAGAGTATTCTCCAGCTAATTGATAATTTTTATGAACAATTTGATAATGTGATTTTTATCATAAGTCATCAAATAATAAATAAAAAAGCGAATCAGTATATAAAACAGGTTAATAGATTTCTAGAAAAACGAACTGATGTGAAATATTATTATTATTATGAGAAAGGTTTATCCAGGAATAGAAACCGTTCCCTGCAAGTCTCTACAGGAGATATTTGTTTAGTAACTGATGATGATATTGTATTTAAAGAAGGTGCATTTCAGAATATTTTTCAAGCATTCAAAAAAATACCGAAAGCAGATATCATTACATTTGCTTCAGAATTTCCAGATGGAACCAGATTCAAAAGGTACAGGAACAAGATCTTTCCTCATAATACAAGAAGTTGTATGAGAGTCAGTTCATTTGAAATAGCCTATAGAAGAGCTAGTATAGAGAGGGTTGGTTTAAATTGGGATGAAGATTTTGGTTTAGGGGGAAACTTATTCACGAATGGAATGGAAAATATATTCATGATTGATGCCTTGAGTGCTGGCTTAAAGGCTTATTTTTATCCAGAGATTATTGCTATCCATCCATTTGATAATTCAGGTTTTAATTATGACAATAAAGATCTCATCCTAGGGAAGGGTGGTATGTTTGCCCGGATGTTTGAAAAGAAAGCTTATTTACTGAATGTACTATTTGCTTTGAAGAAATATTTTGATTATCATAAATCTACATCTTTTTTTGAGTTTATAAAATTAGCCAATCGTGGATCCAGGCAGTACCTAGATTATTTGAAAAAAGGAAAAAGTAGGAAATGCTAATCATATTTATTATAAGTGTTTCTTTTCTTATCTATCATCTTGTCGGGTATGGATTATTATTGAGTTTTTTTAATTTATTCAAAAAACCTATAGCTGATGTGGAAATATCAGATTATCCAACTATAACGGTCTTGTGTCCTGCTTTCAATGAAGAGGATATCATTGAAGAGAAGATTCATTCTTTTTTAGACCTAGATTACCCTAAAGATAAGATTGACATGATCGTTATCTCCGATGATTCAACCGATAGAACTCACGAGATAGTTAACAGGTATACAGAGAAAAACAACATTAGATTGGTTATCCAAAAACCCCGAAAAGGTAAACAATCAGGTCATAATCTGGTTGAACCCGGTATTAAAAGTGACTATGTTTTATCCACTGACGCAAACTCGATTTTTCAAAGAGATGCAGCAAAAGAACTTGTTAGAACGATGTTATCAGATGAAAATATTTGTATGGTCTCCGGAGTTTTAAAATTAGTTAGCGAAAATAATCAGGATTCAGGGGAGGGTCTTTACTGGCAATATGAAAGCTGGTTAAAGAAACTGGAAAGTAAATTTTATTCTATAATAGGATCAAATGGCTCGATTTATTTAATTAAACGAGAGTATTTTACTCAGATCCATCCGGCTTCTGTTGATGATTTTGAACGAACACTTCATGTCATTAAGCAAAATAAGATCGCAAAGTATAATCAAAAAGCAGTAGTTGTTGAAAAGGTTACAGGGAAAGCAACAGAGGAAATTGGGAGAAAGATTAGAATTATTACTCAACAATTGTTTTGTCTGCAAAGAAATATTTCAGTTCTAAATTTCACCAAGAATTTCAAGATTGCTTTTATTTTGATATCCCATAAAATTATCAGATGGTTGTTACCAGTTTTTTCTTTGTTGATGTTAATAAGCAATATATTTCTATTTAATTTCATGCTATTTAAATTTATTCTTTTAGGTCAAATATTAATTTATATTTTGGGATTAGTTGAATTAATTATGGAAAAAAAAGGAGAAGGTTATAGAATATTGAAACTATTTGCATATTTTATAGCTATGAATTATTCAGCAATTGTTGCTTTTATTGATTTTCTCAAGGGAAAACAATATGCAACATGGGACATTATTAGAAAATGACCAAGGAGAATAAATGAACCTCTTTATTACCGGCTCAAACGGCTTTGTCGGTTCCCGTTTGATGTATTTCCTGGAAGAAAAAGGACATCAGGTTCGGGGAATTGATAATAATACTCAATGCAATATTCAACCACATCCAAATACAGTAATTGGAGATATTAGGAACATTGAAGATTTAAGAAAATTCAATGATAAGAATTTTGATTTAATAATCCATTGTGCTGCATCAAAACATGATTTTGGCATATCTAAAGAAAGTTATTTTAGTAATAATGAATATGGTACAAAGATGCTAATGAATTATGCTACTGAAAGGAATATTAATAAAGTAATCTATTATAGTACAGTTTCAGTTTATGGACATCAATCTGAACCATGTGATGAAGAAGCTGAATTATTATCCAATACAGTTTATGGTGATTCAAAACTGTCTGGGGAAAAAGTGATCTGTAAATGGCAGAATGAAAATACATCTAGAGAGGTTATTGTCTTGAGACCTTCTGTGATTTATGGTCCGCATAATTTTGCTAATATGTATAATTTGATTAATCAAATGCATAAATTTCCCTGGTTTATGATAGGAACGGGAAATTATATAAAATCAATGGTAGCACTCGAGAATATGGTTGATATAATAAATTTTATATTAAATCACATGAAACCTGGTGTGCAAAATTTCAATTGTATTGATAAGCCATATTTATCTGTGCGCGAACTTATGGAGCTAATAGCTTTGAATAAAGGATTCAAAATGCCAAAATTTATCATCCCTCTACAGGTTGCAGTATGTATTGGTAAGATATTTGACATAATTGGAAAAATTCTACAAAAAGATTTACCTGTTAACAGTGATCGGATGAAAAAAATCGGGACTTCTACTGATTATCGGGCTGAAAAGATTCGAGAGCTTGGATATATCCAGAAGTACACAATTAAAGATGAAATAAAGCGTACTTGTAAATGGTATATATTGGTCAGCCATAGATAAAGAAAAGAGTATTTATGAAGTTTGTATCCATCATCGGGGCTCGTCCTCAATTTATAAAAGCAGCTGCAGTCAGCAGAGAGATTTCAAAGTATACGGATATCCAGGAAGTAATTGTACATACAGGTCAGCATTTCGATATCAATATGAGCGAAATATTTTTTAAACAGATGCAAATCCCGGAACCAGATTATAATCTCGGAATAAACAGTCTGACACATGGAGCTATGACCGGTCAAATGCTGACAAAAATTGAGGAAGTGTTGATCAAAGAAAAACCTGACTGGGTCTTGGTTTATGGAGATACAAATTCAACTCTGGCTGGTTCTTTGGCAGCAAAAAAATTACTAATTAAAACAGCTCACATTGAAGCGGGTTTACGCTCTTATAATATGAAAATGCCTGAAGAGGTAAATAGAATTTTAACAGATAGAATCAGTGATGTACTTTTTTGTCCATCAAATATAGCTGTTGAAAATTTAGAAAAAGAAGGATTCAAAGATTCAAATTGCAAAGTAATTAATAGTGGCGATGTAATGCTTGATTCAGCTCTTTTTTATGAAACAATATCAAGAAAACCAGAATTCGATTTACCGGAAAAATTTATTCTTTCCACAATTCATCGGGCGGAAAATACTGATGATCCACAAAAATTAAAATCCATCTTTGCAGCGCTTTCGGAAATTTCTCAAAAAACTCCAATCGTGCTTCCACTCCATCCCCGTACCAAAAAAATAATTGAAGATTTAAAAACTTGTCCGGCATTTGATGGGTTTAAAACTTGGGCGCCTGGGCGTATTGAAAATTTGATATTGGTTGAACCTGTTGGTTATTTAGAAATGATTTATCTTTTAAAGAAATGCTCTATAGTTATGACAGATAGTGGTGGGCTTCAGAAAGAAGCGTATTTTTTTAAGAAACCGTGTATTACTTTAAGGAATGAGACGGAATGGGTAGAGCTGATTGAGCATGGATTCAATATTGTTGCAGGGATTGAAGAAAAAGGAATCCTTAGAAGTTATGAAATAATTAAAAAAAGGAAATCGAATTTCAATGTTCAATTATTTGGAGATGGTAAAGCTTCAACAATAATAATAAAAGAATTGTTAAATAATTGAGATTAAATCATTTAAAAATATCCGATGTTTTAATTTATCCTTTCTAAAAAATATCACAAAGTAAATAAAATTTTAACATCATCATTCAACCTGAATTCATCTATTAATGAATTCTTTCACATTTTATTTGACATTATTTTATTAAATTTAAAAAATAATTAAGAAAATAAATGTTCTGTATTATTAATTTTTTTTAAAAAAAATATTATAGAATATTTTTTAATTGGAGTAAATTATGAATTGTCCGATTTGCAAAGAACCCATGATTGTATTAGAGCTTAACGAGGTTGAGATCGATAATTGTTTTTCTTGTGGAGGAATTTGGTTGGATGCTGGCGAATTGGAAATACTACTCGAAGGTTCTAATAAAAGAGGAGCAATTATTTATTCCATGAAAAGAGATACAAGTTCAAAGGAAAAAGCGTTGAGATGTCCTGTATGTAATAAAAAGATGGATAAAATCTCAGCGGGGATTGATAAGGTTATTAAATTGGATAAATGCAGGAATAAGCATGGATTCTGGTTTGATGGTGGTGAACTTGAAGAGATTCTGTTCATGGCGAAATTCGATGAAGACAATAAAATATTAGATCTTTTAAAAGAAATTTTTAAACATAAAATTAACAAAGGAGTAAAATGATGGTAATTTTGTATTTTTTGATAGCTGTAATAATTCTTATTTTTCTGGTTTCCATTGGTATTTATAATTCGCTGGTTCGATTACGAAACAGGGTGAAAAATTCATGGTCCCAGATTGATGTACAATTAAAAAGACGGCATGATTTAATTCCAAATTTAGTTGAAACTGCTAAAGGTTATATGAAGCATGAAAGGGAAACTTTTACTACTATTACTGAAGCCAGAAGCAAAGCAATGGGAGCCCAGACTGTAGGTGAAAAGGCAAAGGCAGAAGGTGCTTTAAATGGTGCAATCAGTAAATTTTTCCTGGTTGTGGAAAACTATCCTGACTTGAAAGCTAACCAAAATTTCCTGGCTGTTCAGGAAGAACTGACTTCAACAGAAAATAAGATCGCTTTTTCCCGTCAAAATTATAATGATCAGGTTTTGTTCTTTAATAATAAGATACAAATGTTCCCTTCCAATATTGTAGCCGGGATGTTTAATTTTAAAGAAAATGAATTTTTTGAAATAGAAGATGCAACTGAAAGAGCTGTACCCAAAGTAGATTTTTCATAAAATAAGTGTAATTGATATAATTGTTAAGGAGTTTATTTAGCAATTTTCGGAAATAATTATGTGGGAATTAATAAATTCGAATAAACAAAAATCTATTGGGTTATTCATAATTATGGGCATTTGTCTACTCCTTTTAGGTTCTGTTATTGGGAATTTTTATGCTGGTGATTCAGGTTGGGTAATAGGATTAATTATTGCACTTATCATCTGGATCATTATGTCATTAGTAAGCTTTTTTTCAGGTGATTCAATTATACTTGCCATAAGTAAAGCAAAAGAAGTAACTCCCAATGTTCATCCTCAGTTATTCAATGTAGTTGAGGAAATGAAAATTGCTTCTAATCTTCCTAAAATGCCTAGGATATATATTATTCCTGATACGGCACCAAATGCTTTTGCTACGGGCAGAAATCCCGAGAAAAGTTCAATAGCTGTAACTGCAGGTCTTTTATCACAACTCAATAGAGATGAATTACAGGGAGTGATTGCACATGAAACAGCTCATATTTTAAACAGGGATATTCTATTTATGACTTTTTCCGGAGTTTTACTTGGAAGTATCGTTTTTCTTTCCCATATCTTTTTGAGAAGTATGTGGTTTAGTGGCGGAGGAAGCAGATTTAGATCAAAGAGTTCTTCTAAAAGCAGCGGTCAATTGCAAATGATTATGTTGGTAGCTTCATTAGTTTTGGCTATTCTGGCTCCCATTATGGCACGTTTATTGTATTTTGCTATTTCCAGGAAAAGAGAATATTTGGCGGATGCAACTGCTATTAGACTAACAAGATACCCTGAAGGTTTAGCTTCTGCATTAGAAAAGATTTCTCAAACAGATATAAGATTGGCTTCTGCTAATAAAGCTACTGCTGCTTTGTATATCGCCAACCCTCTGAATAAAAAAGGTTCACGACTATCTAATCTTACAAACACTCATCCACCTATAGACGAAAGAATAAGGATTCTCAGAAGTATCTCTAAAGGTGCAAATTATATAAATTATCAAAATGCATATAACAGGGTTAAAGGTAATCAAGGATTAATTCCTAATATTATTCCCCCAAGTGGAATTAGTGACCCTAGTAATATTTTATTGAAGAAAAAAACTAAGGCTGAATCAAGGAAAGATATATCAAAAACTCATCGAGATGTGGGTGATCTTATTAGGGCTGTAGATAAATACTTCTTTATTCAATGTGTTTGCGGATTGAAAATTAAAATTCCACCAGACTTTAAAAAATCTACTTTACATTGTCCACGCTGTGATCGTTTCTGGAAGGTTCCAGCTGTGGAATTATCAGCTTTCAGGGGTATAATAGGCGATAAAAGTTTAAAAAAAACAATATCTTCGATTGAAGCTCATAATATGGAGCCGTTTGTTTATGAAAGGAAAGGTTCAGGCTGGGAAACTTTTAATTGCTCTTGTGGAGATGTGAAACAGATTTCACCAACTTTCTCTAAGTCTCAATTTGTTTGTAGTAAATGCGGAAGAAAAATAACAATTAAAAAGAAAGAACAAACTTCAGATGAATAGTCCGACACCTTTCATATCGTTATTTGATTGGTTTTTCATTCCTTAGGTTCATCAGGTGAACCTAAGGTTATTCATACTCGATCCTTTCAGAATTTTTATAATTTACAATATTAGATTATTTATTTTTTTAGAAAAAAAAATTGAATCAATAAATTAAGTCTATTTTAAAAAGAATGAATATTAACCTATGTAATCGTTGCGATGTTTATTTTTATTTTTTCTATCTTCAATATAAGCACCAATGTGTTTATTTTCTTCCCTGACTTTTAATGCTTCAGATATTTCATTTGTCTTGAGTATTACTTTTTTTTTATTATCATAAACTGTATATCTTTCTTTGTCTTTCATGTTTCGCTCCTCTCAGAAGTCAGTTGAATTTATTATTTTTTCTTTTTCTCTTTTTTTAATTTTCTTTTTTCTTTAATACTTAACTTCGATTTTTTTCTCTCTTCTCTTCTTCTGTTGTCTTTAGATTTATGTGTCATGATTACCTCCTAAAATCAGGATTAAACACAGGAAAATATTTTATTCAAAATTCAACTTATAAATCAAAGAATTAAATCATATTTATTAATTAAAAAGTCAAGAAAATATTATTCTTTCCCATAAAATTTTTTAATAGCCATCCAAAAACGGTTGACGTCGAATATTTATTTCTTAATTTTGCTTTAAGTAATAAGTTATCTATGAAAAAATTCTGAATGAGGTGATTATTAATGACTAATTGGGAATTGATTCTTCTTAATGCATATTATATTGGAGTAGCAATTGCATTTCTTGTTAAAGATATTTTCTGGCTTCGGTTAATAATGATTGTTGCAGGGATTTGTATGATTTTCCATGGTTTTCTTTCTGATAATAAAGTTATTATCGCCTGGCTATCTTTATTTACAATAATCAATGTTGCTCAAGTGATAAGAATATTGATAGAAAATAAAGATATAAAATTAGGCGAAGATATTATTAATATTTATAAAAACACCTTTTCAGATATGACTCAAAAGGAATTCCGTCGTCTCTGGAATCAGGGTGAAATTAAATCTGCAAGTAATGGAGAAATTCTTTGTCAAGATTCTCAGAAAATGGATAATATGATTTTTTTAATAAAAGGAAAATGTCTTGTTAAGAAGAAAGATAAGCAAATTGCAGAACTTTCCACGGGTCATTTTATTGCTGAAATGGGGTTCTTAACGGGAAGACCTGCTTCTGCAGATGTTATAGCTGCTGAAAATATTAGTTATATTGTCTGGTCTTATAAAAAACTAAATCGTTTAAAAGAGATTAATCCGGATCTCTACAATAAATTCCACTTAATTCTTAGTAAAGACCTTACTAACAAGCTTAAAAGATACCTGTGATTATCGTCTATTTATAGCAATGATCATAAAAAGTTATGGACGAAAAAAAAGCAATTTTCTAAACTCAAATTTTAAATAATGGAATAAAGGAGATAAACTCATGAAAAAAAAATTATTATTTTTTATTATTGGAATCATTTTAGGAATGATTTTAATGGGACTAATAGTCTTGAAAGCTATGCCAGGGCAGATGTTTAGAGTGGTAAAAAGTGAATATGATTTTGAAGAAACTGTTTCAATGTTGGAGGAGGCTTCTTACCAAAACAATTGGGAAGTTCTCCATATTTATGATATTGGTGAGTGTCTTTTTAATGAAGGTTATGAAAATCCTTTTATTAAAGTCAGTGTTCTTTCAATTTGCCAACCTGAATATTCTTTTAATATTCTTCAAGAGGATGCGAATAAGAAGATCGCAGCTATTATGCCCTGTAGAATAGGTGTTTATGAAGATAAAGAGGGAGATGTTTATCTTACAAGAATGAACATTGGACTTTTTAGTAAAGTTTTTACTGGAACAATTGGAGAAATTTTGAAATTAGTAGCTCAGGATGATGAGCAAATAGTTAAATGTGTAATGGGAAAATGAATTGAGCAGATTCATATTAAATTTTGGCTTTATACTTGACAAATAATATTATGAAATGAAATTAAGGATTCAATATTAATAAATTTAAAAAGGAGAAACTATGAAGAACATTTTAAAAATAGTAATTGGAATTATTATATTAATTTCAATATTTCTGTCAGCTTGCGCTCCTCCACCACCACCAGTTACAAAAGACCAATTAGATCATTCGGATAAAGAGGCGTTGGAAGCTGAAGAAAATGCAGCAAAACTTGAAAAAGAAATGAACACATTAGAAAATGAATTATCTATTAAGAAATCAGAATTAGAAAGTCTAAAAAAATATCAAAAACAGCTTGAAGTTGAAGAATAGGAGACCAAAATGAAAAAGATAATAATTATTTCTATTGTTGCCGTTTTAATTATCCCGGTTATTTTACAATCTAAAGTTGTTTATTTAAATGAAGAAGAGTACAAAAAGCTTAAGAAGAAGGAAAGACTTCATTATTGGGAAAATTTAGAGAATGAACTTGCTGATAATCAGATGAGAAAGGCTGATGCTTTAGCAAATTCTGAAAAATATTCGACCAGAATTGATGAATTAAGAAAAGAACTTAATAGAGTTGATAATGAATACGATGTTGTTCACAAGGGAATTCTTGATTATTTAGGGGTTACTCAAGGGGATTTTGCTTCTATTCAAGAACGTATAAATTATTTTAATAATGAAGTTACAAATTGGAATAATCTTTCTGATAAAGAACTGTGGAAAGCAAAAAAATCCGTACGGGAATTAGTTGCTGAGTATAACGAATATAGACAATCAAAATATGCTAAAGTTCCCGACTTCAGGGCTGAATTTTCAGATTTAGATAATAAAATCGCTAATCTGGAAAGTACTCTGGAAGCTGCGAAACCTAAATATTATGAAGATACTTACACAATTGTAAGGGGAGACTGGTTATCAAAAATTTCAGGTTATAGTTTCATTTATGATGATTATAAAAAATGGCCTATCATTTTTAGAGCAAATCGCGATATAATAAAAGATCCGAATCTTATTTATCCAAATCAGATTATCAAAATACCTCGCGGTTTACCTAATGCATGGAAAGTATATAAAGGCGAATGTCTTTGGAGAATCGCTTCATATCCTGAAGTATATGGAAATGCAGTGCAATGGCCACTCATTTATAGAGCTAATAAAGATCAGATTAAAGATCCTGATTTGATTTATCCTAACCAGATTTTTGAAATACCGAGGGATTAATTTTATAATAAAAGAAACCTCTCTATTACCTATAAAGGCTGGAGAGGTTTTCTTTTTTTAATTTTTTATTTATATCTTAAAATTGACACAGCAAAAAATTTCATATATATTAATTACAAGCCTGATTATATCAATTTTACATTTTGTAATCAGCCCCTATAGATTCATATCATATGAGTATGATCTTACGTTAGGTCAAATAGCTGAAAAGGATATTATTGCTCCATTTGAATTCTATATTTATAAAGGTGACAAGACCCTTTTAGCCGAACAGGAAACTGCAGCAGCCAAAATTCGACCAGTGTATAAAGTTTCCGAAAATTTGAAATTCAATGCCCAGAAAAACCTTGATTTTATTGTCCAACATTTTGGATATACAGCTTCTAATAATTTTATTGATAGCCTGAAAGCAAAACTGTTAAAAAATGGATATGATTTATCAATTACAACAATTAAATACCTTCAGGATGATTATAGAAGACAAAGGCTTTATGAATATTTAACGGAAGAATTAACAAAAATATTTGATATAGGTATTTATCCGGATAACTATCCCTATCAAAAAATTAAAATCTTAAAAATAAATAGAATTATTGAATTTACCCTCTCCAGACTCTATTCTTTAGAGGAGGCTAAAAATAAATTAGCTTCCAATTCTTACTCCGAGAAAATGAAAGATGCTGTTAAAGAACTGGCAAATATTATACTTATCGAAAACATTGTAGTTGATACTGAAATGACCAATCTGGAAAAACAAAAAGCAAGAGAGAATGTACAACTAACTTTAGGTAAGGTTCTGAAGAATGAAAAAATCGTAGGTAAAAATCAAAAAATTATTTCTATAGAGTTATTGAAAATCAATTCGCTGATAAAAGCTCAAAAAGAACAAGAACAATCTAAATCAGGTGTGGAACTGCTTCTTGCCTCTTTTGGTCTCTTCATACTATCCTTATTTCTTATTTTATTGTTTTATTACTCAATCTTATTTTTCTTTCCAGAGAATTTTTCCTCTACACCAAGTTTGCTGATTATTTTAGGATGTATTTTAATTTCAGTTATTCTAACTTTATTCGTAGATAATATCCTGAAAATTTCTTCACTGATCATACCTTACAGTTTTTCTGTCTTGATTATTGCTCTTATATTTAATTCACAAATCGGGATTTTATTTATTTTAGTAAATTTTATTTTTGTATCACAATTCTTAAATTGGAGTTTCGTGAATCCTGCAATTCTTAGTTTGTCTACTTTTGGTGGAATTATTGCTTTAAAAAGAATTAAAAAAAAGCAGGAATATTATCCTTTGACTTTGTACTTAATACTTTCTTTTATAATTGTTAATACTGCTGTTTCCCTAATTAGATTCCAGACAATTTCTGTTTATTTTACTAACCTGGCTTATGGTATAATCTCATGTGTTATCTCTATAGTTGGTCTGGTTTTATTTATACCTTTTATTGAAAAAAAGTTGAATATGGCTACGAAACAGATTTTACTTGAATTGTTAGACTTTGAAAATCCTCTTTTAAAGAGAATGTCTTTAATAACACCAGGAACTTATCATCATGCTATTATTGTTGGAAATCTTGCTGAAAGCGCTGCTGAGGCGATAGGTGCTAATCATCTTCTTGCACGAGTTGCCAGCTATTATCATGATATTGGTAAAATAGAAAATCCCAAATTTTTTATAGAAAATAATCCGGATGCTCCTGAATTACATGAAAAAATGTTGGCTAACGAAAGTGCCATTCTTATAAAAAAACATATAGAAGATGGTGTTAAACTAGCAAAAAAATATAAATTACCTAAACCGGTTATTGAAATTATTCAACAACATCATGGTAATAGCCAGATAAGATATTTTTATAATAAAGCTAAAGAAACGAATTTAAAGATTGAAGAACATGAGTTTTATTATAATGGTCCTAAACCACGATCTAAAGAAGCTGCAATAGTAATGATTGCAGATATATTAGAGTCTACTACAAAATCTCTGGATAATTTTTCGGAAGAAATTATTAAGAATTTAATTGATGATATTATTTCAAGATTGATAAATAACAATTTACTTAATGAAGCTCCTATTACTCTACAAGAACTTGAAACTATAAAAATTTATATGCTACCGATAATTATGGGAGTTTATGGGAAAAGACTTGAGTACCCTGAAAAATAATTCCATTATAATTGAAAATAAAACGAACTTCAGGATACCTGATGAACTATTTTATCCGGTTTTGAAAGTGGTTTTTGAAGAAGAAAAAATTAGTAAAGATAAAACAGTAGGTATAGTGCTTACCACTGACGAAATTATCAGGAAGTATAATAAGAAATATTTAGGGAGAGATTCCATAACCGATGTTATGTCTTTTCAGGTAGATGATCCGGGACTTCCTTATCTGGGTGATATAATGATTGACATTGAGGTTGCAGAAAAACAAAAAGGTAATAAAAATTTAAATGAAGAATTACAGATACTTTTTTTACATGGCTTATTGCATCTTTTAGGATATGATCATATTTCTGTAGCACAAAAAAAAATTATGGAAATTAAAGAAAAAAAGTATTGGAAAAAAATAAAGGGAGAAAAATAATTTCGTGGAACTAAACTTTTTATATATTGCTATTGTAGGTTTTCTATTTCTATCCGCTTTCTTTTCTGGTTCGGAGACAGCTTTCTTTTCATTAACCAAATTACAATTAAAAAAATTTGAGAAAGGTAAATCCCCGTCATCAAAAAGAATAACCAGATTATTACGCAATCCAAGGGAACTACTGATAATAATCCTTCTCGGCAATACAATTGTAAATGTAGCTGCTTCTTCTGCCGCAGCCTTAATAGCTATTGAATTAAGTAATAAATTTTTAAGTGATTTTCAACAGTCATTGATCCTTTTTTTTGAAATTATTATTATGACAATATTATTACTTCTCTTTGGTGAGATTACACCCAAGCTCTTTGCTTTTGCCTCTCCTGAAAAGATTGCGAAATTTTCCAGCTTTTTCTTAGTAATTGCCAAATATGTTCTCTGGCCTGTTATAAAAATTCTGTATTTTATAAGCTCATTATTTTCAAAGCAGCAGATAATTCCTCATAAGGTAAATATTACCTCTGAAGATTTAAAAAATCTCTTTGATTCCAAATCTTCACAGATTAAGTTGGAAGAAAGTGAAAAAAGGATTTTTGACAGTATTTTCCGATTTCAATCTACCACTGCAAGAGAAATATTGATTCCCAGAGTTGACCTTGTAGCAGTTGAAGCTTCAGAAGGTTTGAAGAAGTTAAAAAAAATCGTAATGGATTCCGGTCATTCCAAAATCCCCGTTTTTAAAAAGAATATTGATAATATCATCGGAGTTGTGTATGCAAAAGATATTATTCTACATACTGAGAAGGGAAGCATCAGTTCTTTATTACGACCCTCTCTGATAGTACCAGAAAATATGAAGATCCAAAACCTGTTAAATCAGTTCAAAAGGCGTAAAATCCAAATTGCAATAGTTGTTGATGAATATGGAGGAACCTCAGGTTTAATAACCTTAGAAGATATTTTAGAAGAGTTGGTTGGCGAAATCTTGGATGAATATGATAAAGAACAACCAATGATTTCTAAAATATCTGAAGATGAATATTTGATTAACGGGATGTATTCAATTTCTGAATTGAATCAGGAATTTCATCTTAATATTAATGAAGAAAAATACGATTATTTAGCAGAATTTTTATATGATAATTTTAATAAAGTACCTCAAAAAAATGAAAGTTTTATCTTTAAAAAGTTAGTAAAATTTACCATAACAAATATTATTTCTCAGCGCATTAATTATACAAAAATGAAGCTGCTACAGAAAATAAGCAAAATTGAAAAATAAAATCCTAATCATTGTCAGCCTGATATTTATCTTTACGCAGGTTTTTGCCGAAAGAATAGAACTTTCGATTAAATATCTTGGGCTGAGAGTTGTTAAAGTTCTGATAGAAGATAATAATAATGTACTTTCTATCTCAGCAAAAGCAACTTCACTGGCAAGTGTTGCTGCAAGTATGGATAATATTTATTTAGTAAGATATACTGGAAATTACCTTCCTGAAAAATATTCAAAAAAAGTTAACCAAAGGAAATATTTCGAAGATAGGTCCACAACCTATAATAGGGTAAAGAAAAAAGCATATAGAGAAAGTTTTATTGATTCAATAAGGAACTGTGAATATGAAATCAATCCCTTGAGCCGTGATTTTTTTTCCGCTTTATTTTATTTGCGAACTGCAATTGATAAGGAAGTAGGGAACATGTGGCTGGACGCCAATAAAGTAATATGGGAAGCACATTTTGAAGTTGTGGAAAAAGAAAATATAAAATGTATTCTGGGAGATATTAATACTATTAAAGTGAAAATTGACTTTAAAAAGATTTCCCCTGAAGAATCCGAAAGAAGTGATATGCTGACAAATAATCTGGTTAGCGAAAAAAACTCTTTGTACTTCTGGTTTTCAGATGACTCAAGAAGAATTCCTGTTAAAGCAAAATTTACCTTGTCTCCATTTCCAGTAATTTGGAAATTGAAAGAGTATCAGGAGTAACTTTTTGAATTCTACAATATATAAAAATATTTTTATTATTTGGTCTATTATTATACTTATTTTAACTTCAATTCCTGGATTACATACACCCGTAGATGAATTGTGGAACGTTGATAAATTAGCCCACTTTACTGTTTATTTAATTTTTGCATTTCTTTTTATTTTGATGAATATAAACAACGATTTCAAGAAAACACAGCATACATTAATATTATTATCGATTATAGTACCTATTTTTGATGAGCTCCATCAGATCCCTATTCCCGGAAGACAATTCTCATTGTTGGATATTATTGCAGACTTCATAGGTTTTGCAACTATAATCGTTATCTTCAAAAATAAGAAAATCAGATTGAAGATTTTTAATTTTTTCTCAAGAAATCAGGAAAACCAGTAGACTATTAAGCCTTTATCCTTTTGAGGGTTATTAACAGTTTATATCTGTAAGGTGGTTTCTGCCAAATTTGTTTCTTTAAATAGTGTTTTGGATTATTCATAATATCTTTTTCGGATACTTCTTCTACAGTATTATCCTTATTAATGATCCAAAACTTTGTTTCTTTGGTATCGGTTTTCTGGGTTTGCATAAGCTCTCCTATAATTTTATATTCTGGATGTTTTTCAACATAATTTAATAGTACTTCATAAGTTATCGTAGATCTATATAATGAACATCTTTCCCCACAACTGGCAGCACAAACTATTAAATCTGTAAACTGTTTGGTTTTGGGACATACTATTAAACTTTGACTTTTTTTAATTCTTCTCAAATTAAACCTTATATTAATTCATATTTATTTAAAACTTTCTTCAAAATCTCCCGATTCTTTTCTAGTAAATAATATAAAGGAAGTCTTATCTCTCTTTCGATTTTTTCCATCATGTGTAAGGCTTCTTTTACAGGAATAGGGTTAGTCTCAATAAACAATACATTATTCAATTCCAGTAATTCTTGATGTAAGGATAATGCTTTTGAAAAATTATTTTTGAAAAAATAAGAAATTAACTGATGAACTTTTTGGGGTACAATATTAGCAGTTACAGAGATCGCTCCTTTCCCACCGCAGCTCAATATTGGTAAATTAAGAGCGTCTTCACCTGACATCACTGAAAATCCCTCGGGTGCATCTTTCACAATTTCAGACAATTGAACAAGATTTCCGCTTGCTTCTTTAATTCCGACAATGTTTTCAAACTCATGAGCAAGTTTTAAAGTAGTCTCACTATGAATATTAACACCAGTCCTTCCCGGCACGTTGTAGATGACGATCGGGATATCAGTATTTAAAACCACCTCTTTGAAGAAATGATATAATCCATTTTGAGTCGGCTTATTATAATAAGGAGTAATTACTAAAGCATAATCCACTCCCCATTCTCTAGCTTTGATTGTAGCTGAAACAGTGTGGTGCAAATTGTTTGTTCCGGTTCCCATCATCACAGGTATTTTCTTATTTATTTTTTTTATACCGAATCTTACTAATTGTTCTTTTTCATCACTTGCTAAAGCAGGACTTTCACCGGTTGTTCCGCAAAAAAGAATACCATCCGTATTATTTTCTAAATGAAAATCTATTAAATTTTCTAGAGCATTATAATCAATCTCATTATTTTTGAATGGAGTTACTAATGCCACATAAGATCCTTTTAACATATTTCCTCCTTATATAAGACAACCATCAATATTATATTAAACAAGTCCAAGTTTTATATTTGGACTTTCAATCTTTTTCTTATATAAATAAAACCATATTGACTCTAACATAATGAATTTACCCGGATTCCCAATTTAACTGCCGCCAGGCTTCGTATAAAATAATGGCAACACTGTTGGATAGGTTTATTGATCTTATCTGATTAGTCATAGGGATGTTAATTGTGTTTTCATAATTATTTTTTAAGAGTTCTTCAGGTAAACCTTTTGACTCAGCGCCAAAGACAAAAATATCTCCTTTTTTATATTTTTTTTCACTATAAATATTAGAACTCTTTGTAGTACAGTAATATATGTTGTTTTCAGGAAAAGATTCGATAAAACTATTAAGATTCTCATGAAAATGAATGGTAAGTTTATCCCAGTAATCAAGACCTGCACGTTTTAAATATTTATCCGTAAGAAAGAAACGCATCGGTTTAATGATGTGGAGTTCAGCACCAACACCCAGGCAGACCCTTCCTATGTTCCCTGTGTTAGCAGGGATTTCAGGTTGATGAAGTACAACCTTAAAATTTATTTCAGGATTAATTTTTCCCACTTCTTTATCCATTTTTTGTTATTTTTATTGATAGTTTTTAGACTGATTGTATTTGTAAAGTATTTTACAGGTTTTTGAACGGAATAATATTCTGAAGGCAGCTTGATATTTGTGTTAACTGGGAATACCCATTTTGTATAAGGGATATTTTTTTGAAAATCATCTGATATTAAAAAATCTATAAAAATTTTACTTAGTTCCGGGTTACTGGTAGTTTTTAGAATTCCTGCAGCTTCTATTAATGTAAAACCACCTTCTTTTGGAATATTAGCTTTATAGATATCTGTACTATCCATTTTTATATGGTAAATAGGAGTAGATGAAAAACCAATAACTAAAGGAGCTTCTTTGGCTAAGAACATATTATAAGCTTCATCCCAATTGGGAACTATCTTGAAAATATTTTCCTTTATACTTCTCCAGAAATGACCATATCCATATTCACCGAATGCGGCCACAGACCATATTAACGTCGCATTACCCAAACTTGAAGTTCTGGGGTCTAATATAATTAACTTTTTTTTCCATATACCATCCTGTAACTCGCCAAAAGTTTCCGGAGGATTATTTACAAGGTTTTTGTCATATATTATTGCGATATCACTATAGGCAATTGGAGTAATAAAAAAATCTTTATCTATATATTTACTTTTATCTATTAATGTATAATTTGTAGGCTTATATTCAAAAAATAAAGTATCCTGAAAAATTTGAGCAAAAAGAATGTTATCTATTCCAACCAAAACATCAGCTTGAGGATTTTCTTTCTCTTTAATAACTTGTTCTAAAAGAGTATTAGCATTTTTAAAAGATTTTATTTTTATTTTACACTGGTGATCTTCTTCGAATTTTTGAACAGTTGAATTCCAAATGTCCTTACTTATGATATTTTGAGTAACATAAACATTTAAATTTCTGGTTTGTGAGAGGTCTTCTGTATCCTTTTTTGAAGAGCAATTGGATAAGAAAATAAGAGATATAAGTATTAATAAAGTGATTCTCATTTCACGTTTCCAAAAAGAATTGAAGCAATGAAGAAATCCATAATTAAAATCATGATTGATGAATAAACTACTGTAAGAGTTGCAGCTTTTCCTACTCCTTCAGAGCCTCCGGATGCTTTACTTCCTGCAAAACAGCCTATTGAAGAAATCATTAACCCGAAAAAAAAGGCTTTAACTAATCCACCCCAAAGGTCTGAAGGAAGGAAAAAATTCCTCATATTATTGAAAAAACTATAGGCATTTACTCCATATTTTTCAACTGACAGAACAAAAGCAGAAAATATCCCAATCAGGTTTGAATAGATTGTTAGTAAAGGAATCATTAATCCACAAGCTACAATTCTGGGCATATAAATGTAATCAAAAGGATCAATTGCCATTGTTTCCAGGGCTTCAATTTGCTCGCTGACTTTCATGGTGCCGATTTCTGCTGCAATCGAAGCTCCGACTTTTCCTGCCAGAACCAGCCCTGTAAGTACAGGTGCTAATTCTATCATGGTGGATTTGCCGACTAATACTCCTATTAAATTTTTAGGAATATAACCACTTGTTTGATATGATGCCTGAACTGAAGTTACCAAACCTGTGAAACCTGAAGTAACAGTAATTAAAAGAAGAGAATCAAAGCCTATTCTCTTCATCTGTCTGATAATCTCGATGAAACGTTTCTTAACTTTGATAAGATGACTTATAATGTACGAATTGAAAATTATAAATTCGCCAATAACACTAATGCTGTCAGCTATCTTATAATTAGACTTCATACGGTGCATAGTTGTCAAATGTAGTAGTTTCTTTAAAGAATTTCAATTTTACTCTACCAATAGGTCCGTGTCGATTTTTTGAGATAATTATATCAGCAACTCCCTTTTCTTCTGTATCCTCATTGTATACTTCATCTCGATAAATGAAGATCACTATATCTGCATCCTGTTCAATTGCGCCGGATTCCCTTAAATCAGCTAACATAGGTATTGGAGGATTTCTACCTTCCACAGCCCGATTCAACTGAGATAATGCAATGATTGGAATATTTAATTCTTTTGCTAACACTTTCATTGATCGCGAGATCTCTGCAATTTCCTGTTGGCGATTATCTCTGCTTCTCCTGGTTGTCATAAGTTGGATGTAATCAATTATAATCAGGTCCAAACTCTTTAATTCTGCTTTCAATCTACGGGTTTTTGCGCGAATATCCAGAATTGTGTTTGCTCCTGTATCATCTATGTGAATTGATTTTTCTGAAAGTCTTTCTGCAAGTTCAGCGATCGTAAGAATCTTTTTTTCTGTCATTCCATAACCTTTCAGCATAGTATCCATGCTTACGGATTTATCCGAACCAAGCTTTCTTGTTGCAGAGCTCAATATTCTCATTAAACATTCTTCGTTTTCCATTTCCATGGTAAAAATACCGACCTTCTTATCTTGATCCCAGGCAGCATTAAGAGCGATATTCAGGGCTAATGAGCTTTTCCCCATTCCCGGTCTGGAAGCAATAATTATCAATTGACCCGGTCGGAAACCACCTATATGGTTATCAAGGTCAGTAAAACCTGAAGGTACACCAAGAACGCTTTTTTTGGCTGTTGCAATATCTTCAATATTTTTTAATGTTGAGGGGATAATATCATTTATACTAACAAAGGTTTTACTACCCGGTCTTTCTGCTATATTAAAAATCGCTTGTTCAGCATCATCAACTATATCCTCAACAGGTTGTTCAGCATTATAACAATTTTCAATTATTTGATTGGAAGAATTAATGAGTTGTCTTAATAAAGCTTTTTCAAGGACTATCCTGGCATGGTATTCGATATTTGCACCACTGAGAACTACATCAGATAATTCGTTAATAAAAGCTTCCCCACCGATTTTTTCGAGTAGATTTTTTTGTTTAAGAATGTCACAAAGTGTAATAATATCGATTTCAATATTCTTCTCGAACAATTCAGTTATAGCTTTAAAGATATTTTTATGAGTTGTCCGGTAAAAATGTTCTTCAGAGAGTAATTCCAAGGCTCTTGCAACAACGAAATTATCTATCATCATTGCAGAAAGCACTGCAGCTTCTGCATTTAAATCCTGTGGTAAAAGTTTAACTGTTTTATCAGCCATGACGATATTCCTTTTAATATTCTAGATTGTTATAATCATCCCTAAGTTTTTGTAAATCAATCCAGGCGTATTTTTTCCAGCCGGGGTTCCTTAATAAAGCGGATGGATGGTATGTAACATAGGTTTTAATGCCGTTATAAAAGTGAATATTCTCCCTATATTTTGTTAGAGTTGTATTCATCTTTAATAAAGCATCAGCAGCTACCCTTCCTAATATCAGAATTATTACAGGTTTGATAATTGAAATTTGTTCCTCCAAGTAAGGTAAGCAGGTCTTAATTTCCATAGGAAGAGGATTCCGATTTTCTGGTGGTCTACATTTTATAACATTTGTAATATATACTTCATTTCGTTTAATATTTATTGCTTTAAGCATTTTTGTAAGAAGTTGACCTGCTTTTCCAACAAAAGGTCTACCTGTTACATTTTCATCAGCTCCCGGTCCTTCACCGATCAACATTAATTTAGTTTGAGGGTCTCCCTCTCCATAGACAAATTTTATTCTACCTTTATACAAAGTACATTTTTCACAATTACTGTAAATCTTAGCCAGGCTTTCTAAATCTATAGGAGTTTTTTTTGCTGAAAAACTACTTAAGAAAACATTGTTTATACCGGACAATTTGAGGTATTCAATATATTGCCGAATGGGTTTAATATCCATTTATTCTTCTTCAATTTCTTCAGGTAATTCTGCTTCTTCAAGCACATAATCAGGAATTTTATTTGAAGCTATATGCTCCAGAGCTAATTTTGTAGTTTTATCTTCTAATTTCTTTTTTACAGTGAAAGGTAAATTACTTAGTCTTTCAACCTCTAGATTTGCTAATAGCAAAAATAAGTAGGTCATATTATTATCTTCTAAGAACTTTTCCACTATTGATGATTTTTCCATTTAACCTCCATAAAATGTATCTTTAATATTTTTAAATCTTTTTATTTTATTTTCTTCTGCTTTGATAATTAATTTCACTTTTTTTACAGCTTCATCCAGATTTTCATTTATTACTAAATAGTCAAAGTGATTAATAAATTCAATTTCATTCGCTGCATTTTTTAATCTCTGTTCTATAATATCAAATGAATCCGTACCTCGATTAATTAAACGTTCCTTTAGAATTTTCTCAGAAGGTGGTATAACAAATATCGTTACTGAATCAATCCCGGAATCGATTATCTGTTTGGCACCTTGAACATCTATATCCAAAAGGACATTTTTACCTTTAGAAATTTTATCCTGGATAAGTAGTTTGGAAGTCCCATATAGATTCCCATGCACAAGAGCATGTTCTACTAAATCACCACTTTTGATTAATTCTTGAAATTCAAGATCGGATACAAAGAAATAATCAACTCCGTTTTTTT
>JAUXFF010000078.1 GCA_030620155.1 Candidatus Cloacimonadota bacterium | reverse complement strand
TTTTTTATACATAAATTGCCTCTTCGTCAATCAGATATTTCATAAAATTATAAAGCGTTGATTTTTTCACAACTTCCACTTTTTTATGAAATTTTTTCTCTAAGAAAATCCTTAATTCTTCATCCATTATTTTGTTGCCATCTACAATAATATCAATATCACTTTCTTCGTTCTCAAGATTTTTTGCATAAGAACCGAATAATCCAATTTTTGTAATATGAAATTTTTCCTGTATTTCAGGTTTATTTTTTTTGATAAATACTAATATATCATTTTTATTCATAATTCCTCTTTCTTTCATCAGCGAATTAACGAGTAATTACGCAAATGTAACCTTCAAATGTTTCCCCAGAGCTGAAGCTATTTTCTCCAAAGTTGAAAACTTTATATCTCCTGAATGGTTTTCTATCCTGGAGATAGCACTTTTTTGGGTATGTATTTTTTTTGCTAATGCTTCTTGGGTCAAACCTGCTTCTTTTCGGGCTTGTTTAAGCATTACACCCAATTTGAAAGTTTCAAATCCCTCATCGTAATTCTTGGCAAATTCAGGAGATCTTTTTTTTCTTTCTGCTATATATTTTTGAAGATCACTCATTTTATTTTCCTTTTACAACTATTTTCTTAGCTAAGTTTACCTGTGTGTTAACTGTGTCAATTGTTTTTTCTCATTTTACTCAGATTATATTTCAGAGACTATTCATTTATTTTCACTGAGTATGTCGGGCTTCATTCAACTGCACCCTGACAGGTAAAGGTCGAAAAGAATTTAATAAGATGAACGGTATTACATTTCAAGATTTTATTCTACTTGATGTGCTCTTTCAGACTTTCCAACATACTTTCACCCCTCAAAACCAGCTTTTCTGATCTAAAAAATCTTCCCTCAGGATCAATTAGGAATGCTGTTGGAATAGAGCTAACACCATATTGAATTCCAACATCCTTTACATAACCTTCAATATCAATTGTATGAATCCAACCCATATTATTTTCTTTAACAAACTCTTTTGCTGTTTCAATTTTTTTATCCAGGGAAATACTTAAAATTACAAAATTATTTTTATCTAAAAGTTGATGAGCCTCTATAAGATGTGGAATTTCTTTAATGCATGGTCCACACCAGGTAGCCCAAAAATCCAGAAAAATCCACTTTCCCCGAAAATCTGATAATTTGTATGATTTTCCATCAAAATCTACAAACTCAAAATCAGGTGCGAATTCGGTTTCTGATAGTTTAATTTTTGAAATCAATTTCTGAATATTTTCATTAAGATTTTCAGGGTTATTTTCAGAAGCTAATATTTTATCAGCTTCTTTCAGTATCAACTGAGAATATTTCCCATCTATATTATTTTTAGAAAGTGTATAATAAAAGTTGTTCAATAATTCATTCTTTTTTCTTTCATTTTTGACTTCTAAAATCTTATTGTGAATTATGTTAATGAATTTCATATCATTTTCTTGAAATTCTTTTTTCCAAATAAAAAGATAACTAATCGGATAAGTAGCAGAAATATCTTTAATACTTTCAAATATTGACCATAGTTCTTCAAAAGAACACTCATTATATATCATCTGAATACGTAATTTTACTCCAAGTAAATAGTCTTTCAGAAACTGATGTTCTGAAACAATAATAAGACTATCAACATAAGCAGAAACTTCGTTCATTTTCATTTCTGAATCATTCACTATTTCTTCTATTTCATGCTCTTTCATTCCTTTGAAGAATTCTTTATGATATGGGTGCTCCTTGTCTTTAAATATAAATATCGATGAAATCATGGGTAATTCATATTCTTCGATCTTTTCTGATATTTTTGCATAAAATTCATTATTGGATGCTGAAATAAATTGTCCATTTGATCTTGGAACTTCACCTTTTTCAGTATATTTTGGAAAATTACTAAGATCAACAGTTATTTTATATTTCCCATTATCAGATTGAACAATGTTCTTATAATCACCTCCGTGATCATATTCATATTTTGAGTTCTCAATCGGATTTGAATATGAATGCCTTTCCGTATCGAATAAAAACTGATAAGCCATTTCCGGTTCATTATAATCAATTTCAATTTCATATAATCCATTTTTATTTTTTATCATTGGTATTGAATTTTCCCAGTTGAAATCACAAAAATCTCCAACAACTTTTACTTCACTGACATTCTCTGAAATTGATGCAGGCTGAAGAGTTACTTCCAAAAATGGTTCGATATCAGCGTTTATGAACTTCGTTTTATAAAACTCATAATTCGGATATGAGATGTGAAGCTCAAAATTAGAATAACTTTCAGGTAATCTCAAAGTGAAATTTCCCTGCTCACCTGTTGTCGTTTTTGCAAGTAAATCATTTTCTGTAACTTTATATGTAACATAATAAGCACGAATTTCAATTCCGGATTTTTGCTCTGAATCAGCTAATTTTACAGAACCTCTTAAAATAATTGTTTTTTCAGATGAACAACCGAAAATTACAATCACTAAAATTATGAAAAGAATTACTATTTTTCGCATAAAAAAACTCCTTGATTTTTTTTCTTTGTGGCTATGCATTTGTGATGATTACTCTTTTTATTTTCTTTTTTCAACTATTTTCTTAGCTAAGCTTACCTGTGTGTTAAATGTGTCAATCTCTTTTACTCATTGTCTGTGTGAGTCTGCCTTCCTTGCCGTATCCGGCAGTGTTTACTCCGGCTTTTTAATCGCCTTTGGTGATTTGACGGATGCCGGAGAAGGCAGGTGGCAAAAACCTACTCATACTGCAACCGATACAGATCATAATAAAGACCTTCTTTTTTCAGCAGTTCCTGGTGAGTTCCAACTTCTCTGATCTCACCTTTATGAAGCACAATAATTCTATCAACATTCTGAATCGTGGAAAGTCGATGTGCAATAATGATAGAAGTTCTATTTTCCATCAGTTTTTTCAGAGCATCTTGAATTAATATCTCGGTTTCAGTATCAATATTGGAAGTTGCTTCATCAAGTACAAATATCGCTGGATTGTAAGCAAGAACCCTGGCAAAAGCTATCAATTGTCTCTGACCAACTGAGAATGTTGCTCCTCTTTCCATTACTGGCTCATAATATTTTTCCGGTAAACTTTCTATAAAATTATTAACATTCACATACTCCGAAACCTGTTGCATTCTTTCATCTGAAATTGTTTTATTGTTCAAAACTATATTATCTTTAATTGTTCCGGAAAACAGGAAAACATCCTGCTGAACAATGCCGATATTTCCTCTTAATTCCTCTAACGAATAATCCTGGATATCTTTACCATCGATGATGATCTTTCCTTTCTGGAACGGATATAACCCTGAAATCAAGCTTATAATAGAGGTTTTTCCTGAGCCTGTGTGTCCTACAAGCGCAATTTTCTCACCGGCTTTTATCTTGAATGAAATATCTTTTAAAACTTCTTCATTTTCATTGTATCGAAGACATACGTTCCTGAATTCGATTTCACCTTTGAATCTTTTTTCCTGTTTCCTTTTTCCTTTCTCCTTCTTGTCCCGGCGTAGCTCAGCGAAGCCGGATTCTCCGGTTTTCCCTTCCTCCGTTTTATAATCTTCTACCGGTTTATCCATTAAGTCAAAAATCCGTTCCGCACCAGCCATTGCTGCTTGAAGGATATTGAATTTCTCACTCAAATGATGTACCGGTTCAAAAAATCTATCCAGGTACCACAGGAAAGCAATAAAAATTCCCAGAGAAAGCCTGTCCTGAAGTATCTGCCCACCACCATACCACAAAAGTACAGCAACAGCAATTCTGCGAGTTGAATTTATCACCGGTCGGAAAAAGGCAAAAAGCTTCAACATAGACCTTGCTGCTGAGTAATATTCCCCGTTGATCTGAGCAAATTCGTTTTTCTTTCGCTTATACTGGTTGAACAATTGAATTATCTTAAAACCGGAAATGTCCTCCGAAAGAGTGGCATTGATATTAGCTAACTTCTTTCTTACTTTCCGATAAATTATCCTGCTTTTCCTTATAAAAAAAATGAATAGAACCACTGTGAACGGCAGTATTGAAAAGGTCACAAGCGCCAGTTTATAATCATAGATCAGCATGGCTATCATAATGCCGACAAGAACAAAAGATTCCTGGATCAACTGTATTAAACCATTACCGAACATCTCATTTAATGTTCCGATATCGTTCGTGACCCGAGTAACTAATCTTCCAACAGGACTTTTATCAAAAAAGGAAAGCGGCATCTTCTCAAGCCTGTAAAAAAGATCTCGTCTGAGGTCGTACATAGCATGCTGGGAAGCATAATTGATAGAATAAATCTGGAAAAACGCAAAAACAAGTTGAAGAGTAATAACAATAAAAAAAACCAGACCATAAATTCTAAGCTTTTTAATATCTTTAATCCGGAGGGATTTCAACTCCTCTTTTGATATTCCTTCACTTTGTTTCAGATTATTTAGTTCGGAACTCAATACAATAATTTTATTATCCGAAATTTCCTTGATTTGAATTGATTTTAATAAATTTTTATTTTGTTCTGTATTTTCCAGGATCACTATTTTTTCATAAAATCTACCTGAATCAATGAAATCTTTAACTACATTTTTTTCAATAAACTGTATCTTTTTATTGGGAAAGAGTAGATAAAATTTATTATTAAATTTGAAATCTTTAAATTTAATTTTCGGATATTTTTTAATAACCTCGTTCTTCTCATATTCATCATCAAATTCAATTAAGTTTCTGTTTGATACAATGATCTCATCAACAGCACGCTGGGCAATTACCGGAGACACCAGATTTGTTACAGTTATAAAAAGAAGTAATATGAATGAGATAATTACAAGGCGTTTATAGGGTTTGAGATAAGCAACAAGGCGTTTGAATAAAACCTTATCATAGATCTTGCCCTTTACAATATCTTCTGAAAGCCCTTTTTGTAGATTTCTCATTTTAGTTTTTCTTCGATCTGCTGTTTTTCAAACAGGTCACTGTAAATTCCTTTTTTTTCGAGCAGTTCTTTATGATTGCCTGACTCAGCGATTCTTTTATCATTTAAAACAATAATTTTATCAGCATGCTGGAGAGATGAAATCCTGTGAGCAATGATAATCGTTGTCTTATCTCTTCTCAGTTTGATCAAAAGATCCAGAATCCTCTTCTCTGTTTTTGTATCAACAGAAGAAAGGGCATCATCCAAGATGAGAATATTGGGATTTGTAAGAAGAGCTCTGGCAATTGCAATTCTCTGTTTCTGCCCACCGGAAAGAGTAACGCCACGTTCACCGATAATAGTATCAAAACCATCTTCAAAATCAATAATGTCTTCGTAAACTTGAGCATATTTTGTAACTTCTTCAACAAAAATCCTGTCAATATCCGGTTTTGCCAGATTTATGTTATTTTCGATTGAATCAGAGAACAGAAAAATATCCTGTGGAACCATCACAACATTATCTCGTAATACTTTCAGCGGGATCTTAAAAAGTTCCACATCATCGATGAAAATCGCATTTTTCGGAGGATTATACACTCTGGTCAAAAGGTCAATAATGGTCGTTTTACCACAACCGGTTCTCCCCACAATTGCCAGAGTTTTTCCTACATCTATTTCAAATGAAATATTTTCAAAAATCTGTGGAGTTTGTGAATTATATTGGAAACTAAAGTTCTTAAAAGTTACTTTTCCTTTCAGTTCCCGGATGGAAGTATCCACGTTTTCATCAATAACTTCCGGTTCAACCTCAAAAATCGAATTCAGCCTTTTTAAAGATGCAGTTCCTCTTTGATACAAATTTACAACCCAGCCGATAGCTATCATCGGCCAGATGAGCATCCCCAGGTACTGGAAGAAAGCAACGAACTCACCAATTGAAATTTCATTAAAGATCGCAAATTCTCCGCCAAAGACTAGAACAATTCCCATACTGATATTAATAACAAGAAACAGCATTGGAAAAAACATCGCAAAGATCTTAACAAGAGCAATATTTTCTTTTACATAATCCCTCGCCTGCACTGACATTTTTTCCAGCTCTGCCTGTTCCTGAACGAATACTTTCACAACCCTGATACCGGAAATAGTTTCCTGAACCTTACCGGACATTGCAGCAAAGATTTTCTGAACCTTCCTGAACCTGCCGTGAATTTCCTTCCCGAAATATATGATAATTATGCTTAAAATTGGCATTGGAATGATCGCCAGCAGGGTCAGCTGCAAACTTATTCCAACCATAAAAAAGATAGATGCAATGGAAAGAACAATGATATCTACTCCCACAACAAAGCCAAACCCGATAAGCATTCGTACTGCGTTCATATCATTGGTTGCATAAGCCATCAGATCACCGGTCTTGGTTTTGTTAAAGAAATTTGGAGAAAGTTTAAGAAGATGTTCATAATACATCTGCCTTAGGTCACGGTCGATTATCCAGGCTGTTCCAAGGAAAGCTATCCGCCAGAAATACCTGAGAGTAGTAATAACGATAGTAATCCCTAAAATCAGCAGAGAAGCATACAACAAACTTGTTGTTGTGAATCCTTCCCTCCCGATCCCGTCTATCGCTTTTTGCATAACTTTAATTGTTATCAATTGTCCGGCGTCAATGATAATAATCAGAATGATTCCAAATATTATCTTCAGAAGATTCTTCCTGATGTAGGGAACTACTTTCTCAAAGGTTTTCATTTAGTTCCTTTTTTTTAATGATATTTCACCATTCCCAAAGCATTATGATGTGAATACAAAGTAAATCACTGTTTCCTCTTTGTTAACGATTACACTATAAGAGAAATTACATAATAAATCGAAATATATTAGTCAACAGTAATTTTATTTACAGATAATTAAAATGGTTAATTTATTTATCCCTGAATTAAATATTTTCTTATAATACAAAAAAGTTCATTCTATTGAACATAGAATCCCAGTTTAATAGTCTCCAGATAAATCTATTCTATTAATACTCCAACCAAAAATCTGCCCATCTACCACTTTTGCAATGTCTTTTAAAGAAATAATCCCCACTAAGTAACCCTTTTTAACAACAGGTAAATGACGAATATGGTTAATAACAAAAACATGATAAACTTCCCTAAGTCTTTTATCTACACCCACAGTAATCAGTTCTTTGGTCATAACTTCACCTACAGTGATCTGTGTAGGATTTTTTCCACGTGCCACTACTCTTCTAACTAAATCTCTTTCTGTGAAGATACCAATAGGAACATTACCTTTTACAACAACTACTGACCCAATATTATGGGTTGACATAATTTTTGCTACAGAATCTACAGTTTCATTTTTTGTACACGTTTTTACATCTTCTAGCATATACGACTTTATTTTCATGCTCTCTCCTTTTAATGACGAACCAGTCTGTTCCCATTTCCATCATTTTCAATGTAAATGTCAACAATTTTCCGAATTACCTTGATATGTTCTGGTGTTGTTCCACAACAACCTCCAATAATGGAAACCCCAGCTTTTATCAATTCTTTTGTTTTTTCTCCGAAAAATTCCGGAGTTTCTGAATAAATTAGTTTCCCTTCTTTCATCTCAGGAATTCCCGCATTAGATTGAATTATTATTGGAAGCGAAGTATGTTTTGGGAATTCACGTGCAATCTTGACCATATTCTCGATCCCGTTCCCACAATTTGATCCGATAATATCTGCTCCACCCTTCTCTAATTTCTCGGCAACGGTTTTAATATCATTTCCCATAATTGTGAAGAAACCTCGTGGAGTCTCGTTGAAAGTCATCGTTGCTATAATCGTTATTGCTTGGGAGATGGATCTGGCCGCTTTTAATGCTAAAATTGCTTCATTCAAATCCATCATTGTTTCGATGCAGATCAAATCAACACCAATGTTTATCAGAGATCTCATTTGTCTTTTAAAACTCTGGTAAATGTCATCAGGCTCAGTATCTCCATAGGGTTTTAATAATTTCCCTGAGGGACCACAGGAACCTGAGATATAAGCATTGTTGCCAACGACCTTTTTGACTCTTTCCACTGCAATCCTGTTGATTTCTTCTGTTTTACTTTCCAGTCCATAATCAGATAACTTCAAAGGAGATGCTCCGAAAGTGTTGGTTTGAATAATAACTGCTCCTGCATTCAGATAAGATAGAGCGATTTCTTCCAGCATTTCAGGATTTTTCATATTTACTGATTCGGGCGGTTCCCCGGGTTTGAGACCTCTTTGAAAAAGCATTGTTCCCATTGCTCCGTCTGCAACCAGGATTTCTCCGTTTTGTATTCTTTTAAGGATACTTTTCATAAACTCCCCTATCAGGCAGTAGCCTGACTAAAGTCCCGTTTCTTTAACAAAAGAGGGTACTTTTCCGTACTCTAAAATTCGAGTTTAAGCATGTTTAATTTTAAATTTTCAATAAAAATATTGAGATAGAAAAAATTCTTCCTTTAGTCACGGCGTAGCCCCGAATGTTTTCGGGACGAAGCCGGATTGCTTTTCTTATGTTCCCTCGCTTTATAAAAGAGAAGGACACGCCTTCGATAAAAACTACGGCGGTGCAAGCAGCAGGGAGAGTTTACACCATTTCTTTCACCATCTCAACCGCTTTTGCTGCATCATAAGCATAAGCATCTGCTCCGATCTCATCTGCAAATTCTTTTGATACAGGAGCTCCACCAATGATCACTTTGATATCCGAACCTTCATTTTTAATTAAATCAACGACTTTCTTCATATTTGTCATTGTTGTGGTTAGAAGCGCTGACACTCCTACTAATTTTGCATTTTCTTTTTTAGCAGTTTCGATAAATTTTTCCGGTGGAACATCCTTTCCCAGATCGATAACATCGAATCCTGCTCCTTTCAACATTATTCCAACCAGGTTTTTGCCAATATCGTGAAGATCGCCTTGCACGGTTCCGATTACGATCTTTCCTAAAGTTGGAATTCCTTCAGAAATCAGGAGTGGTTTCAATTGATCGAGTCCGGCATACATTGCTTTGGCAGACATCAGAACATCTGGTAGAAAGATCTCGCGTTTGCGGAATTGCTCCCCTATAATGTTCATTCCAGTGATCAAACCATTATCGAGAATATCTTTTGGATACAATCCATTTTCAATAGCTTGTTTCGTTAATGCAAAGACTTTTTCGTCATCACCTTGTTGTAAAGATACAGAAATTTGATTTAATATTTCCATTACTTCCCCTCACCAAGATAGACCTGAAAATTAACAGCGAACAATTACGAACAAAAACGAACAAATAATCCTGGCAAGGTTCATTTTTATTTGTTCTGTTCACTCGATTTACTCAAAATTGAACCTCTTATAGAACACTTGAAATTTTCCGAATCTTATCATCAAGAATCTCTTTGAAAGAAGCTTTCACCTTCCGAAGCCTTCTTTAAAGTTTTCTGCTTTAAGAGGATTCGGAAGGTTCCGACTTCGTTAAAGCTACGTAGGACAAGTAAAAGAGATCTAAAAACTTTCCGAATCCGGCAGCTGCCGGATAGAATTTCTTTGCAGGAAGCTTCGGAAAGTGCTTTTAGCCCATCGAAACGATGGGGTTACATCCTTTCCAAACAACTTTTCGTCTTGCATAAATAACAGAAAGAAAAACTATTCTTAAATTTATGAATCTCTCTTTTTCCTGTAATTAAAACTCCGGAAACAGATTTGAGAGGGTTCATTAAAAAACTATTGTTCAAAGTTATTTGGATCTTTTCAGGATGCAGATATTCAAACAACTTTTTCTGTCCGGAAATATGCCAGCCACAATATCCCGGGCTGTAAGCGAGAGTTAAAAGATCTTCCTGGTGTTCTTCGTTTTTCTCGGCTTGTCCCGTCGATTTATCGCTGTGTCTTGTCTGGGCGTATCCGGCAGTTGCCGGAGAAGACCGAAGCGCAGCGAAGACGGAAACGGAGTGAAGTCGGATGGTGAATTCTTCCAAATTTCTTACCGCATTATCTGCGGCAAGAGAAGCGATACAATCCAGAATATGACCCAAAGCGAAATCATTTTTCCGGAAAAGTTCCCGGATTTTTTCATTCACTTTTTTTCCTAATGTAATAGCAAATAAAGCAATATTATCTGCTTTGGGATAAATCTGTCTAATTGGAGCTTCATCCGAGTTGTTTCCTTCCCCAAAAAAGATTTTTGCAAACTCGTCTTTTGAAATTTCTGAATAGATACCCACAGGATTTGAATTTCCCCGAAAAATATTTAATGATTCTTCATAAAGATTTTGGATTTTTTCAGGAATATTTTTGACCGATGAATATCCATTTTCCTTAAAAACAATATCTTTTTCAGGTTCGATTTCGTTTATTTTAAATTTGATGATTTTGTTCATAATTCATTTTTACCTTGAGTATCAACCATTGAAAAGGTCAATATGAGAGATTTCCTCTGTGGGAAACCGTTTTCAAGGTTTTCTCCGACTTCGCTAAAGCTACGTCGGACAAGCAAGAAGGAAAGCATTCCTTTGCAGGAAGCTTCGGAAAGTAAGTAACACATCATCATCTTCAACCATTGAAAAGGCTAATTGAGAGAATTCCTCTTGTAGAAGCCGTTTTCAAGGTTTTCTGATTGGCAGCTTATCCTGACCATATTTTTTTGCTTCTCTTTCTATTAATCTTACCAGTTCTTTTTTTATTTCATCTGGAAGATTTGAAGGTTGATAACTTTTAATTAATTTCTCGACTTCATTATGTGCTCTTTCGTTCAAAGTCGTTTTTCCTTCTTCGATCCATCTCGGTCTGTTTGCTCGATTAATAACCTGCCCGGGAAAATAATGTTCTTTTTTCAAAAATTTTCGTGTATGTTTTGAAATCAGGAGATGATTTTCTCTTAAAAGTTCTTCAAAAATCGGAAGAGCAGGAAAATCTTCTTTTGGTTCGATTCCTTCGATCATTCTCAGGTTCATTCCACAAATCTCATTATCCATAACTAATTTCTCCAAACTGAGGCAGCTTTCAAAATCGAGCATTCCAGGTCCGGAAATATTATTTATTCCCGATAAAGCGGCAAGAGATGTTCCCATCCCGGATTCGAGCCCAGCTTGAGCATCGAGTTGTTTGGCATCACTCAAGGATATATATGCTTGTGTTGGGATTCCCAGATATTTTCCGATCTCATTGTATGCACAATCTATCATCATTGTTTCTACAGCACCCATAGGTGTGGTTTCATATCTAATATCGAATATTGCAGGTGAACCTCCATATAGAACTGGTGTTCCCGGATTCGCAAGCTGGCTGATAACTATCCCGCTCAAAGTTTCAGCAGTATGCTGGACAAGAGTTCCTACAAGAGTTACAGGCGCAATAAAACCTGAAAGCGGCATGGCAATGAACTCAACCGGAATGGAATATTTCGCACAATCCAGAACATTCTGGGAAGTAACATCACTCCACTTGAGCGGAGATGTTGGACAGCAGGAAAAAACTGTTAAAGGCTTTTCCTTTAGATTTTCTTCATTTCTTCGAACAGCAACCTGAAAATCCTTCATAATTTCAAATGACTCAACCGTAAATGTCCCCGTTACAACCGGTTTCTCGCAGTATAAAAGGCTCAAGAAAAGACGATAACTATCAGAGATTTTTTCGTGAACATCAGAAGGGATCAAAGCTGTACTCTGGGAAGCAATGTGCTCAAGTTGACTGATAACCTTAAGATAATCTATATAATCACCTGTTGTAGGATTGCGAATCTCTCTGGTGTGATGATCCAAAATATGAAGCGCAGCGGAACCGGGAGTGAAATGGACATTATATCCTGAAAAATCATTCGTTTC
>JAUXFF010000135.1 GCA_030620155.1 Candidatus Cloacimonadota bacterium | reverse complement strand
TTGAAGTATATCTTCCTGCTTTCAGTTTAATAAAATACAAACCGGAAGCTACTGAACGTCTGTTTTCATCCTTTCCATTCCACACAGCTTTATAATATCCTGCATCCAGGTTAGAGTTCATCAGCTCCTTCACTTTCTGTCCCTTCATGTTGTAGATCACCAATTCAGCCAGATTTTTTTCTGCAAGTTGAAAACTAATGACTGTATTGGGACTGCGTCCGGATCCGGCATTTGCCGGATTGAAAGGATTCGGATAGTTACCATTCAACTGAGTAACCAATGGAAGCAGGTTATTTCCTGCATTAGTGATTTCCACAGTCACCAGGTTGGAAGGCTCTGATTCCTGCACTTCTTCATAGATGGCTGTTACATAATATTCGTAAATTGCCGGAGTCAGGTTTTCATCTGTATATGTTAGTATCGTCACTTCAGCTATTTCCGTTTCATCTCGATATATTTTATAGGAAGTCACTTCACGAGTTGTGTCCGGTTCATCCCAGGTTAGGATCACGTCATTTTCATCTATTGTGTATGACAAATTTTGAGGTGGGAATAGATAAATCAAAGTTATATTAATAAAAATTGTTTGACTTTCTAAAACCTCGATAGATTCTATAATATCCGTTTGATAACCTTCTATGGTAAATGTTATATCGTAAAATCCGGGTGGAATTGCCAGATGAAAATAACCTGTTGAGTCAGGAGAAATTATTACGCCACCAATAGTGATAATCACGTTTTGAACGTTTCCATTTCCACCTACTAGATACACAAAACCTTCCACATAACCCAATGCAGCAGCTTCACCACCTGAAAGACAGAGGACAGTTCCATCTCTTCCACCTGCAACCATTTCCCATGAATTATCTCCCACAATATCAGGGATAGCTGAAATCGCATCCACTGCTGTTCCTAAATAAATAGATTCTAATTCAGTTCCAGTTGCACCATCAAGGAAATAACAACTATTATTGAGCGAACCTATGAGAACATCATTTATTCCATCTCCGGTTATATCAGGTATCCTATCCACTGATAATGAATTATCACCGATTACCTGATCCCATACATGTTCTCCGGTGAAGCCATCAATAACTACAGCATTGTTCCCGGTATGTTCTACCAGTATATCCGGATGATCATCTCCATTTACATCGTCTAATTTTTCAAATCTTGTTATAAGGATATATGTACCAATATTATTACTCCAACAAGGGGAACCATTAATTGCATTCAACCCGTAATAATTCCCGGCAAAATCACCTGCTATTACATCATTTATACCATCAGTATTAATATCATCTATTTGTGATAGTCCCCAAACAGAGGAGCCAGCAGTAGTATAATCCCATATCATATCGCCATTTTCACCATTCAAACCATAAACAATACCTTCGGTTTCCCATTCATTTGATGCACCTGCTAATACATCCGGTTTATCATCACCATTAATATCCTCTATACCGATTACAGAAAATACAGGACCACCTGCATAATAATCCCATAAAGTTTCTCCAGTGAGACCGTCTAAACAATATACTCTTTTGGGTCCGTTATCTGCAGCATCATCTCCAGTTGCAGCAAGAACATCAGGGACATCATCATCATTGTAATCATATTGCCAGGAGACCTGGTAAACCCAACCACCATCACCATATTCATGAGTATCATGAATCCAAATCTGTTCACCTGTAGCTCCTGATAAAACTCTTATTGCCCGGTCACCTCCTGTAGTTCCAATAACAAGATCCTGGTATCCATCTTCGTCTATATCTTCACTTATGTCTAATCCTTTTTGCGAATATACATCACCTGCTTCGATTTCATATTCCCATAAGATATCTGCAATCCCCGAGGAATTACCATTAAAACAACGAACATAATTGTCTTCTGAACAAATAATAACGTCATCAAAACCATCTCCACTGATATCGGAAATTGGAGAAATAGCTTTGGGGCTGTTGTCCCAACTTGTATCTATTTCATATTGCCATAACAGGTTTCCAATAGGGTATTCCTGCTCGAAGCCCGAACCTTGCAGATCGACTTCAAGAGGGTTTTCATCTTCGTCATTTGAGTATATTTCCAGAATTGCATTGAATGTACTTGAACTTCCAGGATTAAACCAGACTCTAAAGGAGTAGCTTTCACATGTTTCCAGAATTATTGGAAGTTCTACAGTATTATCAATATAAAAATTTTCGTCATTTATTAGTAAATCATTTATTATCAGATCCAGTGCCCCTTGATTGCTTATTTCCATAAATAAACCTGTGGTTGCACCAACTCTTGTGGCATCATAGTATAAGGCAGCAGGTTCAATTTCAATTTCCTGCTGAGCATAAATGCCATAACCATTAAGTGTTACTTCCACTTCGGGATAAATGGGATCATTTGATCCTATATAGAGAGTAGCGGGGAATTCACCCCAATCATCTGGAGTGAAATAGATTATAAAATAATCAGCTTCACCAGGTGAAATAACATGGGGCGGCTCGAAAATCGAGGTATATTGTGGAGCTGTGAAATCCATAGAAAGGATTTCCAGGTTCGCTGTTCCGATATTTAGGACAACTAATTCCAGAATACCAACATCTCCAATTACCACATTACCAAAATCATATTCTGATAACTCAACCTGAATAGCAGGTGTTCCAGTACCACCCAGATCCACTTTATAAAGACAATCTGAACCTCCAGTTCCATTATCACAGTACCAGAGATATTCACCATCAAAAACAATACCAGCTGGATCAACACCCTCTGAAGAAAAACTTTCAAGTAAAGTTCCATCAGAAGGATCTATTTTATAAAGTGTATCTCCCCAGTAATCTGCCATCCAGAGATTGGAGTTTTCCAGGCAAAGATCCCAGGGTTGATTATCCGGAGCAGGGAAATCTTGAAGAATTGTACCTGTTGAATCCACCTTGTAGATATGACCATCCGGATCATAGTAAGTAGAGACCCAGAAATTACCATCATCATAGGCGATCCCTGACATGTAGTGATCTGGTAAATTGAATTGGGAAATCAGGTTTCCGCTCATATCGAGCTGCATAGCAATTGCAGGATCAGAGGAAGGACCTGGATGATCAGATATCCAGAGAAATTCTCCATCGTAGGTCATACCAAAAGCATCTTCCTGTGGACCATTAAACAGTAAAGAATATGCTCCTGTAGCAGGATCGATCTGAAATACTTCATCTCCATTTGCACCGTAAATTCCGCAGTATAGATATTGTCCATCATATGCCAAACCTGCTGCCCCTTCCGGAATTGAAAAGGTTTCGATTATGGTCCATTCTGCGAATAAAAAGGTATGTATAAAAATAATAAGGAAAATTGTAATCAATTTCATTTCTCCTCCTTTATGGGAAAGGTAATTTATTTCTGATAATAGAATTCGATATTTAAAATTGTCAATAAGAAAAAGAATTTTTTTTAATTTTTTATTCTATTATAATGAATACTCTAATAATCATTTATAATTATATGTCTAACAAATAGATTGACAAAATTAATTGGAGAAAACTATTAAATAAGAAAGAAAAAAAATAGGAGAGTATATGCCGGTAGTAACTATTGCGAATGCAGGGAAATTATCGAGTGATCAAAAAAATGAATTGATTTTGAAGGTCACAGAAGTTATATCTGAAGTTACAGGGAAATCCATGCAGGCAGTATATGTCAGGATTGATGAAGTCCCAAGAGAAAATTTCGGTGTAGGAGGAAAACCTTTAGGTTAGTTTCTAAAGTAGTCCCCATCTTTTTCTTAAATATAATTCTGAACAAAAACAAATAAGGAAGAGAGCAATAATATACCATTTTCTGTAAATCGGGAGTTCTTTTTTTAAATCCTCGATCTTTTGAATAGCTTTTGTAAATGAAAGGTCTTTCAAGCTTGATTCATCATATATTTTACCACCAGTCTGATTCGCTATATAAGAAAGTAAAGGAATATTAAAACCTCTGTTGCGATTTTCCAGATTATTTTCAGTAACAATAAAAGTTCCTTCAGTTTGCTGATTGAATTTATCATCTGAAATTGTAAATATGTATTTACCGGGATCAAGTGGTTTAACATCTATATAATATTCATCTTCCATAGACAATAAATACTCTTCAAATATTATTTTCCCTGTCTCATTATTTATAATTAATTTGGCATTAAGATCAGGAATTGGAGTTAGTTTTTCATCATAAGCATTTAATCTAATCTTGATTTTTTCATTAGTAAAATAGCTATTTTTATTTGTAAAAGCAATGAATCTATCAGAACTTTGCTGACTTAACCACTGACAAATATTTAGCATTAATTCGGAATAAGAATTCTCTGGATCCCAGAGTTGCCATTTCCAAAAATTATTAAAAGCAAAATATAACACCTTTCCTCTTTCATATTCACAATATAAAATAGCTGGACTCTGTTCTTCATTTTCAAATTTTGCAAGAATTTTTGATTGCAGCTTTGGGCTAACATAATAATATTTTACAGGAGGTATGTTTTCTTTTGAAGCAGTATTTGTGAGATTAAAAGTTTCAAATTGTTTGCTTTCCCGGGTAAAAAATAGAATCGATTCAAATACTGAGGACACATTTGAATAAGTAACAGGCAGAACATCTTCCATTGAAAAAATAGGCTTTCCCTGAAGAAGTAACCCACCTCCATTTTCGATAAAATTCTTTATTATAGTTATTTCGTTTGAAGAAAACTTAAGAGAACCGTTGTTTACAAGAATTAGAGCAACCATATCATTTATTTGTTCTTCAAGTTGGACTTTTTTTCTTCCTGATTTAAGAAAATCATCTTTCAGGAGGAATATTGGATTAAAACGAGGATTTTTTTTAATGGAATCCATGATGAATTTGGCATCCCAATTCACTTTATCCGAGATGACCAATATTTTTGAGCGTTCATTAAGCACTTGGATAGCGTCGAAGCACCTATTATTAGCAAGGTTGATTTCATTTGTAGAATCAGATTCTATGACTATTTCAAAAGGGATTAAACCTGTAATCTGAAAAATGTTTTCAAAGAATACTTGCTGGAAGTTATCCCTGGAGAAATCGATCTCTTTGGTTTGTTCAATTTTTTTATTTATGCAAAAATTCAGTTTAGCTTTACCGGAAAAATTATTTGCATATACATCAGCAATAATGGGAGTTATCTCACCTCGGTAGGTTGTTTTATTAAAAGCTATATTAGAAATTTCAAGGTCAAAGTCACTGATTTCAAACTTCGGTGCAAAGAAAGAAATGGGGATATTCAAATCTTCAATAAAAGTCAGGTTTTCATCATTGAACCATCCATCCGAAAAAAGATAAATACCATGAATATTCGTTAACATGTGTCTATTTGATATATCTTCTAAAGTTCTGGAGATATTTGTAGAGGATTTAGAACCGTTTAAACCTTCTGCAAATTCATAATAAGTAATTTTATAATTTTTTGCGCTCAGTTCTTTTTCAAGTTTTTCTCGAAAAATTTCCAAAACTTCTATTTTACTTTTATTTTGGCTGGTTTGCTCCATACTCAGAGAGATATCTTTTAGAATTATTATTTCAGGTTTAATAATTTTATGTTTCAGGAAATAGATAATTGGATTTAAAAGCAGGACCAGAATTGTAATAATTGAAATACTTCTCAGGAAAGCCAATAATAATTTTCTTTTTTTATCAAGCTGTGGAACTGTTCTCTTGTAAAATAATAATATGAGGATTAAAGTAATAAATATTAAAATAAATATCATGATATTACCAATATTGAGCTGGTTTTATACTTTTGAAAGAAATTTTATTTTTTGGAACATTCTTTTCAATAACAACTGGAATTCTGTCAATTTCCAGACTGGATTTTAGATCTTTAATCAGTTTTCCTCTAAAACCTTTGAAAAGGGAGACATCGTATTTTGAAATAACTAAAGTTTTTGATTCTGAATATTTTTTTGTTATTTCCCGGAATATTATTTTTGCCTTTACCAACTCTCCAAGTGAAGGATGATATGGTCCTGCAATAATTGATTCTTTATCAATATCGGAATGTAAACCTATTTTGATCACTTTGATATTATATTTTTCGAATTCTTTTAACATTTGTATGATAATATCGATTGTGTTGTCTAACTCTAATGGTTTATATTTATTATGTCTGAACAATTTTTCCAAATAGGTGTCTTTTAGAACTAAAGTCGGATAGATGCGTACAAATTCAGGTTTGACCATGATTGTTGTTTTGATTGTTTCTATTAAACTTTTCCCAGAAAAATCTGGTAAACCAGGCATAAGCTGTATTCCGAGAGTAATTTTTGATTTTTTAATCAAGTTGCAGGCATTTATGGCAATAACTGAATCATAATTCCGTTTTGATGAAAATAATACATTGTCATAAAAGCTTTGAATGCCAAGCTCCAGAGTTGTTAAACCATGCTTTTGAAGAAATATTAGTTTTTTATCATTAATAAAATCAGGTCGAGTTGAAATTCTTATACCAGTTTTTTCATCAAGAAATGGTTTAACTATTTCGAGGAATTTTAGCTGTTCGGATATTTTTAAATTTGTGAATGTACCACCGAAAAAAGCAATTTCTTTTTCGAAGTTTTTGTTATGGAAACAAAATGCTTCAATTTGTTGAGAAATTTTTTGCAGATCAACTTCTTTTTTTTTAGTTATTAAATACTGGTTGCAGTAAACACATGTGAAGGGGCACCCTTGATGTGGGATGAAAACAGGCAGGATTTTCATTTTTTTTGAATTCAGAGATTAAGTTCTAAACAGGCTTTTTTAGCAGCGTTTTGTTGGGCTTCTTTTTTATTAGGACCTTTTCCAAAGCCAAGTTTTTTATTTTTTATGTATACTTCAACACTGAAGATTTTCTCATGATCCGGTCCTTTTTCATCAGTAATTATATAATTTGGGGTTTCCTGGTATTTTAATTGGGAATATTCT
>JAUXFF010000171.1 GCA_030620155.1 Candidatus Cloacimonadota bacterium | reverse complement strand
TTAATTCAGGCTTCCCATCTACAATCAGTATTAAAACTTCCTGAAGAAGCAACTTTACTGGGTTCTACAGAACAAGACCCTAATCATGTTTTTTCCATCGGGTCCTCAACCTGGTGTGTACAATTTCACCCTGAATTTGATGTTTTTTTCATTCGAGCCCTGATTAAAAGACGGGCAAAATTATATTCTGACGAATTTGATGAACATAAAATACTTAGTGCGACCCAGGATACACCTGCCGGACCTGAAATTTTAAAACGTTTTATTGATATAGTTTTACATAGAATTGGAATTTGAACGGGTTCTATTTCATTATTTAATACTTATCAAATTATATAACTTAATAAACTCTGATTCAGTAAGTGATTCTCCTCTTAGAGTCAAATCGAAATTTTCCGATAGTTTCATGAGGTCTTCTGCAGAAAGAATTGTTTTCAGATTATTTCTCAGCATTTTTCGTCTATTCCTGAAAGATGTTTCAATAATTTTCCAGAATAATGGTTCGTCCTCAATTTCAGGTTTATTTATCCTTGGGATCAGTTTGATAACAGCAGAATCTACTTTTGGCGGAGGGTTAAAAAGATGTGGTTTTACAGTGAATTCGTATTTAATATTGAAATAATACTGCATTTTTAAGGTGAGAACACCATACTCTTTAGTTCCGACTTTGGCATTGAGCCTTTGAGCAACTTCTTTCTGGATCATGATAACAATTCGGGAAAATTTATTGGAATAAGAAGCGACTTTAAATAGAAAAGGTGATGTTATTTGATAAGGAAGATTGGATACAATTTTTATTTTCCCTTTTGGGAAAAAACTTTCCCATACTGTTCTTAATATATCCTGGTTAATTAATTTAACCTGCTTATTGAATCTTGCCTGTAAAGTATGTATTAGCTCCTTATCTATTTCAAATGCAGTTAAATCACATTTATATCGGATCAATTCTTCAGTTAAAATTCCCTTGCCCGGTCCTATTTCCCATACAGACTCGTTTTCCTGAATATCAGCTATTTCAACGATTTTCCGGGCTATATTTTTATCTCTCAGAAAATGCTGACCAAGTTTCTTTTTATATTTAAACATAATTTTCCTGCATTATAGACAAATCCATGGTCAGTTTGTTCAAACCTGTAAATTATTGTAAAGTTAAAAGCTAATTTTATATACTTTAGATAGTTAGATAAGAACCATAAAAGTGAAACAAAAATACTTTGACATAAAAAAAGCCGTTTTTAAAAGTGCTCTTGATTTTATTTATAAATCCGGGGGCGTAGTTCAGCTGGTTAGAACGTCTGCCTGTCACGCAGAAGGTCGCGAGTTCGAGTCCCGTCGCTCCCGCCATTTTTTTAACTAATAATCTTTCATTTTTAGGAAATCTTTAAAGTGACACCTGTTTTTTCTTAAAGTGTCAGCATGATTTCCTAAAAAATTGAAAAGACACAATGATGGCTGGAGCAGATCAACCAAAAGTGGAATTCCCTGGAAATTAGTATATTATGAAGCATTCAAATCTAAATCTAAGGCAATCAAACGAGAGAAAGACATAAAAAAGAAAAGAAGTAGAATATATATTGAAAAATTAATTGCAGAAGGTCGTCCCGTTCAACGAAGTTGACGGGAAGTCCTCCCGATCTTTGATCGGGACTCCCGCCATTATAAAGAAGCCGCTGACATTGTTAGCGGCTTTTTAATTTAGGAATTTTATGTTTTATACTTACATTATTTATTCTGAAGTTAAAGATAGTTATTATACCGGATATACTAAGAATCTGGAACTACGAATTGAAAGACATAATGATGACTGGAGCAGATCAACCAAAGGTGGAATACCTTGGAAATTAGTATATTATGAAGCATTTAAATCTAAATCTAAGGCAATCAAACGAGAGAAAGACATAAAAAAGAAAAAGAGTAGAATTTATATTGAAAAATTAATTGCAGGAGGTCGTCCCGACTAGTCGGGAAGTCCCGTCGCTCCCGCCATTTTTTTAACTAAAATTCTTTCATTTTTAGGAAATCCGGCTACAAATATTTAACCTTAAAAGGTTTAAAAAAATTGTTGAATATTCTTCGATCTTGCTAATTTCCTTAAACTGTTTTGTATGTTCTACAGTACTTTGCAGTTACACGTTGTTAGCAGCTACTTTTCTTATTTCAACAATAACATTTACTTCAATATTAGGAATTTATCGATTATGACATCTTTGTTTTGCTTAATTTTATAAAGATATATTCCACTGGGCAGATATCCTGCTTCCCAGGAAACAGTTGAATGCCCTGATTTTGATATTATTTTGTCTATTAATTGACCTTTTATGTTGTATATTTCTATCTGTATATTTGACAGATCATTACGGTCTTGAAATTCAAAATTGATTTTTTTTTGAACAGGATTGGGATAAACAAGTATTTTAAGTTGGTCTACAAGGATATTATCTTCAATTCCGGTAATTTCTCCTACAGAATCAGTTTTTGCCAGATAAAAATAATCATCATTCCAGTGTGTAGATCCCCCACAGATAAATCCCTCTGAAGGTAATTTTTGAAAACATCTGTCCCCTTGAGCAGACCAGAAACTAAATCTGCTTTCCCAAATAATATCTCCATTGGAATTGAATTTAAATAATATTGTACCGCCAAGTAAACCTCCATATGAATAACCTACATAATTACCATCATCATCTTCAAGAACAGAATAACCTTTTGCATATTCCCAGATAATAAATGGTGTCAATGTATCAGTTAACGGTTCGTACTTTATTATTAATGTATGTAGAGCTGAATCTCCCAACGCTATGATATCTCCATTGGTTGCTTCTATTACACTGTTACCTGAATCTTGATCAGAACCAGTATCATAAACTCGACAATAAAGAGAATCACCAACTTCATTTGTCTTAATTAATAAAACATTACGATTAAATCGGTCATTGTCATATTCTCTTCCTGTAATAACAAATCCTTCATCTTGTGAGTTATAAACTGAAAATCCTACGGTAGTATAATTATTTAAATAGCTGTAGTTATTTGTCCAAATTGTATTACCTTGTTCATCAATTTTCCTTAATCCACAATAATCGTCATAAACACCGCATAATACTACCTGTTCGTCATAAGCAATACACATGGAATAAGTTACAAAGTCAGGTTGAGGTATGATCCAGAGTAATTCCCCTTCGGAGGTTCTTTTAGCAAGGTATCTTGGATTACCACCGGCTGTGTAAATGGAACCATCCGGGGATATTGCGCAGGCTTCCATCTCTGTGTAGTAAGAGAAATCTGTAGAATCACGTCTTGCCCATAAAAAATTACCATCAGCATCTGTTTTCATAACAAAGGCTCGTTCATCCACATCAATTTCAGTTACCATCCAGCAGGTTCCTGCAACCAGGTAACCTCCATCAGGAGCCAGTAATATATCATGAGGTTCATATTCAGCTTCAATATATTCCCCAGTATCCCAAAAAGGGTTGTAAGTTCTTATCCATGTCTCCTGGGAAATTAGGAATGAGGAATTTAAAATTAAGAATGAAATGATAAATAGAATTTTTCTTTTTTTATATGAAATGCTCATATCATAATATTTAATATATTGTAATTTTGCTGAAACTAAAAATTCGATAATTGTCATTAAAAAAGCAGTAAATATGATAAAAAGAAAATAATAAATAAAACTCATTCCTATAAATAAAAATAACAAAAAGGTAACTATACTAGTAATTAATAAAAAACGTTTTAAAAAAATCATGATTTTACTTTCTCATTATTCCAGAATTTTTAACAATTTTACTATCAAAATATATTTCTATTGCACTTAATGATTTCTATGCTGAGGGACTCCGCAGATACCATTGTTAGCAGTAACTTTTTCATTTCAACAGCAAACATTTTTTAACTGCTTCAGTTTTCCCGTTTACTCTCAACTTATAGAAATAAATTCCTGAACTGACATTATGACCTGAATCATCATTTCCACCCCATACAACAGCATGTTCTCCTGCTGGAAGCATTTCGTTAACAAGAGTTCTTACCACCTGTCCTTTAATGTTATAAATTATAAGTTCTACCTCACTGTCTGCTGGAAGCTGATAGCTGATAGTTGTAGTTGGGTTGAATGGATTTGGATAGTTGTTAAGATTAAAGTCATTCGCTAACGGAATTATTGTATTTTCTTCCACATCCACAGTTTCTATCATTGGAATTTGTATTTGAGTAAATTGCCCATCAATTACTTCGACTTCACATTCAATAACATCATTATAATACATACGTTCTGCATAAACATCGTAAATACCGTCAGGAAGTTTGTATTGGAAATTACCGATACTATCTGAAAAAGTGAATTCACCAGGTTCATTGTTTATTTTGAGAATAACATAATCCACCGGATCACCGGTTGATGGATTGTAAGTAAATCCCTCGATTCCGCCAAAAGCAGGTGAATTATACTCATAAGGACCGATATCGATTATTGCACTATCATTGCTGTCTCCATCCCAGACACGATGGTTGTAATCCATATCGAACGGATAATAATACCCCAGAGTATCGAACCCTGCATCTATTGCCAGACTGCCTTCTATTAGATGGAAATCTCCATTTTGGATATCCTCAAATAGAGTTTGTGCCTGCAAAGAATCAATAATAATATTGCCCCCACCATCAATTAAGGGATATTCAAGCTCAAAATCTATTATACAGTTTCGGAAAATAGGATTACCATAAAGAAAATTCATATATAATTCGTCATTGCTAATAAAGATGTTATTTTCAATGATGTGATTGTCTGTTACAGATGAAAAAATATAATTA
>JAUXFF010000024.1 GCA_030620155.1 Candidatus Cloacimonadota bacterium | reverse complement strand
TGGTCTCAGTCGGCTACCAATCAGCCTTGGATTTCTTGTTTTTTTCGGTCTGATACCGTTAATATCTTTTTTTAATAAAAAACAGTCATTTAAAAAATGTCTTTTTGCAGGAATACTATTCAGTACTTCTTATACGGCAGTTAGTTTGCACTGGATTTCGTTGGTAACAATTCCAGGATTTATTGGATTATTTATATTATTTGGAATTTATTTTTTCCTTCTTTTCTTTTTAATCAATACAGTCTGGAATTTTTTCCCAAAATTTAAATATCTTACTTTTATATCATTTTGGATTTCATTTGAGTATTTACAGAACTTTGGAGAATTCAGGTTTCCCTGGTTTAATCTTGGATATTCATTGGCTGACTATCTGGCTTTGATTCAAATTGGTGAAATAGGAGGGATATATTTAATTTCCATATTAATTATTATAGTGAATATTTTAATTTATGGATATAAAAAGAATTTTGGACGAAATTTGACTATCCTGCTCCTGATTTTTGCTGTTTGGAGCGGTTTTGGTATTTATCGGTTAAAAACAATTAAACTTGAGAATACAAATGCGAACCTTTCAATAGTTCAGGTTAGTATAACTCAAGAACGGAAATGGGATAGGGCTTTTCTAGATAGTACATGTTATCTATATGAAGAATTTACAAAAGTGGCTTCAAAGAATAATCCTGATTTGATAATATGGCCTGAATCCGCACTACCTGTTTATTTATTGAAACAATCAAAATATAAGAAATTTGTGCAGCATTTAGCAGGAGAAACAGGTATAGATATTTTCGCAGGGTTTCCTCATTATGAAGTAGCATATCCACCTCATCCGGAGAGATATAGATTTTATAATTCCGCCTCAAAATTTTCAAAAACCGGTGAGATTGCCAAACCATATTATAAAAAGGTACTCGTTCCTTTTGGAGAAAGGATGCCGTTCTTAAAAATATTTCCATTTCTATGGAATGTTCAAATGGGACAGGCAAACTTTGAATATGGTAAGGAATTAGGATTTTATTATATCAAGAATTTTAAGTTTTCACCTTTGATATGTTTTGAAATAGCTTTTCCTCAGTTGACATTACAAATGGCTATGGAAGATACGGATTTTATTGTAAATATTACAAACGATGCCTGGTTTAAAAGATCTGCGGGAACTTATCAACATGCTGTAATGACGAAATTCAGGGCAATTGAAACCCGTAAACAGATATATAGAGCTGCGAATACAGGATATTCTCTAATAGTCTCACCTACAGGAAGATTTCTCAAAAAATCAAAATTATATGAGAAAACCATAATTTCTGATGAACTTCAGATTTATAAGGGGAAATCTTTCTTTACAAAATATCTGTTTTGTTTACCTCTTGTCCTTGTTATTGTTTCAATATATATATTGCTGAGCTTTTTAATTAAAATTTTGGTTAAGAAATGAAAAAGTTTTATTATACTATTGGCGAGGTTTGCAATTTACTTGATTTAAAACCTCATGTTCTAAGATACTGGGAAAAGGAATTTCCCCAGGTACATCCAAGGAAAAAATTTGGAAGAAACAGAAGATATAATCCCGATGATATTGAACTTCTTAAAAAGATAAAATATATGCTCTATACCCAAAAATATACAGTTGATGGAGTTCGGAAAAAATTAAAAGAAATGCAAAAAAACAAAAACCAGATAGAATTTAATTTCTCAGAAGACAAAAATGAAATAAAAAAAAAGTTAATTAATGAGTTGAAAGCAGTAAGAGAGTTATTAAAAAAGTGAATTTATTTTTTTTTAAAAAGGAGTGTAAAATGAGAATTATTATTATTATTATTGTTATCCTGTTTATTTTTTCTATTTTAAACAGCAGCAATATAAATGAATTTGTGAGAATAAATCAATTTGCTAATGAGCTTATGAGAGCAGGAGATTATCAAAGAGCCATTACAGAATATAAAAAAATAATCTCTTATTTCCCCACAGATAGGAATATCCTGAATAAATCCTTTTTAATTGCCAGATGTTACGAACTGGATGAGCAATATCGAGAGGTGATAGACACGTATGAAGGCATTTTAGAATTCGATTCGAAAAACTGGTTTTCAATTTATAGAACAGCAAGATTGTATCATCAAACATCGCAGTATTCAGAATCGAATAACCATATTAAGAAATATCTTCCCGGAATAGAATCAATACAACAGGATAGTTTATATTTAATCTCAGCATACAATTATATAAATCTGCATAAATATGATCTTGCCAGAGAGAATTTTGGCTTCATCCGAAATGAAGAACTAAGAGGAAAAGCCGTTAAAGATAGAGAAACAATGGATTATTCTTTACCACTTCAATATAGAAGCAGGGATGGTGCAGTTATTTTAGGTCTTATACCCGGCGGCGGTTATTTTTATACAAGTCAATATGAATTCGGGCTAATTACTTTTTTCTTGGTTGGACTTTTAGGTTATGCAACGTATGATTCTTTCGATCAGGGCAATGTTGGATGTGGAATAATTTCAGGATTATTAACAGGCGGTGTATATATAGGATCGATTTATGGAGCTGTTAAATATGTTGAATCATACAATAAACAGATAGAAATAAGTTTCACAAAGAAGTTTAAATTATAAAAAAAAAGCAGGTCTTACCTGCCTTAGGCTGTTGACAAAGTACAATTTACTAGTAGATTATGCAGAACTTTGATTTGAATGAAATTGTCATGGTGAGCCCTTCGGCATCGCTCAGGACAGGCTTAGTCGAACCATAATTGTTTAATTATTAGTGTGTTAAGCCCTTCGTCCTTCGACTACGCTCCAGCCTTCGCTCAGCTTCGGCTTGGCAGGCAGGGTGACACAAGCTCCAGCCTTCGCTCAGCTTCGGCTTGGCAAGCAGGGTGACATATATCGTTCTGCATCTGATAACAAGATTGCTGGCAAACCAAGGTTTGTCAGCAATCTCAGGCAGGTGAGACCTGCCCTTTTTACTTTTTTCAACAGTCTACTTTTTGTTCTCAGACATCTTCTTCATTTTATGACGAAAAGGTCTGTCTTTCATTAATTCTTCTGCTTCAGCTTTCTGTTCATCTGATAACAAATCCCAGCGTCTTTCCATATTGTCAATTGTTTTTAAAGCAATCTCTAACTTTTTGGCTGCAATTACTTCGATGATTTCTTTTGCTTGAGTGAAGTTGTGGTTTTTCAAAGCTTCCCTTTTGTCAATTTTGAGTATTTCGATTTCAGATTTGATTTGAATCATCATTTTCTGCTGACCAATATGCATTTGTTCCATTTGCTCAATCTGGTAATCTGTCAGTTCCAATTCTTCGCAAAGTTTTTCAAAAAAACCGGGATCACCCTCAGTTCTCTGGTGATGTTCAGGCATAGGTCCTCTTTTATCATAGTCTCTGAAGTTATGTTCAAAGCCGTAAAGGATACTTGCTAATGCCAGAACTACTACGATTGTTAATGTGATTTTCTTCATTTTATTTACCTCCTTATTTATTTCCAATGACCTTTTTTCCAAATCCAGCCAAATCTTGTCTTTTTCCAGTGTCCCGATATCCAAACTTTATTTTTGTGTGGTTTTACCCAGTAACCGGAGACCCAGATATATTTATATTTAAGGGTATTCCATTGCCAGTAACCTGAGATCCAAACAGCATTTGAATATGGCTTTGCTGTTTTAACTTCAACTATTTTTACAGGTGGTTTTTCTTTGATATACACAACCTTTGTTGCACAGGCACTGGAGATAAGTGCTGATATAATTGTAAGCATTATAAGTTTTTTAAAGTGTTTCATTTTAACTCTCTCAATTTTTTTAATCTTTCCTTAAATTTTTCATTTCTGAAATGATGTTTTGCGAAAAATCTATGGGCTTCTTCAGGGCTCATTTCTTTCCTGAGCATAATTAATCTTTTACCAAGTTCATGTTCCATACGAATCTGTTTTTCTAAAATTATATCCAGTTTTTCATTTAGAATCTCTTCATTAAAATCAGGATTAACCAGTTCCATTACGAAATCCTTTTTAGATTTTTCAAAATCTTCTCTGAAAGGGATCATATCATGTTTCATTCTCTCAAAGAATTCAATCCGTTCAGGAGGGATATTAGGTTTTGGTCCATCTGGATTTAAGAAAGACCTTATTCTGGATTGCTTATATATGAAACCTGCAAGAAAAGCTATATTGAATGCTAATGAAATTAATACTAAAACTGTTAAAGTTCTATTAGACATCATTCTACTCCTTCAAAATAACTATATAATGATTCCTGACCTAATTCATAAGTAAATTCTTTATTAGAAGAAAATGTAAGATCACTCAGGACTAAACCTGCAAAAAAGGCAAGAGCAACAGATGCTGCTATTGCCAGGTTCGCAAATTTATGAGATAAAAATTTAAGAGAGTCTTTTTGAGAGATTTGTTTAACGGAAGCCAGGATTTTTTGATTCAGATCTTCAGGAACTTCCTCATCTTTATATGAAGATAGGTATTTATCTATTTTGTTAAGCTCTTTAATCTCATTTTGGCATATCCGGCAGCTTTTAATATGACTCTGAAATTTTTCAAAATCAGATTTTCTAAGCTCTCCATCTATGAAGGCATTTGATTTTTTGGAAAAATTACATTTGATTCTCTTATTCATTTTGAATACCTCTATTTTTATAGACCTTGTTTTCTTTCATTTCCTGCATAATATATTTTTTTAATTTCTTTTTAGCCCTCACTAATTGTGAATCTATTGCAGATACTGTTGTGGATAAATATTCAGCAATTTCTTTATATTTCATTTTTTGATAAAATTGTAACTCTAAGATATAAGCTTCTTTTGATTTAAGTTTTGTAAAAGCGTTTCTAATAATTTTATTTTTAAAATCATCAGGTTTTTCGGGCTCAATTTCTTTCAGATTTTCAATATTATCATAGGGAACCATCAAGTTTTTAGTTTTTTTATTAGATTTAATTTTATTTAGGGCTTTGTTATGGGCTGTTTTGTAAAGGTAAGAGGTATAGGTGTTTTCGTTAACATATCCCATTTTTTTATAAAAAGCAATGAACACTTCCTGAAGTATATCCTCGGCGTCTTCTCTATTTCTTAATATTTTCAGGAGATAATTAAATATTTTTTTATTTTCGGTTCTAAGTATGAATTCGAATTTACTTTTATCCATATTATATTTTCACTTATAATTTCCTCAATTAATTAAGACATGTAAAATTTAATTTCCCTGCAAAAAATTGAAAAGGTTTTTTAATAAATAAAAATTCTTGCCAGATAAACACGTAGAAATTCTTTTGAACCATATTTATATTCTAGGAAGGGACATTATGTCAAGGGTATGCGATATTTGTGGGAAAAGACCTCTTGTAGGTAACCACAGAAGTCATGCAATGAATGCAACAAAGAGAAGATTCTATCCCAATCTTCAGAAAATTAAAGCTGAAATTAATGGGAAAGTTAAGAGGATCAGAGTCTGTAACTCTTGCATGAGATCAAACAAAGTAACAAAGATTGTTTAAAAAAAAATAGACCGGTTATACGGTCTTTTTTTTCGTATTAATTATTTAAACAGAACTTCAAAACCAAATCATATGAATATTTATCTTTTTTTAAGGAAGACATATTTGATAAAGAAATGGAGTATTATATGGAACTAATATATGAGAAAATCGAATATCCTGAAGGTTGTAATATTATTTTCGGCATGTCTCATTTTATTAAAACCGTAGAAGACCTTTATGAAGTAATGGTCAATAGCGTCCCTGGAATCAAATTTGGATTAGCTTTTAATGAAGCTTCAGGTCCGTGCCTTGTTCGTAAAGAAGGGAATGACAGTGAACTTATAGAGAAAGCAGTGGAAAATCAAAGAAGAATAGGTGCAGGACACACCTTCTTGATCATACTTCGAAATGCTTTTCCTGTTAATGTCCTTCCTGCAATTAAGACCTGTCGGGAGGTTGCTACTGTTTATTGCGCAACTGCAAATCCTGTTCAGGTAATTTTAGCTGAGACGGAACAAGGTAAAGGGGTTGTAGGCGTAATTGACGGATATTCTCCCAAAGGTATTGAACTTGATACGGATATTGCTGCCAGAAAGAAATTCTTACAGGATATCGGATATAAACGCTAATGAGGACATTCCTGGCTTTAGAACTACCATCTGATTTCAAAAATAAAATCATATCATTAATTAAAGAACTGAACTCATTAAACATTCATGGTATTAAATGGGTTTCTGAGGAGAATTTTCATATTACTGTGCAATTTATTGGTGATACAAATGAATCTGATATATCTGAAATATCTGACTTCCTTTCACTCAAATTCACTCAAATTTCTCAAATAAAATATATAAATCCAAAATTGCAGATTATCCCCGGTAGAAATCCCCGCCTGATATGGGTTCATGTTGATACTGAAAATAAAAATATTTATAAAATTGTTAAACAGTTTAAAATTAAACTGCAGGAAATGGGTTATTCACTTGATAAAAGACCAATTAAATTTCATATAACTCTGGGTAGAGTAAAAAAAAGATTGCCAGAATATTTCGTTAAGAAAGTCTTAACTACTGAGTTAAATATTGATAAGTTTATAGTGTCTGAAGCGACGTTCTATCATAGTATTTTGAGACCGGAAGGTCCGATTTATAATAGTATTTCAAAGTTTAATTTTTAAAGGAGAGGAGATGATGGTAAAAGATAAGGAATCCGCTTTAAAAACAGCAATGAGCCAACTGGACAAACAGTTTGGGGTTGGAACTATTATGCGTCTTGGGGATAAACCTGTTACCAAAGTTAAAGTGATACCTACAGGAGCAATTAACCTGGATGCTGCTCTTGGCATTGGGGGAATTCCCAGGGGAAGGGTAACCGAAATTTATGGTCCTGAAGCATCCGGTAAAACAACTCTTGCTCTTCATATCGTTTCTGAAGCCCAGAAAAAGGATGGGATTGCGGCTTTTATAGATGTTGAACATGCACTTGATCCAAATTATGCTTCTCAAATCGGGGTCGATACTGAGAATCTTTTACTTTCCCAACCGGATGGGGGAGAACAGGCTTTGGAAGTGGTTGAAACTCTTGTGCGTAGTAGTGCTCTAGACCTGATTGTTGTGGATTCTGTGGCAGCTCTTGTTCCCAGAGCAGAAATCGAAGGTAGTATGGGAGATTCTCATGTAGGATTACAAGCTAGGTTAATGTCCCAGGCACTGAGAAAACTTACAGGCATTATAAATAAATCCAACACATCAGTTGTTTTTATTAATCAAACCAGGATGAAAATCGGAGTTCCCGCTTATGTGAATCCTGAGACCACAACTGGGGGAGTTGCACTTAAATTCTATGCATCTTTACGTATCGAAGTCAGAAGGATCGGTTCGATTAAAAAAATTGGTGCTGATGGTGAAATAGTTGGTAATAAGACCAGGGCTAAGATTGTAAAAAATAAATTTGCACCTCCTTTTAAGAATGTTGAGTTTCCGATAATATTCGGAAAAGGAATATCCGGTTTGGATATTCTTATCGATATTGCTGCTGATAAAGACATAATTCAGAAAAGTGGTTCCTGGTTTTCTTATGGTGAAATGAAAATTGGTCAAGGTTCGGATAGGGTTAAAGAATACCTATTGGAAAACAAAGAAATCTTAAATGAAATAGAAACGAAGGTAAAAACAATTCTGGGATTAATAGAAGAACCAGAAGATGAAGTTCAGGATAAAGAGTAAGTCAAAAACGATTTTTTTGGTTTTTGAAGATAATAAAGTATGGGGGATTTTACCTGAAAAGGTCCTCCATTTTTTTTCTTTAACTCCTGGTAAAAATATTGAACTTGATGGAGGTTTGAGCTCTAAGTTATTCAAAGAAATAGAAAAATTTACCTGGGAGAAGCTACTTAATTATATTACTTTTCAGGAACGTTCTGCTTGGGAATGTAAAAACTATCTAAAAAAATTACCTCTTGAGATAAATATGGCTGAAAAGTTAATTAAGAAGGCGATTTCCCTGAATTTTATTAATGATACTCGTTTTACGGAATTAATAGTTGAAAGTTTGCTCGAAAAAGGGAAAAGTTCAATAGAGACAAGAAATAAACTTTTTCAAAAGCATATTGAAGAAAACATTATAAATGATATTATTTCAAAGTATTATACATCGGAAAATAAGATAGAGATCCTTGAGAAGAATCTCGACAAAGCATTAAAACGATATTCTCGATTTCCCGATAAAAAGAAAATTGAGAAGACTTTGAATTATTTAACACGGAAAGGTTTCTCTTATTGGGAAGTAAAAGAAATGTTGGAGAAAAAAATCACAAATAAAAGATAAATGGAGATGTAATGAAACCTGTAAAGATAAAAGATATCGTTAATCACATCCATAAAATAGCAAATCCCGGTCTGGCAGAGGAATGGGATAACGTTGGTTTTCAATTAGGTGATGCCGAACAGGAAGTAAAAAAGATCCTTCTGACCCTGGATGTGACAGGAAATGCAGTGAACAAGGCAATAAAAGAAAAAGTTGACCTGATAATATCCCATCATCCCTTTATTTTCAAACCTGTAAAAAAAATTACTAACCCATTATATCTGAAATTAATAAGAAACAATATCTCTGTTTTTTGTGCTCATACTAATCTTGATGTAATTAATAAAGGAGTAAATTTTGCACTGGCTGAAAAACTCAGTTTAACAAATCCTGAGTTCATTTCAAACGAAACCGGATCAAAATTATATCACATTGCTGTTTATGTGCCGGAAGACTCAAAAACAGATGTAGCAAATGCAGTTTTTGAAGCGGGTGCAGGAATTTTAGGAAATTATAGCCATTGTTTAAATGATTATAAAGTAAACGGACAATTCAAACCTCTGGCAGGAAGCAATCCAACAATTGGTGAGAAAAGTAAACTGGAAAAAGTAATTGAACGAAAACTCGAATTTTTTGTGGATTCATTTAATTTAAATCGAGTTATCGAAGCAATGAAATCCTCTCATCCCTATGAAACTCCGGCTTTTGCAGTTTATCCGCAGGAAAAGAAAAGCGAGAATTACGGACTTGGATTGATTGGTGATTTGAATAAAGAGTTAACGATCCAAGAATTTTCAAAATTCGTTAAAAAAAGGTTAGAAGCTAAATTTGTAAAACTCTGGTTGGCAGATAAAAGCATGGAAGATATTGTAAAAAAAGTAGCAATCTGTGGTGGTAGTGGAAGTTCTCTTCTACCTCTGGTTTATGGTAGAGCTGATGTATTTGTTTCCGCTGATTTTACATATCATACATTATTAGACAGCAAAATTCCTGTGTTAGATGCCGGGCATTTTTATACGGAATTTCCTGTTCTGGAAAATATCAAAGACATGATTTCGGCATTTGATGTTGAGATTGTTGAATTGAAAATCGAGGAACATGAGATTCAGCGAGAAGTAATATTTTAAAAAATTCTGAAGATTGTCTGATTTCTTGACATCAAAAGTCAAAATTATAATTAAGAACTATGAAAAACAAATCATATACAGTTAGAGATTTACCAATTGAGGAACGACCAAGAGAGCGTTTACAAAAGATTGGTGTAGATAATCTTTCTACACAGGAATTATTAGCATTAATAATTGAAAAAGGTGGTAGAGGACAAACTGTTTTAACACTTGCTCAAAACTTGCTTGCTCATTTTGGTAATCTTCAAAATATTAAAAATGCCAGCCTTGAAGAATTGAAAAAAGTTAAAGGTATTGGTTTTGCTACTGCCTGTAAAATTCAAGCTGCCTTCAAATTGGGAGAAAAGGTAGAATCGCATATTACGAAATTCGGAGAAAAAATCGAAGGTCCTGAAGACATCTTTAACCTTTTGAAAAATGAAATTGGGAATAAAATGAAAGAAAGTTTTTATATAATTTCATTAACTACCAGAAATAATTTAATTAGTTACGACAAAGTTTCAACAGGCACTTTAAGTGCAAGTTTAGCCCACCCCAGAGAAGTTTTTCTGCCAGCGATTAAAAATTCTGCATCAACTGTAATCATTGTGCATAATCATCCTTCAGGAGACCCACAACCCTCAGAAGATGATTTAAATATTACAAAAAGATTAAAAGAAGCTGGTAAGATTTTGGGGATTGATGTGGTTGACCACATTATTATATCAAGAACTAACTATTTTAGTTTTAAGGATAAAGGGCTGATATAAATATGAAAGAATTATTATCAAAGCAAGAAAGTAAAACATTAGAATTCAAAAGAGAATTTAATAATTCCAATAAAGAAAAAATTCTACAAACTATTATTGCTTTTGCTAATGGAAGTGGTGGTAATTTGGTTTTCGGTATAGATGATAATAAGCAGATCATTGGAGTTGCAAATCCCTTTGAATTAGAAGAGAAGTTATCTAATATTACTTATGACACTATTTATCCGACGATCCGCATTGATACTGTTTTCATCACAGAGCAGGACAAAACTCTGGTAATTATCAAAGTTCCGATAGGAATAGAAACTCCATATTATCTGAAAAATAAAGGAATGGAAAATGGAACTTATATTCGAGTTGGTTCTACTACGAGACTTGCCAGCAAAGAGATAATAAAATCCTTACAATTTAGAGGTGAAAATATCAGTTATGACTCTCAAATCGATTATAGGTTCTCAAAAGATGAAGTTGATTTTCCAAGGATAAAAAAGGTATTTAAAGAGAAAAAGGATATTCAGATAAAAGAAGACCATCTTTTTATGTTTAATATATTGGCAAAAAGTGATGAAAAAATCTATCCAACTGTTGCAGGAATGTTATTATTTCCAAAGACAGAATATATCGAATATGATTACGCTAGCATAAAATGTGCTCATTTCAAGGGAAATTCTAAAGATATATTTATCGATAAAGCCGAATTTAAAGGAAGTATCATCGACCAAATCGAATCGGCCATTAAATTTCTGAAATCGAATATAAAACTATCTGCTACAATTGGTGATGTCTACAGAGAAGAAAAATACGAATATCCTATTCCAGCTTTGCGGGAAGCAATTGTCAATGCAGTAACCCATAGGAATTATCTTTTGAAAGGTCAGGATATCAAAGTGGCTGTTTTTGATAACAGGATTGAGATAAGCAGTCCTGGTGAATTACCTGCAGGATATTCTATTGATGATATTGGGAAAATGGATTTCTCTAAACTGCGTAATGTTACAATCGGTAGAATTTTTTCCGAATTGAAAATTATCGAGCAGTGGGGACGAGGTTTTTCTAATATTATTGAATTGTGTAAACAATATGAGAATGTAGTCCCTGAATTTAAAGAAGAATTGCTGCAGTTCAAAGTTATTTTTTGGAATAGAATAATAGAAAAAAAAGTCGGTGAAAAGGTGGTCAGAAAAGGTGGTCAGGAAAGGTGGTTAGGAAAGGTGGTCAGGAAAGGTAGTCAGAAAAGGTGGTCAGAATTAACTCAACGGCAAGCAGAAATATTACAATTAATTAAAGAGAATCAAAAAATAACAAGGAAAATGTTATCTGAGAAACTTAATATAAATCCTTCCGCAGTTCAAAAACACATAAATAAATTAAAACAAAAAGGTCTCCTTAAAAGAGTCGGTCCCACCAAAGGCGGATATTGGAAAATTGTAGAATGAATATTTATGTTTGAAAATAAAGAGGAACTATGAGCAAAATATTATATGAAGGAAAAAAAGAAGAAGTTAAAGTAGAACCGGAAGAGTTCTTATCAGCCAAAGAGGATAAAAAAATCATGAGTAAAGAAACCAGATTGACACAACAAGCTAAAATAAATACAGCATATCAAAACATTAGAGACATTCTTGAAGAAGCAAGAGGCACAGCCTACCGTTCTGTTAATTTTGCAATGGTTCAGGCTTATTGGCAAATTGGAAGAATAATTGTTGAAGAAGAACAAAAAGGCAAAGAAAGAGCAGAATATGGAAAAGGACTTCTAAAAGAACTTTCTAAGAGATTAATAAGAGATTATGGAAGAGGATTTGATGAGTCAAACTTGAGAAATATGAGAATGTTCTATCTAACTTTTCCAAAATGTGACGCACTGCGTCACGAATTGAGTTGGACTCATTACCGCTGTTTTAATAAAGTTGAAAATTAGGAATTAGATAGAGAATTAACAAGAGAAAGAGAAGTTATAGAAATGGGAAAAAGATTGAGAGAAAAAGATGAATAAGAAAGAATTATCTTTGATATTACAAGAAGGTGAAGGATACTTCTCAGAATTCAAAGAAGGTCTTTCGGGTGTTGATAAAGATTTTGTTGCATTTGCAAATTCTTCTGGAGGTACGGTATTAATTGGTGTAACTGATGACGGAAAAGTAAAAGGCATTACAATAACAAATAGAATCAAATCTGAAATCCAAAATATTGCAAGAAATTGTGATCCAGAAGTAAAACTTTTCGTTAAATCCGTTGGGAACATTATTATTGTAGAAGTAAGAGAAGGTGAGGATAAACCATATAAATGTTCATCAGGATTTTATAAACGGATAGGTGCAACATCTCAAAAAATGACAAGAAATGAAATCTTAAATTTCTTTAAAACTGAAGGCAAAGTAAGATTTGATGAACTTTTGAATACAGAATTTAAATATCCCAAAGATTTTAACAGAGATAGACTAAATATGTTTTTGGAATTAGCAGGACTTTCTAAAACATTATCAATTGATAAAATTCTCACAAGTTTAGGAGTTGTAGAACATCAAAAAGGAAATATATATTTCAATAATGCAGGTGTCCTACTATTTGCAAAAGAACCTCAGAATATTATATCCTGGTCTGTGTTTACAGTAGTATTATTTAAGGACAACGAAGGAGTTGATGTAATTGATAGAAAAGAAATAACCGGATCATTATTTGAGATCATTGAGCAAGTAATGGGTTTTGTGAAATTATATACAAAAGTTGCCTATAGAATTACTGGAAAACCTCAAAGAGAAAATATCTATGAATATCCATTTGAAGCAATTCGGGAAGCAGTTATAAATTCTGTTATGCATAGAGATTATTTTGAACGTGGACATAATAATATACTGAAATTTTTCCCGGATAGAATCCAGATAGAAAATATCTGGGTCAAGCCACAGAACTTTATTCTGGGTAAAACTGTTTTTAGAAGAAATCACCTTATTGCTGATTTATTCTCTCGTATAAATTTTGGTGAGAAACTGGGTTCAGGTATGAAAAGAATGAGGGATGTCTGTAAGAAAGAAAATTCTCCCTATCCTGAAATAGAATATACTGACACACATTTTTATATTGTATTCAAGCAAAGTAATGAATATTTGAAATTAGAAAGCACTACCCCAAAAACTATGGTGAAAATTAGGGTAAAAACTAGGGTAAAAATAATCTCTCTTATTAAAGAGAACCCTTTAATAACCATACCCCAACTTGCTGAAAAGATAGGTTTAACAGTTAAGGGAATAGAATGGAATATTAAAAAACTTAAGGAAGATGGAAAATTAAAAAGAGTCGGTCCCACCAAAGGCGGATATTGGAAAATTGTGGAATGAATATTCATATTTAAGAATAAAGAGGAACTATGAGCAACAAATTATACGAAGAAAAAAAAGAAGAAGTAAAAGTAGAACCCGAAGAATTTTTATCAGCCGGAGAGGATAAGAAATATATTACATTCAGCAAAGATAAGACTAAGATTACATACAATAAAATTGAAAAGACTTACAGCTTTAAAAAGCCTGAAGAAAAAGTCCGGGCATCTTTTTATGTTGAACTGATAGAAAAGTATAATTACCCTGAAAACAGGTTGGATACGGAAGTTGTTGTTCCACGCAGAACACCATCTGATAAAGCAGACATTGTGGTTTTTGAAGATGATGAAAAGAAAAAGCCTTATCTTGTTGTTGAGTGCAAAAAGGACGGAATTACGGATGCAGAATTTAAACAAGCAATTGAACAGGTTTTTGGTAATGCGAATAGTTTGAGAGCTAAATTTGCTGCGGTTGTTGCTGGTCATACAAGAACAGTTTTTGATGTGGCTGGTTTTAAACCAAGTGAAAGAGAAAAAAATGTTATTTCCGATATTCCCCCAAAATATGGCGTTGCTCCTAAATATAGGTTCTTCAAAGGAGATACTGAAAAAGATTTAACTGTTGTTTTAAAAGAGGAACTGATTAGAGCATTAGAAAAATCTCACGATACTGTTTGGCAGGGTGGAAAATTAGCACCAACTGCTGCTTTTGATGAAGTATCCAAACTGCTTTTCTGTAAGTTAAGAGACGAGAAATCAACAAAAATGGGAGAATACTATAAGTTTCAAATTGGAACACATGAAACAGCAGAAGAAGTTTACGAACGAATAAATTCCATTTACCTTAAAGCAAGGAAAGAAGATTCTGAGGTTTTTAAAGATGATATAAGATTAGACCCCAAAGTGATTTATGCAGTAGTGGAACATTTACAAAGTATAAACTTCAATAAGACTGAATTAGACACAAAAGGTGTTGCTTTTGAGAGATTTATGGAAGATTTCTTTAAAGGGAAAATGGGACAATTCTTCACTCCTCGAGAAATCATAAAGTTCTGCGTTATAATACTAAACCCCGATAGAAGTGATTTGATTTTAGATCCAGCATGCGGCAGTGGTGGATTTCTACTTAATACACTGGATAAAGTTAGAAAAGAAGCAGAGAAGAATTATGATGAAAGAGAAGCATGGGAGCATTGGCATAAATTTGCGATGAATAATCTTTATGGAATTGAGATCAATGACCAGATAGCCAGAGTCTGCAAGATGAATATGATTATTCACGATGATGGACATACAAATATCATTAGTACGGATTCACTGCGAAATGTTGAGGAAATTTCCGATATTCATAGAAGTTTTAAAAAGGATTACTTTGATATTATTCTCACTAATCCCCCGTTTGGTGCATCGGTAAAATCTACAGAAAAAGATTATTTAGATAAATATGAACTTGGTGCAAAAGTAAAAAAACGAAACTCTCAAAAAACAGAAATATTATTTATTGAACGGTGTGTTGATTTTATTAAACCCAAAACAGGAAAAATCGGGATTGTGCTTCCTGACGGAATTTTAACTAATTCCTCTTTGCAACCTGTCCGTGATTTTATAATGGAAAGATGCCATATTCTGGCTGTTGTTTCTTTGCCACAATTTGCATTCAGCCATTTTGGGGCAGGTGTGAAAAGTTCTCTGGTTTTCCTGCGAAGAAAAGGAGAAAATGAGATACTAGACAATTATCCCATTTTTATGGCAATTGCTGAACATATTGGCTATGATGCTACAGGCAGAAAAGACCCGGTTAATGATTTTGATAAGATTTATGACGAATATCAGAAGTTTAGAAAAAGACCGAAATCTTACGAGGGTTGTTAAGATGGAATGTTTTGCTGTTTATGCTGATAAGATCGAGGGAAGGATTGATCCTCTTTATTTAAAAAACATATTGGTTTTAGAAAAGATAAAAACTAAATTTAGTTTAGTTAAATTAGGAAGCTTATTGAAGCATGATGTTCAATATGGAGCAAACGAATCAGCAATAAATGGTGAGCCTGAAAAAGATGTAAGGTATATTAGGATAACAGATATTGATGAATTTGGAAATCTTAAAAATAATGATTGGAAAACTTCGCAGATAATTGAAAAAAAATATGAATTAAATGAAGGTGATATTTTGTTTGCCCGAAGTGGAGCGACAGCAGGTAAATGTTTTTATTATAAGAATGATTATGGAAAATCTATATTTGCGGGTTATTTAATTCGATTTGTTTTTGATGAGAAAAAAGTAAATCCTAAATATATTTTTTATTATTCTCAATCAAGTCACTTTAAATTATGGATTATTACAATACAAAGGCCTTCAGGACAACCAAACATTAACTCTGAAGAGTTTAAATCATTTAAGATACCTCTCCCACCTCTCTCAACTCAAAATCATATCGTCCAAATAATGGACAATGCCTACAAGATAAAAAAGCAAAAAGAAACTGAAGCCAAAAAACTTTTGAATTCGATTGATGAATTTGTCTTAAATGAACTTGGAATAAAATTACCTGAATTAAAAGATAGAATGGTTTATATTGTTGATTCAGATGAGATTGAGGGAAGAATTGACCCGCAATTTTACAAACCTGATTTTAAAGAACTGAAAATAAATTTATCAAAAATAAAGCACAAACCCTTAGTTGATGTCATAGAATTTTCAAGTGAAACATGGAATCAAAAAGATTTTTTTGATAATGAATTTCCTTATATTGAAATCAGCGAAATAGATACTTTAAACGGAGAAATTAAAAATTTAGTTTATTATGAAAAAAACAAAGCCCCAGGTAGAGCAAAGATGATAGTTAGAGAAGATGACATTATAGTTTCTACAACAAGACCCCATAGGGGAGCAATTGCATATATTGATAAAACAAAAGATGGATATATCGCTTCAACAGGATTTGCAATATTAAGAAACTTAAAAATCCAATTAAATAAAAAATACCTATTATTTTTGTTAAGAACACAACTATCATTAAAACAAATGCTTCAAAGAAGTAGCGGTGGCAACTATCCAGCAATTACAATTAAAGAATTGGAAAAAATAATAATCCCGCTACCACCCTTACTTATCCAAAGAAAAATCGCAGAAGAAGTAAAAGGAAGAATGCAAAAAGCTGAAAGATTGCAAAATGAAGCAAAGCAACTTTTGGAAGAAGTAAAAGGAAAAGTGGAGAAAATGATTTTAGGAGAATAATATCATGTATGAAGTAACAAAAGTATTAAAATCTAATAAAATAAAGCAGTCTATTATAAAGTTAGGCTTCTTTGCATTGATTGATGAGGAGACAAAATATGACTGAGAATGATTACAAGAAGTATACGTTGCAAGCTAGGAGAGGAATCAAGGGAGAGGCGTTCTTTGAATCCCTCGTTTGCGATTATTCCATACCCCATCGCATCGTCGGTCCTAAAGATGTGGGAATAGATTACTTCTGTGAGTGGGTACACGGGGATAAGCCTACAGGGGTTTTATACGCAGTTCAGGTCAAGACTTTCTCGGAAAAGAAGACCAACAAGCCCAAGTTTGTGGGTATCGAAAAAGGCTATAACTACCTCGATAAGTACGAAATTCACAACTCCAACTTGACAATAGGTAAAGAAACACTTCAATACTGGCAAGGTTTGTATATACCTGTCTATCTTTTCGCTGTGGTTCAGTCTATAGTTGATGGTGGTAAAGAACAATTAAACTGTTATTATAAGAGGTTTACACAAATTCTTACTAAAAAAAAAGAGTATAAATCTTACGATGAATTTTACAAAGTGAATAAAGGTGATTCATTCATTGCTTTTAAGAAAAATAACGCTTACGGATTTGCTCGGGATCTATTAATTGACTACGTACACTTGTGTTACCATAAAGGCTCAATTGTATACCCAGATCCACGCGCTCTTGGCCTCATGCAGTTCAAAGCTGATGCTGTTTTCAGTGATCTCCTTAAGACCTATAAGAAGCAAGTTTGTATTACCTATGACAGGACTAAGGCATATCTGGAGAAGCTTGGTTATCGCTAGCAAAGAAGCGAAAGAAAAAGTGGAGAAGATGATTTTAGGAGAATAATATTGTAACCCACGAGTCCCCTCGTGGGGATAATAATAATTTAGAAAAATCCGTCAGGGACTGACGGTGCACAGAGGTAATATGGAACTCTCCCCCTGGATGTTTGATTTATTACAGCAATATGGATTCTGGGCTTTATTGCTGATCTCTTTTATTGCTGCTACCATCGTTCCCTTAAGCTCGGAAATTGCCATTGTCACGAGTATTGTTCTCGGTTTGAACTGGGTTGAGGCAGTAGTTGCCTGCTCTATTGGCAATTGTTTAGCGTGCAGTTTAAATTATGGAATGGGGGCTCTTATTGGGAAACCGCTGCTGCCTAAATTAGAGAAATCTAAAGGTGGGAGAACAGCGAAACGCTGGGTAGAGAAATACGGATTATACAGTCTGCTTCTATCCTGGACTCCCATATTCGGTGATCCAATAACAATAGCTGCTGGTATTTTCCGAATGAATCTTCTTTATTACGTGCTTATTGTTTTTTCTTTAAGGATTTTCAGGTATGCAATTGTTGGTGTTTTTCTAGGATAAAAAACCCCCAATTTAACCTGGAAGGTTATAAGAATAATTGGTGTTTGTCCGTAAAGACATGTTTGAAGATAGCTTCCCAAACGCTTTCGGGATTCACTATGATAAACTTACAGAACTTTTAATGTTTACGGACAAACACCGTTTAAGTTAGAAGTCCTGGAAAAATTATTCTTTTTCCTTTTTACAACTACATACAAATTTACAACAAATAGCAAGAAGCAGAAAACTTGTTGCCGCATGGTAATAGTTAACTGCATATCCTACTCCCAGAAAAGCACTTCCTTTGAGGAAAGTGATAAAGCCAAAAATCATTAATATAAAACCGATAATTACGAAAAGACAGGCAATAAATTTCATGTTCGTCCCCCTTTTTTTTATTAACTTCAGGGTTTCATCATAATCAGATAATTCAGTAAGACTGAATTCTGCATTATGTAATCCTGAAAATTAATTTTTATTTGAATTTTAATTATCCTTTTAATCCGCTGGATGCGAAACTGGCGATTATCTGTTTTTGAGCGATCAGGAAAAGCACAAGCAACGGAAGGATACTGAAAGTTGAAGCAGCCATAAGCAGAGTTGTTTGAGTAGATGCATCTTGAGAGAAATAGCTGAGCCCGACTTGAAGCACTCTTAATTTAGGGTCATCTATCATAACTAGTGGCCACATAAAGCTGTTCCAACTGCCGATGAATCCGAAAATAGCTGCTGTAGCAATTACTGATTTCGAGAGCGGAAGTACAATTTTCCATAAAATTCCCCAACGACTGCAGCCATCGATAGCTGCTGCATCAAATAGTTCCTGGGGTATGGTTTTGAATTGCTGCCGAAGCAGAAAAATGGTAAAGATATTTGCGATCCATGGAATAATCAGCGCTTGATATGTATTCAGCCACCCCAGTTGGTTCAATACGATATAGGAAGGAATCAAATAAACCGGTTGAGGAACCATCATCATACTTATGAAAAGGTAAAATATAAATTCCCTCCCTTTAAAAGCCATACGTGCAAAGGCATAAGCCGCAAGGGAACCAGTGATAATTACGCCAAATACTACGGAAAATGATACTATAAGTGTGTTAAGAAAATATCTGCCAAACGGTACTTTCTTAAAAGCCTTGCCAAAATTCTCAAAGTGGAATTTGAATTCTTTCTTTTC
>JAUXFF010000178.1 GCA_030620155.1 Candidatus Cloacimonadota bacterium | reverse complement strand
TATTACTATAACAGGTAATTCTGCTACTAATTATGGTGGGGGAATTTATTTTGGTTCTAATTCCAGTCCGAGTTTTCATAGTGAACATAGATGCAATATTTATCTAAACAATATTACAAATAGTAGAGGTTATGGTGCTGATATTTTTGCTTATGATTGTGATACAATAGATGTAATTGTAGATACTTTTACTGTATTAAATCCGTCTGACTATTATGCTTCTCCGATTGACAATTTTAATTTTGATATTCTGCATAGCATACAGGACACTCTGATAAATTCTGATCTATATGTATCAGTTGATGGTGATAATTTAAATAGTGGGACATCTCCAGATGAACCCTTAAAAACAATCGGGTATGCTTTATCAATAATATATGCAGATAGTTCAAATCACAATACTATTCATCTTTTACCAGGCATTTATAGTTCAGATACAAATGAAGAGGTTTTTCCTATAGAATGGAGTAATTATTTGTCATTAGAAGGTAGTATAGAATCAGAAAGTATATTAGATGGAGATAGTTTAAGTGGAGTAATGAGATTTCGTTATGTTACAGATGCAGTTATAAGTAATATTACGATAAGAAATGGTTCTGCAGATTTTAGAGGGGGTGGGGTTTACTGTACACATTCTAGTCCTATTTTGGAGAATGTTACAATAACAGGTAATTCTGCTGAGTATTATGGTGGTGGGATTTACTGTTATTCTTCCAATTTGAGTTTGACAAATGTTACAATAACTGTTAATTCTGCTGTTTATGGTGGTGGGATTTACTGTTCTCATTCCAGTCCGAGTCTACAGAACGTAACAATATCAGGTAACTCTTCAAGTTCTGGTGGTGGGATTTATTGCAATTGGGATTCTAATCCAACTTTAATTAACTGTATTCTCTGGAATAATTCACCTGAAGAGATTTATTTTTATGAAGATGCAGACCCTAATTCAATTACAATATCTTATTCAGATATTCAAGGTGGAGAAGCAGGGATTGTAACAAACAATAACGGTACTGTAAACTGGCTGGAAGGTAACATAGACGCAGACCCGTTATTTATAGGAACAGGAGAAGACCCATATTCTTTACTTGAAGATTCTCCCTGTATAGATGCAGGAATACCTGATACTACAGGATTGAATTTGCCACCATGGGATATAATCGGCAACCTGCGTATCTGGGATGGAGATGGAAATGGAAGTTCTATTATTGACATGGGAGCTTACGAATACGGTGCCCCACCTTATGTTGATGTAGATGATAATATAATTATTCAATCACCTGAAGTCTTTTTACATCAAAATTACCCCAATCCATTCAATCCTGAAACAATGATTTCTTTCTCGATTCCAGAAGAAAGCAAAATTGAATTAACAGTTTACAACATTAAGGGACAAAAAGTAAGATCTTTGGCGAACAATGTTTTTATAAAAGGTAATCATTCTGTTGTCTGGAATGGAGATGATGATAAAGGTAAATCAGTAAGTTCAGGAATCTATTTCTATAAACTCAGAACAAAGGAAGATTCAAAGATCAGAAAGATGATCCTTATCAAATAAATCAGGAGATTATTATGAAGTTCCTATTTTCTGTTTTCTTTTTTATTGTTTTTGTTTCATTTCTGGCTGCAACTATTATAAATATTCCTGAGGATTACCCAACAATCCAGGAAGGAATCAACGTAGCAGTTGATGGTGATACGGTTCTCGTGCAACCGGGAACTTATGTAGAAAATATCAATTATTATGGGAAAAATATTACTGTTGCTTCTTTATTCCTAACCACTCAAGATACAACCTATATCTCTCAGACAATAATTGATGGAGCTAATAGTAATTCACGTCTTGTTTCATTCACAAATGAAGAAACAGAAGAAGCAAAGTTAATAGGATTCACCATTAGAAATGGTTATGGATATTATTCTTCTTCTGAAGATGCAGAAGGCGTAGGAATTTATATCTCAAATAGTTCCCCTTCTATTGAAAATAATATCATTGAGGATAACAATTGCGTCTGGTATCAAAATGGATGTGGAATAGGAATACAAAACTCATCTGCAAATATTATTAACAATATTATCAGAAACAATAATGGTGCATATCATGGTGGGGGTATCTATGTTTATCAATCAGATAATGTTGTAATAGAAAATAATATAATTTATGGTCATTTTACAGTTAGTGGTAGTGGTGTGGATTATGGAGCAGGTATTTGTCTAAACCAATCAAATGATATTTTGATTAAAAAGAATTTGATTTATGACAATATTGTTGGTTTTCATGGTAGTGGAATTGCTTTAAGAAGTAGTTCAGGATTTATATTCGGAAATACAATCTTCAATAATTCATGTACAGATTGGGGAAATAATGTTTATATAAATAACAATTCTACTGCAGATATAAAAAATTCCATTTTGTGGTCAGATGATATTAATTTTGGAGTAGAAATAGCTTCTCAAGGTTTTGTTAATGTTTCATATTCAAATATCAAAGGTGGTTATGATGGGATCAATAACATAAATAGAAATCCGCTTTTTGAAGATATGATAAACAGAGATTTTCAACTTACAATCCAATCTCCTTGTATTAATTCAGGTGATCCTACAAGTGCATATGATCCAGACGGAACAATAGCTGACATAGGATATTTCTATTTTGACATGAGTGATTATGGCAGCCTCTCCGGCTTGGTTACTCTGGCGCCAGGAATCGGAAATATAGAGAATGTTACTGTTACTATAGACTCCTTTACAGTAATTCCATTTTCAGATGGTTATTACATTTTTAATTTACTCCCTGGTTTTTATAATGTTACTGCAAGCTTAGGTTTACATTGTGAACAAACGATCAATAATGTTCAGGTCATACAAAATGAAGTTACAACAGGTATAGATTTTTATTTAGATAACACTAATATTAATATTGTAATTGAAATAAATCAAGATGGAACTGGAGATTTTACTGCAATTCAGGATGGAATAAATGCTGCTATAAATGGTGATACAATTCTTGTTTATCAGGGAACATATTATGAGAACATTAATATTTTGGAAAAGAGCATAATTTTAGGAAGTAGGTTTTTAACATCAAACGATAGCACATTTATTTCCGAAACTATTATTGATGGAAGTAATTACGATAGTACAATATCCATTGAAAACGTTGAAGATACCACCTGTGTTATTAATGGTTTTACAATCAGAAATGGGAATGCGGTTATTAATGGAGGTGGCATTTATTGTTATTATAGCTCTCCCCAGATATTAAATTGCAATATCACAGAGAATTATTCTGATCCCCATGGTGGTGGTATTTATTGTGACAATTCTAACCCAATTATTAAGAATAATAAAATTTTTAATAACAGTTCATTATTTAATGGTGGTGGAATTTCGAGTTACGATTCCAGTCCAATATTAATAAATAATAAAATTCATAACAATACAACAACACACACAAATTCAAGAGGAGGAGGTCTTTATTTCAATCATTCTTCACCTATAATAATAAATTGTAATATTTCTGACAATTGTTCATCATCAGCTGGCGGTGCCATTTCATTCATGTATAATGAAGGTGATTTTTCAATGATCAATAATATTTTAAAGGGTAACATTGCAAATATAGGAGGTGCTTTACAAATTCATAGTCAATCAAATGGAGTCATAATAAATAATTTAATTGTTGAAAATAATGCAGTAGTCGGTGGTGGCTTGTATTTACAGACAACTTTTATATCACCTTATTGTCCGGATATTATTAATTGCACCATAGCTAATAATCAATCTGAATTATATGGTGGTGGGATCTTCTTTGCTGAATTTTCCAATTCAAATATCATAAACTCGATTATTTGTGAAAATGAATCGGATATTGGTGAGCAGATTTGTTTAAATAGTTGGTACTCTGATCCAAATTTTTATTATTCAGATATTGAGGATGGCTTTAATGGGTTTGGATTTACCGGTACTGCTTCAATTGAAGATTATGAAGGAGAATATGAAAACAATATCTTACTTGATCCATTGTTCATAGAACCGGAAACAGGTAATTTCCAACTTCTTGAAGATTCTCCCTGCATCGATGCTGGCATTCCTGATACAACAGGATTGAATTTACCACCATGGGATATAATCGGCAACCTGCGAATCTGGGATGGAGATGGAAATGGAAGTGCTATCATTGATATGGGAGCTTATGAATACGGAGCACCACCTTATGTTGAAGTAGAAGATAATATCATAGTACAAACTCCTGAAGTCTTTTTACATCAAAACTACCCCAATCCCTTCAATCCAACAACAACTATCAATTATCAGCTTTCAGAGAATAGTAATGTAACCCTATCTGTTTATAACAT
>JAUXFF010000167.1 GCA_030620155.1 Candidatus Cloacimonadota bacterium | reverse complement strand
GTGAAATTGTAACCAGAGATACCTGGTTACCCCCCTGTACACTTAATAGCCCTCCAGATGGTACACTAACTAATACTAACCCTACTTTTTCCTGGTCTTCAGGAGTGCCAGATTTTCCTTATGGACCTATTTGTTCTGGAGGTACTTGTATGTTGGTATATGATACTGATACTAATGACCTTGTCTGGCATATTTGTTTTGATGACCCGGCTAGTTCTACTGCTACCTACGATCAAGATGGACAGGCCACTCCTTTAATCCACGAACATCATTACGGCTGGCACTCTTGGGGTTATGGATGTGACGAAAATGGGAATTGGATTGCTACATCTGAGAGTGAACATTGGGAATTCTGGTATCTCGTGAATTTATGATTCTTTGTATTAGAATTATTATAGAAAATGTTTCCCTTTTCTAAAAAGAGGAGGGAAACACCTTTAAGAGGAATAGATTGATTAAGAGTAAATAGTAAAAATCTTGATGAAAAAAGGTAAGATACTATGAAGGAAAACTATTTCTTTCTAAAAATTATAATCCTATTTATCTTTTTACTCTTATTCTCTTTCCCTTCTTTGGCCTCTACTTCTCTCCCCGGTGATTTCTGCGGTCCCATGGGAGACCCCACCCCTGATGGCAAGGTGGATTTCAATGACCTGATGGTCTTTGCCACCGCCTATGGATCTGAAACAGGTGATCCTAACTGGAATTCACTTTGTGATATCTGTGGCTACCTGGGGGACCCCGACCCCGATGGCCAGGTCAACTTCGATGATCTGATGGTCTTTGCCACTAATTATGGGAAGGTATGTCTAACTACTTGGACAGTGATGGTTTATATGGATGGGGATAATACCCTGGATTATTATGCGTGGGATGATTTAAGTGAAATAGAATCTATAGGGTCAAGTAGTGAAATTAACATAGTAACTCAAGTAGATCTTTATAATAGTTGTTCAGGTACATATCGATATTTTGTAACTGGTGCCGAACAAGGATCCACATATCCTTTATACCCGAATGATATAGTCCAGGCACTACCCGAACAGAATATGGCTGATCCTGCAGTGTTGAATAATTTCATTAACTGGGGCATAAACAATTATCCAGCAGATCATTATATTTTAATTTTATGGAACCACGGCGGAGGCTGGAGAGAAGAAAACATTTTTACAAAAGGAATTATTGTTGATGATACAAGTAATGACTTTTTAACGATGGCCGAATTGGTGCAAGGGTTGGAAAATATCGAAGAGCCTATAGATATAATCGGTTTTGACGCATGTTTAATGCAGATGGCCGAGGTATATTATGAAATTGGGAGTAGTGTTACAACTACTTCACCTCCTGGCTATGGTATTGGTTCTGAGGAGAGCGAATGGGGAGATGGTTGGCCTTACGATCTTATATTAGCTGACCTAATCAGCAATCCTTCAATGTCGGAAAGCACTCTCTGTGAAACAATTGTTAATAATTATATTAGTTATTGTGGCTCAATAGGTACCTTATCTGCATTATACTTTAGTCCTGAAATAACCCAGAGTACCGAAGTTTTAAATGCTATAGATTCTTTTGCTAATGCTTTAATAAATAGTGCTTATCAGACTGAGATAAATTTAGCTCGTTCTTCTGCTCAGAGTTATAGTTCTGCAGATTATAAAGATTTTTATGATTTTGCGCAGATTATAAAGAATGATGTTCTTGATTGCCAGAGTGAAGCCCAGACAATTATGGATTTAATTAATACCGTGGTTATCAGTGAAGCACATACTGGGTTTTCTGTTGATAATTCTCATGGATTATCGATCTATCTTATTGATTCTCCTGCCGAATATGATAGTTCTTATGATTTACTTCAATTTGCCATAGACACCCAATGGGATGAGTTTTTACAAAGCGGAGAAAGGGTATTAACCGGGACGCGATAAAAAATATCTTAATTGATAATTTGATAATAAGCATAGATCCCAAATTTAACAAAATATTTTTCAAAATACATAAAACAAAGAAATTGATATTAACTGATTGAAATATTTAATTATTAAATTGTATTCTTTGAGGAGGATAAAAATGAAAGTTCGCAATAGCATAAAAAATATCTTTTATAAAGTAATTTTTATTATCTTTATTCTTTTGGCTTTTGTGACAATATTCGGTTGCAATCCTATCTCAGAGCAACCTATTGAAGTGGAAAACTATCCTCCAAACATCCTTTCAGAACCTATACAAGTAACTTATGTAGGAGAAGAATATACATATAATATAGAAGCTTATGACGTAGAAGGAGATACCTTGGTTTATTCATTTAATATAAAACCTCAAGGAATGGAAATCAATTCATCGAATGGATCAATTACCTGGACCCCAGCATTGAGTCAGTTAGGGGAAAATAAAGTTGAAGTAAAAGTATCTGATAATAATTTGTTTGAAACTCAATCCTTTAAAATTATTGTTTATAAAAGTGTTGAAGAAGAAGAGATAGCGCGAATATTTTTTAATCCTCTATCACAGGATGTATCTCTTAATTCTAAGGTCGATATAGAGGTAAAAATAGAAAATGTTTTTCATCTTAAAGGAGCCAGTATTGGTTTTAACTTTGAAGCTGATAAACTTCAATATGATTCCGCAATAAATGAGGATTTTATTCCGAATGCTACCTTATTAGAACAAACAATCGATAATATTGACGGGGAGGTAATTTTAGATATTGCTGGTCTGGGGATAAATTCCTATGCCAGTGGTTGTGGTACGCTTTTTACAGTTACTTTTAATGCCATTTCACTGGGTAATAGCAATGTAACTTTTAATATAAGTGAATTAAGAGATAATAAAAATAATCAAATTAATCATAACACCGGAAATGATTGCACGATTTACGTAAATTAATGTCAACATTTTTATTAATAAAAAATGTTTAAATTAACAAGCAAGTTTATTATAGGAGGTTAACCATGAAACCAGAAGGAAAAAAATTGAATTTATTCTTAGTAACGATAATATCAATATTTTTTATCTGTCTATTTAATCTTTCGTCTTTTTCTGCTACCTGTGATCTCCCCGGTGATTTCGTGGGGCCCATGGGAGACCCCACCCCCGATGGCAAGGTGGATTTCAATGACCTGATGGTCTTTGCCACCGCCTATGGATCTGAAACAGGTGATCCTAACTGGAATGAGATTTGTGATCTCTGTGGCTACCTGGGTGACCCCACCCCGGATGGCAAGATCAACTTTGATGACCTGATGATCTTTGCCACCAATTATGGGAAGGTATGTCCAACTACTTGGACAGTGATGGTTTATATGGATGGGGATAATAATCTGGAGTGGTGCTATTGGCGTAATTTAGATATGATGGAATCTGTTGGTTCAACAGAAGAGGTCAGTATCGTCGTACAAATGGATCCTTATGATGATTGTACCGGGACTTATCGTTACCATATTACCGGTGTAGAAGCTGGTTCTGAATATCCGCTCTATCCGGATGATGTTGTCCAAAGTTTACCAGAACAGAATATGTCTGATCCAGCAACCTTAACTGATTTCATTAATTGGGCAGGTGATAATTATCCTGCAGATCATTATATGTTGATTCTTTGCGATCATGGTGCTGGTTGGAGAGAAGAAGATGAAATATTTAAAGGAATTATCTGGGATGATACAACCGGTGGTTGGGAACATATAGATATTCCGGAATTAGCCCAGAGTTTGGATACTGCCAATGTAAATATAGATATACTTGGTTTAGATGCCTGTAATATGCAGATGATTGAAGTTGCCTGGGAACTGGGCATGGAAATGTCAACACCTCCGAATTATTTGATTGCCTCAGAGGCAATAGGATGGACTCCTGTTTGGCCTTATGATGATTTTCTTGCTGAACTTACCGGTAATCCAAATATAGAACAATTAGCTATTTGTGAAACCATAGTCAATGGCTATATTAATAGTTTTTCAACACTCCCAGCTACCATGTCAACCCTTCATTTTAATAATGAATTTTTAAGTAATGGGTTGGATATTATCAATAATTTTGCCAATGCACTATTAGCTAGTACTTATCAAGAAGAGATTTCGAGTGCTAGATCTAATGCTCAGGCATATGTTTTATGGGATAGACCGCAATATAAAGATTTATATGATTTTGCTCAAATCATCAAGAACAATGTCCCTGATTGCCAGAGCGAAGCACAGGCCGTGATGGATTTGATAAATAGTGTTATTGTGGCAGAAGGACATACCGGTCCGGGCATGGATAACTCGCATGGGCTATCTATCTATCTTATTGATTCTCCTGCAGAATACGATAGCAATTATGATTTACTTCAATTTGCCATTGATACCCAATGGGATGAGTTTTTACAAAGTGGAGAAGGAGTAGTAACTGGTGTTGAAGTTATAGCAACTACTCGCCAATCACAAACAACAGGAATAGAACCAGAAGCAATGTCTTCATTTGAAGAAGAAAGTAATACTTTAGAAGACTATCAAATTGCTAATATTAATGACGGATTAAAAAGTGAAACAGTAGATAGTATATTAGTTCTTTGGGACGCTTATTACGATGTAGATGGTTATAGACTATACCGTAGTGTGAATAGTGGAGATTATACCGTGATATTTGAGTGGCAAAATCCTCCTGTTGGAAGTTTTGGTTATGGATTCTATGACTCAGATATTTTAGAGGGAAACACCTATTCCTACTATGTTACTGCCTATGGACCTGATTGGGAAACCAGTCCCAGTGAGATAGTCACTATAGAAATAACCACACAAACCTTTTTACCTGCATGTTCTTTAATTAGTCCTACTGATAGCTCAACCATAATTGATCCTAACCCTGTATTTTCTTGGTCTCCTGTCGGGCTTGACGCTTCTGATTTACCTTATGGACAGGTCTATTCGGGTAGAACCATTCTTAGGATATATGATGCAAGCACTTATGAAACAGCATGGTATGTTTGGTTTGACGATATGACTACTTCTACAGCAACCTATGATCAGAATGGAAATGCAAATCC
>JAUXFF010000141.1 GCA_030620155.1 Candidatus Cloacimonadota bacterium | reverse complement strand
GATGAGACTACAGGTGAAAATGTACTGATAAACTGGCATGGCTCCACAGGTTTAGGATATGGTTATCTTCATGCCTTTCAGACAGCAGTAGCTGAAGTTAGTGTGGATATCAGCTCAATTTTTTCCGGCAATGTAGTTTTGAGTTATGAGATAATCGGTGATGAATATGGTGAAGAACCTCATGTTGTTGAAGGCACAATAACGCTCCATTATCCTTTGGGCTGGATATCAGTTTATCCTCCTGTGGGAATAATAACAGGCGGAGAAACCGATGAGATAGATGTTACTTTCGATACCGGTGAACTTGATCCGGGCACTCATGAATGCAATATTATAATAAATGATGGAAGTGACTATGAAACTGTAATCCCTGTTACTTTAAACGTCCAATCAAATGAATCTAATGATAACACCATACCATTAACAACTGAACTGATTGGTAATTTTCCCAATCCCTTCAATCCGGTTACAACGATTCAATTCACCGCAGAGGACGCAGAGAACGCAGAGACTTGTCCGCCCTGGCGGATAATAATTTATAATATAAAAGGTCAGAAAATTAAAACACTGATAGATAAAAAATTGGATGCAGGTTATCATTCTGTGATCTGGGATGGGAAAAACGAAGAACAGTGCCCTGTAGCTTCCGGAGTATATCTGTATAAATTAACAAACGAAAAATATTCAAGCATAAGAAAAATGTTATTAATGAAATGATAGAAGTATAAAGTTTGGGATATTGAGTACTGGGTACTGGGTGCTGGGTTTTGGGTACTTGGTGTTGGGTTTTGGGTAATTTTTTCTAATAGTCACATAAATCTCAAAGTAACTTATTCTCAATCCTTATACTATTTTAATATTTATATGTGTCATCCTGTGAAATAACAGCTTCACTGTTCCTGCTTTTCAGGATTTTACAGGGTAATTCTGTGGTTAATCTTGTTCGTATTTGCCTGATCGCTCTGGGAGAGTTCGTTGCTAATAAAAAAATGGCACGCCCGTAGGGAGTCGAACCCCAAACCTTCTGATCCGTAGTCAGATGCTCTATCCATTGAGCCACGGGCGCACATGTGTTAAAACCATTTTTCCATTTTTAAGTGTCAAGAATTTTGTAATAATATACCCAATAAATCGTAATAAGCAATTCAGCACTAATGAACAGGAAACAACACGAAGAAATAAACTATAATCAAATCATATGTGTTTATGAAGGGTGATACAACAGGAGCCCTTAGCCTGCCCCATTGAGTAACAGGGGTGGCTAAGCAGTTCCTATCATAAATATTTTCCAGGGATACATATGTTCTTGACATCTATTCTGTAAAAAAACCTTTTGCTTAAAGGTGAATTTAATGAAAAAGAAAATTTTAATTGTTACTACCGGTGGTACAATTGCTATGAAACAAAATAGCCCTTTTGGTGTTGTTCCCACTGATGAATTTATTAAAAAATTAAAATCTTTTCCTCATCTGAATGAATTAGCTAAGATTGATGTTTCTGAATTTTCGAATATTCCCAGTCCGCATATTACTCCACAAAAAATGCTGAACCTGGCAAAATATATTGATAAAAAAATAATCGATTATGATGGTGTTGTCGTCACTCATGGAACCGACACTTTAGAAGAGACTTCTTATCTCCTGGACTTAGTACTTGAAACTAATAAGCCGGTTGTATTTACTGCAGCAATGCGTAGCAGTTCCGAACTAGGATTAGACGGACCACGAAATATTATCGGGGCTGTAAGGGTTGCCAGCAGTGATCTTTCCTTCAAAAAAGGTGTTTTAATTGTTATGAACGATGATATCAATTCTGCCAGGGATGTAGTAAAAACTGATACCGGTAAAACAGGAGCTTTCCTTACTCCAACCTATGGTTTATTGGGAATCATAGATCCTGATAAAATAATTTATTACAGAAAATCAGTTATCAAAGAAAAAATCCCTACAGACAATATAGAGCCCAACGTTGATCTGATAAAATGTGTAAGTGGAATAGATGATCGTTACATAAGAACCTCAATAGAAAAAGGAAGCAAAGCAATAGTCATAGAAGCTTTTGGAAGAGGGAATGTACCCATAACATTGGTTCCTGCTATCAGGAAGGCATTAGATAAGGATATAATTGTAGTTATTACTTCCCGAACATATTCAGGAAGAGTTTTACCGGAATATGGATATGAAGGTGGAGGATTATTTCTTCAGAAAATAGGTGTGATCCTGGGAGAAGATTTACGAGGTCCTAAAATGAGAATAAAATTGATGGTTTTATATGGCAAATACAAAAAACCTGAATTGGTTAGAGAATATCTGAAAAAAACAATAATAAAAAATACAGGATAAAAATGTTAAAAATTTTAGAGATTATTAAGTTTTATTTTTCCCATCATATTATTTTCAGTGCCGGATTGCTGCTAATAATGGGATATATTTTTGGACAATTATCCGAAAAAATTAAATTACCTGCAATAACAGGTTATATACTAGCAGGGATACTGGTTGGAAGTTCCGGACTAAAACTTATCCATCATGAAAACCTGGAGATACTAAATATAGTTTCTGAAATAACCTTATCTTTCATTGCCGTAATAATCGGAGGGGAATTTTCTCTTTATAAACTTAAAACTTATGGAAAAAAGATCATTTTATTAACATTATCACAAATGTTTTTAACTTTTGGTCTGGTTTCTGTAGGATTAATAGCATTAGGACTTTCTACTTACATTGCTTTCTTACTGGGAGCTATTGCTGCTGCAACCGCACCTGCTGCGACAGTTGTAATAGTGGAAAAATTAAAAGCAAAAGGAGAATTTGTTGATTATCTTTATGGAATTGTAGCTTTAGATGATGCTGGTACAGTAATACTATTTTCAGTTGCATTTGTACTATCAACCTCGATAATTTCAGGTATTGACACAAATTTTTCCATATCGATCTTACACGCATTTCTGGAAATTATTTATTCACTAACAATTGGAATTTTAGGTGGAATAGTAATTCACTTAACAGTTGCTAAAAAAAGAAATATAAATGAAATTAGAATTTTAACATTAGGTATTCTCTTTCTTACTACTTCAATTACTATAAGTCTTGGATTATCACCTCTAATAGCTAATATGACTGTTGGTATGCTTCTTATTAATCTTAGTAAAAAAAATATAAAGATTTTAAAATCTTTAGAACCATTAACTTCTCCCCTATATGCTATCTTTTTCGCTATTGCCGGGGCTGAATTAAGTCTGGGAATATTCAAAGATACCAGCGTTTTATTTGCAGGTTTAATATTTATATTTTTAAGAGCTATAGGAAAATATTTTGGTATATATTTCAGCTCAGCAACCCTTAAAGTTCCATCAAAAATAAAAAATTATCTGGGATTGAGCTTACTTCCTCAAGCTGGGGTTGCCATAGGTCTGGTTCTCTTTGTTCAAGCTTCACCAGCTATAAGAGATGCTTCAGAAGGAATACAAAATGAAATAAACAAAATGATCAACATTGTTTTAATGTCGGTTTTCTTTAATGAACTTATAGGTCCCCCTTTAGCGAAACTCGCTATTTTAAAAAACCTGAAAAGGAGATAACCATGAACATGACAGATATAGTAAAATTGGAATGTTGTGAAGTAGGTTTCACAGCAAGAGATAAAGATGATGCTTTAATGAGCTTGGCAAAACTTTTGAGTAAAAATAGTAAATTAGAGGATATTCCTGTTGAGGATATATACAGCTCGCTTAAACAACGTGAAGAAATGGGTAGCACCGGTTTTGGTAAAGGGATAGCTATTCCCCACAGCCAATTGGAAGGATTAAAAGACTTCATAATTGGAATAGCTATAAGTGTGAGAGGTGTAAATTTCAATTCTTTGGATAAAAAGAGAACTAAAATTTTTGTTACAATTATTGGACCTAAAGGAGATAGAAGTGGTCACCTTAAATTATTAGCAAAAGTTTCTCTCATTCTTAAAAATCCTGATGTCATGGAAAGGTTGCTAAAATCTACTACTAAAATTGGACTCTATGAGGAATTCTTAAGAAATACAGAAGATGGTGTGACTGCGATTACTGAGAAAAGTCAAGATAAATTGATGTTCTTAGTTGTAAAAGATGAAGAAATAATACAGGATATCACAGAAGTGTTTATTGAATTTGGAATTCAAGAATCAACTATCATAGAAACACAGCAGATGGAAAACCTGCTTTCTAAAGTACCTCTTTTTATGGGATTTTTTAACTTCACAGGCGGTAAAAGTCCATATAGTAAAATTATTATGCTTAGGATAAATAAAGAATATATTAACGCTGTTATAAAAAGCATTGAAGATATTTTTGGTGACCTGGATACATATACCGGATTAAGTATCTTTGTTCTTGACCTATTCTTCCATAAAGGGTAGCAAATAATATATATAAAAAAAGGGCTGAACAATTTGTTCAGCCCTTTTTGTTAGCTTTATTTCAGTAATATCATCTTCTTCACTTTCGAATAATTAGTGGAACTCAAGCTGTAGAAATACATTCCTGATGGTTCTGTCTCAGCATTCCATTCATACATATGTTCTCCTGCTTCAAAGCTTTGATGTTCAACTACCTGACCCTTGATATTGAAAATCCTCAAAATAGCAGTTTCACCTTCTTTTACTGTGAAACTTATTATTGTTGATGGATTGAACGGATTCGGATAGTTACTATATAGTTCAGTGAATTCAGGAAGAATCGGTTCATCTGAATTTACCAGGGGTACAGTTGTGAAGTTCCACTCTAAAGCCGGTCCATCGCATCCTTCTTCACTACCTTCTGGAGTATAATTCGGAACAACCATTACATAATATGTATGATCATAATCCAGGCTAATATCTTCAAGAGAATAGAAAGGATCCACTGTTTCTGCTTTATTCAACATGGGATTCATATAATTGGAGTGGTCTGAAAGAGTCACGAAATACCTTGATGGTGAAATACCTTCTTCCGGTGGAGTCCATGATAATTCAGCAACATCTATCGAAATATCCGGACCTTGTGGTAAACCATCAGTAGGTGCATTCGGACACCATGGTGAAGCTATAAAGTTCTGAACAATATCTTCCTGAATATTGGTAAATGCAACTGTTTCAGGTTCAAAATCATAACCATCATATACAGGTGTAAGAGTAATATCTTCTCCTGCAAGAACTATTATTTCAAATTCTCCATCTTCATTAGTATAATTACCTGAACCAAGGTCTACTACCAGGTAAATTCCAACAAAACCACTAACAGTGAACATAGGTGGTTCTTCGGTTGCAAATGACCAAGTAGGACAGTCAACTGCATCCCCTCTATCTAAGTCTGTAGTGGGTATAACTTGCCAACTAATATCCGAATCATAGCCAAGTATTAATCCAGGATCAAACATATAAGACCCTTCACCTTCATACGGATAGTAATATTCATAAATTTCATCATAAGCTATAGAAATCCTGAATCCTGATGGGACAGAATATCCATCATCGTGGATATAAGTCCATCCATATTGGGTATCAATAGGAACATCTACAGCCCCATCTTCCGGAACAGGATCTATGGCACATACAGGATTAGGATCTATATAATTTAATACAGTTATTACTACTTCATCTTCGTCTATAGCTCTACCATGTCCATCATCTACTCTTAATTCAAATGTGAAATTAACATCATAGTTAACCTCAGGTGCTATAAAGCTTGGTGTCGGAGAAGTCTCATCATCAAGAGTTATACCTCCCGGTGCTGTCCAGAGATAAGTTATAGGATCTTCATCCGGATCATACGAACCAGTTCCATCAAGGGTTACTTCATCTCCTTCATCTACTGTTTGATCTTCTCCTGCATCTGCTACTGGCGGTTGATTAATAAAAGTAACAGTTATTGCCACAATATCTGGGTCTGATGTTACACGAATTTGTCCATCATCTACTACTAATACAAATTCATATATCGTGTCTGAAGTTACATCAGGTACATTAAAGATTGGTGTAGGTGATGTAGCATCATCAAGTGCTAGATCTCCTGTCCAGAAATAGGTCAAAGGATCTCCATCAAGATCATAAGAACCTGTTCCGTCTAACTGATAAGTAGCTTCAGTCTCAAGCACTGAATCATCCGGTCCAGCATCTGCTACTGGCAGTTGATTTATATTCAATACAGTAATAACTACTTCATCAGGTTCTGACTCTACTCTCAAGCCTTCTTCTCCATCATCTACAATTAGAGAGAAAATTAATTCCAAGGGATCATTAGTAAATAATTCTGGTGCTGTAAAGCTTGGTGTAGGAGAAGTCTCATCATCAAGAGTTATACCTTCCGGTGCTGTCCAGAGATAAGTTATAGGATCTTCATCCGGATCATACGAACCAGTTCCATCAAGGGTTACTTCATCTCCTTCATATACTGTCTGATCTTCTCCGGCATCTGCTACTGGTGGTTGATTGACAAACAGAACAGTTATTACCACCATATCAGGGTCTGATGTTACACGGATTTGTCCATCATCTACTACTAATACAAATTCATACTCTGTATCAACTGTAACATCAGGTACATTAAAGATTGGAGTCGCTGATGTAGCATCATCAAGTGCTAAATCGCCTGTCCATGAATAGG
>JAUXFF010000028.1 GCA_030620155.1 Candidatus Cloacimonadota bacterium | reverse complement strand
GGCAGGATCAGAATAATCAAGAAGCAGGAAATTTTTGTTGTAATAAATCTTCCCGTATGACATCTTTTTTACATCAAGATCTTTCCAGTAATTTTCCTGTGTTAAATCAGCTTTGTAAGTTTCAATTTTGTTGTAATTTTCTATCAAATTATCATATATTTCATCAAATACTTCTTCTTGTGCATCGAGAAATGATACAGTTAATGATAATAATACGATTATTAGACTCTTAATATTTAATATATCCATATATCTTCATATCTTCTTCTGTTGCAAGGACTTCCCTGGATTTACTTCCTACATGAGGACCTACAATTCCTGCTCTTTCCAGCATATCGATAAGTCTGCCTGCTCTGGCGTAACCGATCTTAAAATGTCTCTGCAGCATGGAAACAGAAGCGGAATCAGCAGTAACAACAGCCACAGCAGCTTCAGGAAACAGTTCATCATCATACTCAAAATCTTCAAGACTGGTTTCTTCTTCTGAAATGATTTCAATATCCTGCTCAGGTTTGGGTTGAGTTCTCAGGTATTCAACCAGGTTATGAACTTCAGGAGGTAGTATATAAGCACCATGAATTCTGATAGTTGTTCCTTTTCCAGGAGGAAGGAAAAGCATATCTCCCAAACCCAACAATTTTTCGGCACCGTTTGCATCAATTATAACGCGTGAATCAACTTTTGAAGAAACCTGGAAAGCAATACGTGAAGGGAAGTTAGCTTTAATTATTCCGGTTATGACCTTAATGGACGGTCTTTGTGTAGCAAGAACCAGATGTATACCAATTGCTCGAGCCATCTGAGCTAACCTGGTTATGGGTCTTTCAATTTCCCTGCCTATGGTCATCATTAAATCAGCAAGTTCATCCACAATAATTATAATATTGGGCTTTTTATCATCCTCCGGTTCCTCTCCTTTTTTCTTCAATTTATCTATTTTTTCATTATATGCTTTTAAGTTTTTAACAGCATATTTTTGTAAAAGATCATACCTTCTTTCCATCTCATGAACACTCCAGTTCAAGGCTTGCAAGGCATCTTCATTATTTGTAACAACATTCTGTATAAGATGAGGGATCCCTTCATAGCCGGATAACTCAATTCTTTTGGGATCGATCAGTATAAATCTTACTTCTTCCGGTGTTGTCCTGAATAAAAATGTGGTAATAATCGTATTTACACAAACACTTTTCCCTGAACCTGTTGCTCCGGCTATTAGTAAATGCGGCATTAATGATAAATCATCAACTATAGAATTACCTGCTATATCCTTTCCAAGACAAATAGCAAGTTTACTTTTCATAGACTTCATAGCATCAGAAAGAAGTATATCTTTAAGGTAAATAACATCTCTATTAATATTGGGAACTTCTATCCCCACCAGACCCCTCCCCGGAATCGGTGCCTGTATCCGTATACTAATTGCTTTAATCGCCAGGGCAAGGTCGTCAGCTAACGCATTGAATTTATTGACTTTAACTCCTGGCGCCGGTTTTATTTCATACTGTGTAATAATTGGTCCTATATTCACATTTATAACTTCTGCTTCAACACCAAATTCAGAAAGTTTCCTTATCAGAATCGTACTGACAATTTTAATGTTCTCTTTTGTTTCTTCTATATCTCTCCTGCTAAGCTTTGAACTCGTTAGAAATGTTTCAATATCCGGGATTTTATATTCTTGCCCGGATTCTGAAGTACTTCCTGAAATTGGCTTTATAAATTTTTTCGGGATTGTTTTAATCTCTTGTTTCTTATCTTCAGATATTGGAAATTGTTTTTCCGCTGCGTGATCAACGATAGTAGGTTCGATTTTAGGAAATATTTTTGGTTCTTTTTCAGATAATATCGAAACCTGTTTTTTTTTCTTTATTTTTGATACTTTATCACGTTTTTTAAATATACTGAAAAGAAATTTAAATAATATTGAAAGAAATTTAAAAACCAAGATAAAGAATTTTTTTACATTTTCCAATTCAAAAATAATGATAAGTGAAGTTATCACAATGATTATAGATATAATTAGAGTACCTGTTCTATCAAAAATACCAATAAAAAATTCGAAAACCTTCCAGGGAATTATTCCGGCGAACATAATCGAACTTCCTCTGACGATGAAAATAATTAGATTAAAAAATAAGGCAAAAAAGATAAAACTAATAATTTTTCCAACAAGGTTTTTTTCATTTTTTAAAAATATGCTAAAAAATCCCAGTAATGCGGTTGAAAGAAGTAAAGAAATACTTAAAAATCTTCCAAAAACATATATTAGCCAGAAGCCAAAGAAAACACCAAAAGGTCCTATCGGATTATTTACTGAAGGAAAATCTAATTTTAAGATCATCAAAAAAGTAAGATCTGCATCTTTCAATGTTTTATAATCATCAATCAAAGTCATTATATCAACTGATATAGCAACCAGGAAAAGTATCGAAAGCAGCAATATGATTACAGCCAATAAACCCTGCAATACTGGAAAATTTGATTTCTTTTTATTCATTTTATCCTCATTAGACATTGAAACGTATTTTCAGGAGGTCTCCATCTTTTACAATATATTTCTTACCTTCCAGACGGAAAAAACCTTTTTCCCTTAAATGTTTTTCCGAACCTGCTTCTATTAATTCATCGAAAGTAAAGCATTCTGCTCGAATAAATCCTCTTTCCATATCAGTATGTATTTTTCCTGCAGCTTCTACAGCTTCAGTTCCCCTGATTATTGTCCAGGCACGCACTTCATCTTTACCAACTGTAAAAAAGCTGATATACCCTAATAATTCATAAGCAAATTTTGTTAATCTTTTCCTTGCTGATTCTTTGATATTCATATCTTCCATAAATTCTACAGCTTCCTCAGTAGACAAATTATTAAGTTCCATCTCAAATTTTCCAGCAAACTCTATTACTTTATATTTTCTACCTATTTCTTGAATTAAGGATTCATTCTGATGGAAATTACTTTCCTTTGAATTCAAAATAATCATAACAGGTTTCTGGCTAATAAACTGAAATCCTCTTATTGCCATTTCTTCTTCATTATTAAGTGAAAGGTCTCTCAAGGGAATGCTATTATTCAAGTTCTCAATAGCTTTTCTAATTACTTTCTCTTCTAAAAGTAATTGTGCATCTTTTATTCCTCTTTTTTTACTTAACTCGATCTTTTCCAGTCTTTTCTCTGCAATTATGAAATCAGATATTATCAACTCGGATTCTATTGTTTCAATATCCCGAATCGGGCTAAGTGTATCAGTAAAAATATCGCTTTCAAAATTCCTAACAACAACTGCAATGGCATCAGCTGTTTTCGCAAGAGTCATGAAGGAAGAGCTGAATATTTCACTTTCAGTAATATGTTCAGAAAATCCTATAAAATCCATAAATTCAATATGTGCATAAACTGCTTTTTCCTGTTCGTACATCTCTGCAAGTTTAGTCAATCTGTCATCAATAACTTCAACAATTCCTAGGTTTGGTTCCGCTTTTGTTGAAGTATATGTTGTGATTTCGGCGTTTAATCCCGTCAAAGCATTAAAAACCGTTGTTTTACCTGAATTTTTTAAACCAATAATACCAATTTTCATAATTTATCAGATTTTATTTCTGAAAGTTTGCAATTTTACCACCTCATTCGGTAACAGCCATCTCCACATTCCTACAGGTAACTTTCCAAGTTTTAAATTACCTATTTGTAATCTTTTCAATTCAAGAACCTCAGACCCAACACTTTTCAACATCTTCCTTATCTGCCTTTTCCTGCCCTCAAATATTGTAATTTTTAGATTTGTTTTATCGTTATAATTCTTTTTTACAAAAACAACAGCAGGTTTTGTTTTTTTCCCTTCTATCATAACACCATCTCTCAGTTTCCGTACCTGTTCAAAATTTAAAATTCCCTTAGCCACTACTCTATACAATTTGGGGAGTTTATTTCTGGGATGAATTATCCTATTGGCATAATCTCCATCATTCGTAAGAAGAAGAAGTCCTTCAGACATATAATCAAGTCTTCCTACTGCAAAGAGATGTGTTTTTAAATCAGGAAGAAGGTCAAATACCGTTTTTCGACCGAAATCATCTTTACTTGAAACCAAGTACTTCTTGGGCTTATTCAACATCAGGTAGATTTTATCTATAAAAGGAGAAACCACAAACCCATTATACTTAACAATATCCTTATCAGGATCTATATTCACAGATAATTTTTCGACCCGGTTGCCATTTAAAAATATTTTTCCATCTTTAATAAGGTTTTCAACAAATCTTCTTGAACCAAGATTACACTGTGAAAGGAACTTATTTATCCTTACCATTCTTCTAAACTTAATTTTACTATGGTATCAAAAAGATCATTATAAATTTCATTTTTGGCTTCTTCTTCAGAGGAAAACTCATTATTTTCATTTGTGGGAGAATAAACTTCTTTTAACAAAAGTGAATCATTCTGATAAATAATTCTATTTTTCACCAAATCATAAAAAACTATTTTAAATAAAATTTTTACTTCATACTCATCAATTTCTGTATCTCCATAGCTATGAATTTTGTTTGAATAGTCCAGGATTTCTCCTTCCAATTGTGAATCTGGTGACAAGCCAACAATATTCAAACGTCCATCTCTCTCAAAATTCTCTGATAGATCTACAAGAAGGGCATCATCAAGATCATATTCTGGAGTATGATTTACAAATGGGATAATACTTATACTCTTTAAATGTGGATAGCCACTTGAGTAAACAGAATAACTGCAAGAACAAAGCAAAAATGAAAAAGCAAATATTATTTTATATAGCATAAATTTAGCAATTATTATATTAAAAATCTGTCAAGTTTTTACTCGTAATACTTGACAGAAATTATGTGATAGTACACAAAGACAACCATAAAATTAGTGGAGAATTTATGGAAAAAAAATATTTAACAATAAAGCAGACATCTTCTTTTTTGAAAGTAACTGATTCTGTTATCAAGGAGATGATAAAATCAAAAGTTTTTAAAGCTGTAAAAAAGGGTAACAGTTATGTGATTAACAAAGTAGAAGTTGACGAATGGCTGGCAAATTTGAACGAACGTGAAGTTGAACAATTGGCTCTGAAGCGTTCCGTATGTAGATTCTCTGATTATTTCAAGTTAAAATATATTTATCTTGATTTTAGTGCTGACAACAAGTATGAAGCAATTGCTGAAATGTCTAAAAGAGCAAAAGATCTGAAAATCGTGAAAGATCACCGCTGGTTATATCAGGTTGTAGTAGCCAGAGAAGAACTTGTTTCAACAGCTATTGGGAAAAGTGTAGCATTATTGCATCCCCGTCATTTACATCCTTCAAAAATAAAGAAACCTTCTATTATCTTGGGTCGTTCAAAAAAGGAAATTGATTTTGACGCGATGGACAAAAAACCTGTTAACATTTTCTTTATGCTTCTTTTACATGATGATATTCAGCATCTTTTTTCGATTTCTTATATATCTAAACTACTTATGAACGAAAAGATAATAAATATAGTAAAAACCGCTAAGACAAAAGAAGAAATATTTAATTCTCTTACAAAAGGTGTTATTCTTTAAAAACATATAATAAAAAAGTTATCCACATAATAATTTATAATTAACATTTCCAACGCATATAATTACAAAAAATAATCATCTTTGAATAATATTTCATTTTTTTCGTTTTAAAGGCAATTTTATTTACTATTATATTAAATGTTGTGAATAATGCCGTATTGCCTTATAAACACTTATTGCGTATTGTTACAATTATAATTTCAATAAGTATAATTCATTGATTATCCAATTATAAAATATGTGTTGCATAGATAATTCTTTGATCTGGAAGTTTTCAGTAAATATGTGGATAAGTCAATTAATGATTATAAATAATTATGTGGATAAGTAGATAAAGGATTATAATTGGTTATGTGTATAAGTGAGTATATAAAGAATTATTGTAAATATAAAATAAGAAACTGTTTCACGTGAAACAGTTATTTTTCTTTATAATAGTTCTTAATCCATTTTAGTGTTTTAAAATATTTATTCGATGAATTCCACAACATAAATCCTGAAGCCTTTGCGTCCTCTACAGCCCTTATTTGGGATATAATGTAATCTTTTTCAAAATTTACTTTCCACGGATTTGCTTGAATGTATGGAATGATTTTACAGTTACTTTTTGTATGTTTAATCGCTAATTTTGTTGCTTTATACACAATAAAATACGGCTCATTATAAACATTTTCTCTGAATCCGAAATCCTCTGAAAAATGTGAAGAATAAACCATGGGATGAATTGAGTCTAAAAATTCTGTAATTTTTTCTATTTCCTGTCCTGTATTCTGTATGTCATTTTCTCTCTGCCAGGCTACAATAGCAAATATGTCTGCTGTTAGTGTAACATTATATCTTACACAAATTTCTTTCGCTTGTTTTACAAAATCTACAATTATGTCGGTTTTTAATCTTTTTACATAATTAGTATCTGCAATTGCTAATATAGAATCTTCTTTCTGGTAACAAAAAACTGCTTCGGAAATATTTCCCTGAGTAGGAAATCTAATGTAATCCATCTGAATCTCATCTACACCATTTTTAGCAGCATATTTAATTACGTCTAATAATTCTTCCTGAACTTCCGGGTGTGAAGGATCTAACCAGGAGGGTTTTCTCTGTTTTTTTTCAATCCATGGTTCCCCGTTCATTCTCTGAGGACGAAAGTTGCTTTTTACCTCAGCTATATATTGATCATGGAACATAACGATCCTGGCAACGGCTCTCATATCTCGTTTCTGAAGCGTTTTGACTACCTTGGGAATATTAATTATCGGAATAGTCCTTTCCCTTCTCAGAGAGTCCATATGGGGCGTTGAAAAGAAAATTTTCCCATTCATGTTTTTCAGGTCAAAAACTATTGTATTTATGCCGGCAGCAACTGCACTATCCAAAATAACAGGAAATTTTTCTGAAGCAACAGTATATGCAGTCAAATATAATCCTCTTGTAAATTCGAAGTATTTTTTTGCAGATTTATTTTCTTGCTGGGTATATTTTATAGTGTCAATATTTATATGTTCTTCAATATCTTCCAGGCTCTCTTCTTTGAAAATTTCTATGGTTTTTTTGTCTCTTTGATTTTCACAACTTAGAAAAAATAATATCAATATTACAAAACCAGAAAAAACTATTCGTTTTATTTTATTAACTCTCCCTACTTTGAAATTACAATACATATTGAATAAATTTGTGATTACTACATAATTTTTAAATTTCTGAAATTTTTTAATACATCATGTTATTCTATCATCTTAAAAATAATCAATGGTTAATAAAGAGTAGCTTTTTGTTACTCTTCTTTTAAACTGATCCTTACTAAAGCTTTCTTCAGGGCAATTTCAGCTCGGCGGAAATCTAAATCCTCAGATGTTGATTTTAATCTTTTTTCAGCTCGTTCTTTTGAGGATGTTGCTCGTTTTAGATCAATTTCAGGTATATCCTCAATAATTTCACAGACTATTTTCACTTTATTATTTTCTACTGAAACAAAGCCATCGTGGATGGCGTATTCTTCAATTTTCTTCTCTGTATAAAGTCTTAATATCCCTGGTCTTATTTTAGTAATAAACGGGGTATGATCCCAATCCACACCAAAATCACCGTCAATTCCCGGTATGATTATGTGGTCATATTTACCACTTATTTTTGTTTTTGTAGGTTGGATGACTTCTATTGTGATTTTATTCATTTTTCATCAATTTTTTTGCTCTTTTCTCAGCCGATTCAATATTACCTACATAGAGAAATGCTCTTTCCGGCCAGCCGTCACAATCACCGTTTATAATTGCCTTAAATCCCTCAATTGTATCTTTTAATGGCACATATATCCCTGGAGTATTAGTAAATTCTTCAGCAACAAAGAAAGGTTGTGAGAAGAAACGTTCCAGTTTGCGAGCCCTGTTAACTATTAATTTATCTTCTTCAGATAACTCATCCATACCTAATATGGCAATTATATCCTGAAGGTCTTTGTATTTCTGAATTATTCTTTGAGTTTCCCTGGCGACAAGATAGTGGTCTTCCCCAATAATCTTAGGATCTAAAATACGACTTGTTGAATTTAGAGGATCTACAGCAGGATATATTCCCAGTTCGACAATTTTTCTATCCAGAACCGTTGTAGCATCAAGATGAGAGAATGCTGTTGCCGGAGCAGGATCAGTTAAGTCGTCTGCGGGCACATAAATAGCTTGCACAGATGTTATTGAGCCATCTTTTGTTGATGTAATTCTTTCCTGTAGTTCTCCCATTTCGGTTGCTAAAGTAGGTTGATATCCAACAGCAGAAGGCATTCTTCCCAACAGGGCGGAAACTTCGGAACCTGCTTGAGTAAAACGGAATATATTATCAATAAAAAGGAGTACATCCTTCTTTGAAACATCTCTAAAATATTCTGCGATAGTTAAACCGGATAATCCTACACGCTGCCTGGCACCCGGTGGTTCATTCATCTGACCGAAGACCAGTGCGGTTTTATCAATGACTCCTGATTCTTTCATTTCAAGGTAAAGGTCGTTTCCTTCTCTTGTTCTTTCTCCAACACCGGCAAACACTGAAAAACCACCATGTTCAATTGCTATATTTCTTATAAGTTCTTGAATGAGAACGGTCTTCCCTACTCCTGCACCACCAAAGAGACCGACTTTACCACCTTTAGAATAAGGTTCTATTAAATCAACAACTTTAAGACCTGTCTCCAATATTTCATCTTCAGTAGAGATATTTTCGAATACAGGAGCTTGCCTGTGAATTGGGTATCTTTCTTCTGTTTTTACCGGTCCTTTTTCATCAATTGGTTCTCCTACTACGTTTAAAATCCTTCCCAAAACATTCTCACCAACAGGTACTGAAATTGATTCCCCGGTATCTATTACCTTTTTTCTTCTCACCAACCCATCTGTAGAGTCCATTGCAACTGTCCTGACTTTATTTTCTCCCAGATGCATTTGAACTTCCAAAATCAAATCCGGTTGCTCTTTTCTTTCAATTTTCAACGCATTATAAATTGCCGGCAAAAAACCCTCTGGAAATTCAACATCCACCGTAGGTCCAATCACCTGTATTACCTTACCTTCTACCATACTTACCTCTTAAATATGTTCATTTTATTAATTATTAATAGCTTCTGCCCCGGAGGCAATTTCAATTATTTCTTTTGTTATTCCAGCCTGTCTGACCCTATTATATTTCAAAGTAAGCTGTTCAATTAATTCCGCGGCATTATCTGTTGCTGAATCCATTGCTGTCATCCTCGCACCCTGTTCAGCGGCTGAAGATTCAAGCATAATGCGCCAGATCTCTACATTTACATATTTTCTACCTAATTCTTCAATTATGGTTTTTTCATCAGGCTCATAAATAAAATCTAAAGTTGTAACTTCCTTTGATTCTGAAGGTACTATAGGAAGAAGTTGTTTAACAATAATATTCTGTTGTATCGCAGATTTAAATTCATTATACAGGACCTCTATCTTACTGTAATTCTCAATCAATAAAAGGTTTAATATGTGAGAAGCAACATCTATAGAAACACTAAAATCCATCTCATTGAATAAATCAATATAGGACTGCAAAACTTTTCCGAAGTGTTTTTTAAAGTAATCATTTCCTTTTTTCCCTATACAAATCAGATCAACCTTTGGATTTTTTTTAAGATATTCATCTGCTGTTCGGATAATGTTCGAATTAAAAGATCCGCAAAGTCCTCTATCCGCTGTGACTACTATTAATGCCCTTTTATTACCTTCGGTAGAATCATCCAGCAATGGATGTAATGACCTTGTATTTTTTATTTTAATCGCTCTCAGCATATCATTTATATAATCTGCATAAGGTCGAGCTTTTAAAATTCTATTTTGCGCTTTTCGTAATTTAGCTGCAGCAACCATTTTCATAGCATTTGTTATCTGCTTGGTACTTTTAATGCTTTCAATCCGTTTTTTAATATCTCTAATATGCGCCATTTATGTAATTCCTATATTTTTCTTAGGACCTTTTTACAGATATTACTCATTTCTTCCTTAGTTTTATCGCTAAGATCTTCTTCCACAAGTTTTTTCATAAAATCCTTGTATTCAGTATCCAGTGTGGAATACAATTCATCTTCAACCCTCATCACATTTTCTACTTCTACTTCATCCAGGAAACCCTCATTAGCCATAAATATTATCATAATCTGTTTGGCAACTGGTAAAGGAGAATATTGATCCTGCTTAAGAATTTCAATCAATCTTTGTCCTCGGCGTAGCTGGTCTTGTGTAGCTTTATCAAGTTCCGCCCCGAATTTTGCAAATGCTTCTAATTCCGTATATTGTGCCAGGTCTATTCTTAGTTGGCCAGTAACTCTTTTCATGGCTTTAATTTGAGCACTGCCACCCACACGAGATACGGAAAGCCCGGCATTGATTGCAGGACGAACTCCTGAATAGAACAAACGGCTTCCCAGATACATTTGACCATCCGTAATAGATATAACATTTGTAGGGATATAAGCAGTTATGTCATCTGCCTGTGTTTCTATAATTGGCAGAGCTGTTAGAGAACCTCCTCCAAGATCATCACTCAATTTGGAGGCTCTTTCCAGAAGCCTGGAATGTAAATAAAAAACATCACCCGGATAGGCTTCACGTCCCGGAGGACGACGTAGAAGAAGAGACAATTCACGATAAGAGATTGCATGTTTAGAAAGGTCATCATAAATTATAAGCGCGTGTCTGCCATCATCCCTGAAATATTCCCCCATTGTTACTCCTGTATAAGGAGCAATATACAGAAGAGAAGCAGGTTCTGAAGCTGATGCTGTAACGATAATTGAATATTCCATAGCTCCATGCTCCTCCAGAACTTTTACTATCTTGGCAACTGAAGATTTTTTTTGACCTATTGCGACATAAATACATATCACATCAGTCTCTTTCTGATTTATGATCGTATCTATAGCGATTGCGGTTTTTCCTGTTTGTCTATCTCCAATAATCAGTTCACGTTGCCCTCTACCTATCGGGATCATTGAGTCAATGGATTTAAGACCTGTTTGAAGAGGTTCTTTTACCGGTTGTCTTTTAATTACTCCCAGGGCTTTACGTTCTACAGGCATTTTTTTTTCTGCTTTTATTTCACCTTTCCCGTCTATCGGTTGACCCATAGCATTAACAACGCGTCCCAGAAGTGCATCTCCCACAGGAACCTGGAGGATCTGTTTTGTTCTTTTAACAATATCACCTTCTTTTATTTTTCTTGTTTCCCCAAAAATAATACATCCTACATTATCTTCTTCAAGGTTTAAAGCCATTCCGATAACATTTCCCGGAAATTGTATCATTTCCCCTGCCATAATATTGTTCATTCCGTAAACACGGGCAATGCCATCACCTACCTGAACTACTTTACCGGTTTCTTCAACATCAATTTCAAACTTAAAATCATTAATTTTTGCTTTTAATATTGAGCTTATTTCATCTGGTTGGATTTTCATACAGCCCTCATTTTATTTTTTTCAGTATGTTTTCGCACAAAATTTCTTAAATTTTATTAAATTATTTTTTACTGAACCATCTATCATAAAGGATTCGGACTCGGCTTTAAACCCGCCGATAATTTCCGGATCTATTATCACATCGAATATTACATCCATACTCATAATTTTAATTATAAATGATTTTATTTTATCCAGGTTTTCTGGAGAATGTTTGTGAGCAATTTTCAATCTGATTTTTATTTGATTTCTACTAGTAAGAATTGATTCTTCGATTTCTTCTAACAAATCAGAAATTATAATAAACTTATGTTTTTGTATAAGAATCTTAAATAGATTATTCCAAATATTTTTATTTTCAAGGTTTTTAATTATTTCATCTGCTAATTCCATTCTTTCTGTAAGTGGAAATAAAAACGAATTTATAACCTTTGTACACTCAGGTGTTGCAGTTAAGGTTTTATTTAGATATTTAATATCTTTTAGGATCGATGTATAGGCTTTTTCTGTTAAATTATCAATAAATGCTTTAGAATAGCGTTTGGCAATAAGTTTATTTGTCAATTATCTTCTCTCTCTGATAGTATTTTTTTCAATAATTCATCATCCTTTTTCTCATCGATCTTTGTTGATAGAAATTTTTCTGAAAGTGACGCAATCATATCTGCCAATTCTTCTCTGACTTTACTAACTACTTTTTCGTGTTCATATATAAGTTGATCTTCAGTTTCTTTCACAATTTTCTTTTCTTGTTCTTTTGCCTGTTTAATGATTCCTGAAGCCTGAATCTCAGCATCCTTTTTTGCGATTTTTTTCATTTTTCTAATTTCTTCTGCTGAGATTTTTAATTCCTTTTCTTTCTTCTGGACCAAATTTTCAGCATTTTCCCTGGATTCCTTTGCTTTATCAATATCTTCAGAGATTTTATTCTGCCTTTCCAAAAGGAATTTTTTAATAGGCTTATAAAGAATTTTATTCAGCACTATAAGCAGAAGTACAAAATTAAGAAAAACTACAATAAGTGTATAATTTATACTTATCATTCATTCTCCAACCCTCACAATAAGGGAATAAAATTAAATAACTAATTCTGAATTATTTAGTTTTCTACCTTTACCCTGTTGAAAAAATCAGTAAAAGAGCAATAACTAACGAATAAATACCAGTTGACTCGGAAACTGCCTGTCCTACTAGCATTGTTCTTGTAATAAGGCTTGCATTTTCAGGGGAACGGGCTATTCCTTCACAAGCTTTCCCTGCCACAAAACCTTCTCCAACTCCAGGTCCTAACGCTCCCATACCCATGCACAATCCTGCACCTAATAAGGCAGCAGCTTTAACTATCCCTTGGGCTAATGTAAATTGCATTTTTCCTCCATACTTATCATTTAAATTTTTTAGACTGCAAATATCAGTAAAAAGGCTACTACTAAAGAATATATGGCTGTAGATTCAGAAACAGCAGCCCCTAAAAACATGGTTCTCATAATTTTTGGTTTTTCTTTTGGGAATCTTCCCATCATATCATTTGCTTTCCCTGCAACAAATCCTATCCCTGCACCTGGTCCTATTGTACCAAAGCCAATAGAGAATCCAGCTCCCAGTAATGCCATCGATTTCAAGATAATCCTTCCAATAGAAATACCTGCTGGTTGATTTGGTACAGAGTACAATAATAATAATGATACTACTAATGCGAAAATTGCTGAAGTCTGTGCCAAAGCCTGACCAATAAGCATATTTCCCATAATGGCATTACTTTCTTTTGGCATTCTGGCAATAGATTTACAAGCTTGTCCTCCGGAATAACCTGCACCTAAGGATGGTCCCAGGGAACCTATCCCCATTGAAATACCAGCAGCAAGAAGAGCAGCAGCCCTGAACCAGCCGCCTTCGACAACATCAAATCCGCCATACATAAGTAACATGGAAACAACTAAAGCAAAGATACCGGCAGTTTGAGCTGCTGCCTGACCGATAAGCATAGTGCGGAAAATTTGTTCATTTGCCTTTGGTTGTTTCATGATAGCCAAAGCTCCTTCACCGGCAATGATTCCGGAACCGATACCGGTTGTAACAGCTCCTATACCTACACAAATACCAGCTCCGAGATAAGATGCTATTTGAATATATTCAACAGAAAAAACCATTCATTACTCCGAAATTTCTACACCAATATAGGTTAACGCCAGCATAGTAAATACAAATGCCTGTATTGTGCCTATAAAAATCCCAAAAAACAAACTCAGTCCAACAGGAATCACTACAAAACTAACTAAAGAAGAAACAACTAGAATTATTATTGCTCCTCCCAGTATATTTCCAAATAAACGAAAAGAAATAGAAACAACTTTGGAGAGTTCGCTGACGATATCTAACAAAAACAAGGGGTTTTTAACAAAATTCACGTAATTTTTTAAATGACCCCATACTCCCTTTACCTTTATGGCTGTAATATGAACAATAATAACAGCAAAAATTCCCAGTCCCAGCGGAACATTTAAATTCCTTGTTGGTTCCATAAAACCGGGGATTGGGACTAATCCGATCATGTTACAAGTCCAGATAAATATAAACAGGGTAACAATATAGGGCGCATAATTTGCTCTCTGTTTACCAAGTGTTTCAACAACAAATTCTTCCAGTGCTGTATAAATCATTTCGAACAAAATCTGGGGTTTGGAAGGACGACTTAGTAGACGTCTCCTGATATAGAGAGCCATTAAAAGTAGAATTAAGTCAACTATAAGCAGCATTCTAATTAGTTGGAAAGAACTTATTGCATTCTCTTTTCCAAAAGTATTTTTAAAAAATATATAAACTTCTTTGCTTCCGTATATTGTGGGTTCTATACCTTTTTGTCGGTAATATTCATCTATTTGAAATTCTTCAGTTATTTTCTCTTGCAGGTTAAAAGGATGTTCAATATTTCTTAATAAAAATTTCCCCTTTTCAAATCCTATTTGAAGTTCTTTATTATAGCCGCTTGAAATAATAACAATTATTACTTCTATAATGAAGAGTAATAAAAATAATTTCAGAAGCGACTTTTTCTTTTTCGCCATTTTATCCTCTAAAATATTTGTTTCTTCTCAATTTCTCATAAATCTCATTTAAATATATGGCAATTTGAGAAGCCAACAAACCTAAGCCGAAAATAATAATATTAGGTTTTACAAGTCTGATTATCAGAACTGAATAAACAATCAAAGCCAAATATCTGAAAAAAAGACTTTTTGTTGTTTTCAATTTTGCATCCCCGGGCATTAAATTCATGTTTTTTTCAATATCATGAGCCATCCATAATAAAACCCCGATACTTGCAAAAGAGCCTAATATCCAGCCTATTGCGTCATTAAAAAACAGCGGCAATGTCAAAGTGGCAATGATGTTTGTCAAGAAAATTATAAGCAGTATTCTTCTTAAGTATTTTCTCTTATTCATATTTATTTAACTGTATCAAAATAAATACAATGTTAATTTTTGTAAAACCTTTTTAAAATTCTATAGGAGCAAACAAATCCTGACACAATACCTAGAATAATTCCAACAGGAAGCAAGATTCCACGTGTATTTAGCTTTTTATCCAGAAACAGGAAGAGAAAGAAAAATATCAATATTGAACCTACAACTGTAAGCCCAATTTGAGTTATTATCCCAAGGTATTTAACTATCTCATTATTGATCTTTATTTTTTTCCACATCTGCAGGTTTCGGTTTCTCTAATTTCGGGGAGACAGGATGTTTTCCCATAACGCTTGACCCATTAAAAACTGCGCCTGTATGAATCTTTAATACTTTAGCTATAATATCTCCCTGTAGATTAGCTGTTTTATCGAGTTCAAGAGCTTCTTCCACAACAATATTACCAACAACTTTTCCTGATATCAAACATTCTTTGGCTTTAATATCTGCGTTAGCAACACCGGAAAGACCGATGGTTATGAAACCACTGGACTCAATATTTCCTTCTATAGTGCCATCAATTCTAACTCCCCCGTCAATAAAAAGAGTTCCTTTGATTTTACTGCCTTTTCCGATAATTGTAGAAAGTTCTACTTTTCTATTCCTTGTCATAGTGACCTCACTTAATTTTCTATTTTAAAATAACCATTTTCTCCGGATCGATATTTTCCTTATTTAGTTTTATTTCAAAATGAAGATGTGGTGCCGTACTATTGCCTGTATCTCCAACCAATCCGATAGTTAGTCCTTTCTTTATAAAATCTCCGGATTCAACTAAAATTTTTGCCAGGTGAGCATATGTAGTTTCATATCCATTAAAATGATCCATAACAATCACATTGCCGAAATATTTATCTTCTTTAACTGATAATATTTCTCCTGCTGCAGCTGCTGCTACTTCAGTACCGAGAGGAGCAGCAAAATCAAGAGCTTTGTGTTTTATATGAAACCTCTGGCTAATTGTGAATTCACCTTTAACCGGTATCATATTGGGAATAAAGCGTTTTTCTCGTTCAATTTTTTGAAGATTTTCCTTTAGTTCTTCTTCTGAAATGTTTTCATCTCGTTTCTGTTCAGCCAAATAGCTATCTAACAGATTACGAAGTTTTTCTGCTTTTGAGATCACGCTTTCTTCTTCCGTTTTCTTCTTTTTTAAACGTTCTGTTAAATTCCTGATATATTTTGATGATGCTTCTATTTCCTGTTCCTGCTGCTTTATTTTATATTCCAGCTCGTTATTCTTTTTATACTGAAAAATTATTACAATAAGAAATAAAAGTAACAAGATAATTACAATTTTATTCATAATCACATTTATTCGAGCTTCGTTAAAAGTTCATTTAATTCAGTTCTGTTAGAAAAATAGAATACTATCTTACCTTTGTTGTTTTTCTCCGAAATTTTAACCCTAGTTTTATACTTTCTGGTCAATTCATACTCCTGTTCAGTAAACTTTGTAGGAGTTGCGGGATTTATTTTCTTAGGGATAACTGACCCTCTTTCCTTGATTTTTCGTGCTTCTATTTCTGATTTACGAACAGAAAGTTTGTTTTTAAAAATATAATCCGCAAATTTTTCTTGAAATCGTTCATCCACCTGCAAAATTGCCCGTGCATGTCCGGAAGACAAAGCATCGTTCAAAATCATATCGCGTATTTTCTCATTAAGTTTTAAGAGACGTATATTATTTGAGATAGTTGCTCTTTCTTTTCCCACAATTGCAGAAATCTGAGAATGAGTCAGGTTGAATTCGTCATTCAGCTGTTGATAAGCTATCGCAAGTTCGATTGGGTTTAAATCCTCACGTTGAACATTTTCGATTATGGCAAATTGTAATTGTTTTCTGGGAGTAGCACTTCGGATTATAACAGGGATTTCTTTGAACCCGGCTAATTTTGAAGCTTCCAATCTTCTTTCTCCTGCTACTATTTCATATAGTGATTCTTCTATTCTTGTTACTATTATTGGCTGAATTATCCCATTTTCTCTAAGTGACTCGGCTAATTCCTGAAGTTTCTCTTTATTAAAATTTCTTCGTGGCTGAAATCTGTTAGGTTCAATCTCAGAAATATTTAATGTTGTAACTCCAGTCTCTTTATCAAACGAATGGGGACCTGTATTAATTAATGCTTCTAATCCTCTTCCTAATTTTGTCATCTTAATATTACTTCCTTTGCAAAATTCAGATAATTTTTGGACCCAACTGATTTTATGTCGTAATGAAATATTGACTTACCAAAACTGGGGGCTTCAGTAACTTTAATATTACGGTGGATAACAGTTTCAAATACTTTTTCCTGGAAATATTTTCTAACTTCTTTTGCCACCTGCATTGCCAGATTAAGTCTCTTGTCGTACATTGTAAGTACTACGCCCTGGATATTCAAATTCGGATTCAAGCTTTTCTTGATTAGGCGAAGAGTTGTCAAAAGCTGGCTTACACCTTCTAAGGCGTAATATTCGCATTGAATTGGTATAATTACATCCGTACAAGCAGTCAAGGCATTAACAGTAAGCAACCCCAGAGAAGGAGGACAATCAATCAAAATATACTCATAGTCGTCTTTTATAGGTTCTATAGCTTGTTTTAATTTCTGCTCACGGGAATATTCTTTAACAAGCTCTATTTCTGCTCCTGTAAGGTTGGTATTTGATGTAATAACGAACAATTTATCCAGGATTTTAGAATGTCTGATAACCTTTTTTATATCAATTTTACCTATCAGGGCTTCATAAATATTGGGGTTTTTATAGTCAAATCCTATACCGCTTGAAGTGTTTCCCTGGGGATCGAAATCAATTAATAACGTTTTCTTTTCATAAATTGCCAAAGCAGAAGCAAGGTTAATTGCCGTAGTCGTCTTTCCTACTCCACCTTTTTGATTTACAATTGTAATTATCTTTCCCATAAATTTCCTATATCTTTTTTTTTATTATTACCAATCTCCTGAAACCAATTAAAGGATGGCTTATATCAATTATTTCCTTAGTCTCAAATAAAGATATGTCGTCTAATTTTTTACTTTTATAAAGCATTATTTTCCCATCTTTTTTCAATAATTTCATCATCTTATCTTTATAGTCAGGTAATATCTTAACCGACCTGCATATAATAACATCGAAATAATTTTCCCATTCCTTATTTAAATTCTCAAGGCGTGAAACAATCGTGAAACAATCTTTTAAGTCAAGTTTTTTGATTATCTTTTTTAATATATTCACCTTTTTTTGACGTGAATCAAGGAGATACACTATAGTGTCTGGAATCACTATTTTTATAGGTAAGCCGGGCAGACCTCCTCCTGAACCAAAATCTAATATTTTTTTTTGATCAAAGTTAACATAGGCAACAGGTAAAATCGAATCCAGGAAATGGATAGTCCAGAAATCATTAACAGATGTTTTACGTGAAACAAGGTTTACTTTCTTATTTTCTTCTGTTAATATTTCTAAATACTTCTCAAATGTTCTCATGATCATATTATATCTTGTATTAAAATGTATTTTTATAAAATTCTCAAATTCTCTTTTTTGCATAATTCCCCTGTTTTTTAATCAAACTTCAGACACCGAACATAGTGTCAAGTTTTAGATTGTTGCAGACATCCCCCGAAAAGATTTCAAAATCATTGGATTCTTTTTGTTCTGAAGAATAGCAAGAAGATTTTTCACCCAGAGGCGAACAATCATTGATCTTCATTTCTTTTGTACCGACAAAAGAAATGAAGCAAAGAAAAACTCTCGGCGAATATAAATTACTAAAATTAGTAAACACCACTAAAAAATCTTAACTCGTTATTTTCTAAGTAGGATTTATGAAAGAAATTAGAAAATCACTCAAACAGAAGATTTTTCTTAACGCTTGTTTATTACTAATTTC
>JAUXFF010000084.1 GCA_030620155.1 Candidatus Cloacimonadota bacterium | reverse complement strand
GATTCTATGAAAGAAATTAGAAAATCACTCAAACAGAAGATTTTTCTTAACGCTTGTTTATTACTAATTTCTTAACGTAATTTATATTATGTCGATTTTTGAGAAAAAGAATGCATTTCAAGTTATAATAATTTTCTATTTGTCCACGATGTACAAAATTAATATTATGTAGAATCTCTTTGCAATTACTTTTTAACGGCTTTATTGTGTTTTATTTTATTGTTTTTCAATGGGATACCTTGAGAAATACTCTTGGTTTTCGGGGGATGCGTGAAAAAAACTCTTTAATTATTTTTATTTAGATATTCTAAACCCTCTGATTTCCACTTTCTTTCTACGAAATCATTAAAAAACTTGCCAATCTTTGGAATAAAAACATTTTTCGTCGTAATAAAAAAATTCAGTTTTTTTGATTAACTGAAAAGGAGTGGAATATGTTTAAAAAAATTATTGTTATTTTTACTTTTATTTTTTTTATCCTATCGCTGTTAAACACTTTAGAAATCGGAAAAATCACACTTCCTGATGAAATTACTATTCAAAGTGATACTTTGCTTTTAAATGGAGCAGGAATCAGAAAAAAACTGATTTTTAAAGTTTATGTGGGTGCTTTATATTTAAAGCAGAAAAATGAAGATGCAAATGTCATTTTAGAAGCTGATGAACCTATGGTAGTCAGGATGCATTTCACTTATAAAGGTGTTTCTCCTGAAAAATTAATCAATGCCTGGAATGAAGGTTTTGCAAATGCAAATACTCCTGAAGAGCTTCAACCTAAAATCGATGAGTTCAATTCCTATTTTACAGAAAAAGCTCTCAAAAATGATGTTTATGATATTATCTATGAACCCGGAATAGGAACAAGTGTATATATAAAAGACGAATTAAAAGGTACAATTGAAGGGTTAGACTTCAAAAAAGCTGTCTTTGCCATCTGGCTGGGAGAAAATACAGCTTTACCAAAATTGAAAAAGGCTATGCTGGGTTTAAAGTAGCACATTATTATTATTCTAAAGATATCCCAAAAAAATACATAAAGATACTATTAAATTAATTTCGGGGAGAATTGAAATGAAATATTTAATTTTATGTTTCATTATTGTGAGTATGAGTATTTCTGTTTTTGCTGAAGCAGATGATACTGAAATTAAAGAAACCGGGAAAATTGTGTTAAAAATGGAACCTGAAATTGTTGAGTTAGAGCCAATGACCATTTTAGGAATGGAAATCAGAACTAAAGACAGTGAAACCGCTATTCCCCAACTTTGGGAAAAATTCATAGCACATTTCGACAAAATCCGAAACTCAGTAATACAAGACCGTTCTTGGGGTGTTTCTTACGATATAGTTGTTAGTGATGATTATATTGAATTCACATATCTGGCTGGTTGTGAAGTTGCTGCTACAGATACTATTCCGGAAGGATTTATCATTAGAGAAATCCCTGCGCATAAATACGCTGTGTTCATACATACAGGACCTGTTGAAAATATTGGAGAAACATACGATTTTATCTGGAGTGAATGGTTACCTACCAGTCAATATGAATATGATACATCTAATGACTTGGAACTTTATGATGAAAGGTTCAATCCGACTTCTCCCAACTCACAGGTTATTTTATATACTCCTGTGAAGGACAAAATACCACAAGATACAAAATAAAATATTGATTTAAGTATAATTGCCTATTTTGGGAATGTACACTATTGTCCCTGCTTCTCCTTGTCTATCAAAGAAAGCAACTTACTGATTTTTTTAAATTAGTTTTTAAGGAAATTATTATATCCTTTAATAAATTTTTAAAATAAATTTGACATTAAAATTTATTAAAAAAATTTACAAAATTAAATCTAAAAACAGGAGATTCCTATGGAAAATGGTATTATTTTTGGTAACAAGATTCTGGATATTGTTGTTATTTCGATCCTGCTTGCTCAAGCAATAAAGGTAATTCTTTCCTTATTTATAGATAAAAGAATAAATTTTAACAAGTTTTTTGATACCGGCAGTATGCCTAGTTCACATGCAGCTTGTGTTGTTTCTCTTGCTACTGCAGTGGGTATAAAAGAAGGATTGAACTCAACCTTATTCGTTTTTAGTATTGTTTTTGCAGGCATTGTGATACATGATGCAATAAAAGTGAGAAGACCTATAGGTCAACAAGCTGAGGTTCTAAACAAAATTGTTGAAAATATCCGCAAAAAAGAAGGATATAAAATCATTGAAAAGAATCTGAAAGAACTTCTTGGACATACACCTCTTGAAGTACTTGGAGGAGCTGTCTTAGGTTTTTTAGTTGCTTTCTTTATGAATCTAATTAAATTCTAATGGCTGTTGTTTCAAAACCTGCTTCTACCCATGAACTAAAGTTACCGTCTAATCTGTAAACTCTTTTAAATCCAGCTTTTGTAAATTTTTTAGCTGCCAAAACCGAGGTTTTGTTTGTATGATAATATATAAGGTAGCGTTCATTTTTATCCAATTCTTTTAAGGCTTCATCCAGAGAGCCATCTCCAATGAAATAATTAATAGAACCGGGAATATGTCCCATCTCATAAGTTCCTGATATATCTATAACAATTAAATCCTGATAGCGTTCGATTATCCTGTAAGCCTTTTGAGCGCTTACATCTTTATACGAATTCTGGAATTCGAAATAATCTTTCGCATAAAGAAAATATACAAATACAAGACAGACTAAAATTAATACTAATTTTATAATTTTCATTTTATTATCTCCTATTTTTTTTACCCTCTTAATTAAACCTCTACTGCATTATCTGGGTTCAAAGGATAAAATAATAAGTATCTTATTCTTTTTTAGACAATTAGATACTTCTTTTAAAAACCAGATGCCTTTTTCGAAATCAGCTTTTTTTTGTCAAATTTTTTATTTGTATTCTATGAAACCAGAAACGAACTTTCTGTTGACAGAATTAAGAAAAAAAATGTTTGACCATACTAATAAATAAAGAAAAGGAGAAAAAATGTTAGATAAAAAAGCCGACCTTGCAGGACCGGGGATCAGTACTTACGAAGAAGTAGAAAAAATCCTTCCTACTGATTATAAATCCATACTTACACCCAAAGAAACGATGAAAGCACTTTATGCAATTAAGGATTACATTGAGAAGAATCTTTGTAAAGAACTTAACTTGATGATGATCCAGGTTCCACTCATTGTGGACATTAACAGTGGAGTTAATGATTATCTCGATCGCGATGGTTCCAGAACTCCAATCGATTTTAAATGTGGATTAGGACTCGATAAACCTATTGATGCTCAGGTTGTTCAAGCAGCAACAAAATGGAAAAGAATGGCTCTGAAGCAATTCGATAGTAAAATTGGTGAAGGTGTTTGTACTGATATGAAAGCTGTACGAAAAGATTATTTCCTCGACCATGATCATTCATCTTATGTTGACCAGTGGGATTGGGAAAGAGTAATGACTGCAGACCAGAGAAACCTTGATTTTCTTAAAGATATTGTCAGGAAAATCTGGAAAGTGATTTTAGGTGCAGGTAGACATGCACAGGAACTTTTCCCTCAGTTAAAAGACAGTGAATATCCTGATTTTCCGGAAGAACTCAAATTTATTCATGCAGAAGAAATACTGGAGATGTTCCCTGACCTGCCACGTAAACAGCGTGAAACAGAGATCATAAAGAAATATCCGGCAGTTTTTATCATTGGGATCGGTTGGATGCTTAAAGATGGTTACCCTCACGAAATGAGAGCTGCAGATTACGATGACTGGGTAACTGAAACTACTTCTGCTGATGGACAACCAATGCATGGACTTAACGGTGACATCCTTGTCTGGAATCCTATTACGAAACGCCGTCATGAATTAACATCAATGGGTATCCGTGTAACAAAAGATACTCTTAAACAACAGCTTGAACTTACCGGTCAAATGGATTTCCTGAAATTGCCTTACCACAAGGCTATTCTGAACGATGAAATTCCTCTCAGTATCGGTGGTGGAATCGGTCAATCAAGAACTTATATGTATCTTCTCAGGAAAGCACATATCGGTGAAGTAAGCGTTACCGTATGGCCCCGGCAACTTAAAGAAATTTGTGCAAAAAAGAATATCTTTGTATTAGAATAAAATATATTAGAATAATTCCCCCTTTGTAATATTTTATAAAGGGGGTTTTTTATTTCGCTTTAGGATCATTCTCCATAATCCCGAACATATTACCTTCAATGTCTTTAAAATAAGCTAACCAGCCAACTCCGGGAATAGCCATTTTAGGTCGTACTAATGAACCACCGCTTTTATTGATTGTCTTGATATATTCATCCACTGAATCGACCCCGATGGTATTGATAATCCTTTCACCACTTATACTTTTGGCTATACCACCACCAATTCCATTTCCTTCTTCAGAATCCGGATAAATTATCCAGTATTCCATAGGTCCTTTCCATTTTTCAATTCTCCATCCAAAAACCTTAGTATAGAATTCAATGATCTTCTCGGGATTATCTGCATTAATTTCAAAATGGATAACTCCAGCCATGGTTCCTCCTTAAAAGAATTTTCTTATCCAAATATATATAATATGAAAGTTCTTGCAACAAATTTATACTAATTAATTCTGACTGTAATAAATCATGAGGAAATTATGGGAAATAAACAAGAAAAATTTCAAAAACTTCTAAGTAAAATAAGTGAGATTATAAATACTAATAACAAAAGAATCTATAAACTTCTATCTATCTGTAATCTACTTCATGACAGTGTTGATTATTATGATTGGGTGGGCTTTTACCTGCTAAGTGAAGATAAAAAGGGATTGAATCTCGAGCTTTATACAGGTGAACCTACTGAACACCTTAATATTCCTGTTGGCAAAGGTATCTGCGGACAGGTTGCTGAAAGCGGGAAAACTTTAATCATTCAAGATGTGACCAAAGAAGATAACTATCTTTCCTGCAGCATTAATGTAAAATCAGAAATCGTAGTTCCGATTTTCAAAAATAAGGAAATCATTGCAGAACTGGATATCGATTCCCATGCTTACTCGCCATTCACTGAAAAGGATGAAATTTTCCTGGAAAAAGTGTGCAGGATAGTTGCAAGAACTTTTTAATATTTTATAGAAGTTATACAAAATTATAAATTTTTCTATAAGCTAATAATTTAAGAACAATAGTTTAAAATTTTAGCTCTGATATTTATCTTAATTTTATTATCTGATTGCATTTAGTTTTCAAATTACACATTCTAAAAAGTATAACTGACTTTCATATATGCATGCCTGTAATTGGTGATAAATTCTTGTTCTGTTTCATCTTGGGCTCTTTTATAACCGAGATAAAGATTACAATTATCTTTAAATTCATAACCAAGATTCGAGAAAAATCCTAAGTATGCAGTTAATTCACTATTTTCATAGTTATTATAACGCAAACCATTAGTAAGAGATAATTTGTTGGAAAAGTGAATAGTTAAGTCAGAGTTGCCAATCCAATATTCATCATCCATCCCAGAATCGGTTGGAAAATCAAAATATCTTTTTCTTTGAGCAGAAATATTGTAAGAAAGGTTATTTCCGATATCACCACATAATCCCAAATTGAGATAGTCCTTTTTGTATATTCCGGAGAGATTATAGATGAGTGAATGACCTATGCTGTAATTGATTCTTGCACTTAACCATGAAATATTCCAGGTTCCGATACCTGCATAAATATTATCCCAAGTATAAATAGAATCATTATAACTTTCCTGCCCGATATTTCCAGAGATACTAAGATTTATTTTATGAGGAGAATTCATCCAGAAATTTAAACCACCATTTTGATCAAGCAGATCTTTGCTCTCGTTTTCAAAAGCTTTATGAAACCAAATTGCAGAACCATACTTTTTTATGATTTTTCCGTTTGGTTCACTGTTTTGCAAGATATCTGCATTTAATGCTGTATAATCTGTTTCATATATTAATCCCATATCTGCATAATAATTTTTACTAATATGAGAACCATTGATAGACCAATTTACATCTCCCTTTTTCCCATTATATCCGCAATACACCGAATATCCTTTTTCATTTTCAATACCAGATACATCTCTTAAAGTGATATCTATCTCAGTCCAAATAGATTGGTTTTTCATAAATTCCCAGGTTGGATTAATCACCAAAACTTCATTGTGATAGTCTTTGTTCATCCTATTCAACAGAGTCATTTGAATAGAAAGATTTTCCCATTTTGGTCTGAATGCGAGCATATTATAAATATCGTCATTATTCAGAATCTCGTCACCTTCTGTCACTTCTTTATCCATTGCGGAAAGAAATCCGTAAGAGAAATTTTTCCGAATCCCCGGTAAGTTTCACAGCATATTGCGGTTGCATTATATGACGAGTATAAAATAAATTACTGCTTACTCCGAAGACATCAAGGTCTTCAATGAAGAAATAGCGGTTTTCTTCAAAACTCGGTGCATAAAGAACATTAAAATTATCTTCTTCCGTATCCAATGGGACATCAGAAAAATCAGGATTGATACTAAGTTTAACTTTAGTAGCAGAAGTTGGATTATATGAAAAATCAAGACCAATATTTTCAGGATCGAAAGAACCTGTTTCTTCCATTAAATCGTATTTTTTGATGAAATACGGTGTGATCCTATAATTCTTATTTTGGGAAAGTTCCTCATTTATGGTAATATCATAAGCAGTGCGAAAATAATCTTTTCCCATATCTATTTTTCCGTAAGGAAATGAGTAAAAATCATTGGCTTTTTCAAAATAACGAGTTAAAATTATTTTCCATTTATACGGTGGTTTGCCGTAAAAACGCAAATCTTTCAAAGGAATAGACATTGTGCTTTTCCATAAATCATCGGAGATTATATTCTCATATTCATAATTGCTGTTCCAATCATATTCAAAATTCAAATTCGAGTTCCGAATACCATCATATTTATTACCAAGCGGAAAAGAACAGAACATATAAGCATAATAATTATTTATATCCGTAATGATTTGAATTCTTAAGAAATCACATTCAACCCATTCATCTGTAGTTGCAAATCTCCCTTTTTCAAAATTTTCATTAATTTCCGCTTCCCAAAGAACGAACAGGTTTTCTTTATCACGCCAAAACCACACATCCGTCTGCAAAGGAATTGAAAGCGAATCGTCAGGAGATATACGCACAAAATCTGAGATATGATTGCTTTCTGTTTTTAGCTCTGTTTGGGAATAGGGGATAGTGATTGCATTGAGGATTACTCCTGTGAAAATCATAAATAAAATTACTGTTTTAAAATATTTTATCATTTTAACTCCGTATAGTATATAATTATATTTTATAAAAATTATGAAATCCTACTCAGATATATTTTGAAAGTTGTTAACTACAAAAAGGGGATAGTTGTCGTAATCTGTATATTATTTTGGGGATAGTTTCAGAAGCTATCTTTATTTCATCTTTAGTTGTATAACGACTTAAAGAAATTCTGATTGAACCATTAAGAAATATTGACTGTATTTTCATTGCTTTCAATACATGAGATGGTTCTAAAGAATGACTTGAACAAGCTGAACCTGTAGAAATACAAATATTATTTTTATCTAGCATAAAAAGAATAGATTCTCCTTCAACATATTTAAAACTTATATTTGATGTATTGGATAAACGATTCTCCAAATCTCCATTAATTTGAATATCGGGAATTGTATCTAATAAATTATTTTCCAATTCATCACGCAATATTTTAATTTGATTGTTTACAGTTACTAAATTTTTCTTCGATAATTCCGCAGCTTTTCCAAGTCCTATAATTGAAGTAACATTTTCTGTGCCAGCTCTTCTACCATTTTCTTGATGACCACCTTTCAGAAAAGAAGAGAATTTTATATTATTTCTTACAAATAATGCACCAACTCCTTTTGGAGCATGTATTTTATGACCGGACAATGACAGAAAATCAACCGGGAGTTTTTGTAAATCAATAGGGATTTTACCAACAGCTTGAACAGCATCTGTATGGAAAAGAACCCCTTTATTTCTTGCAATCTCTGATATCTTGGGAATATCAAAAATTACTCCTGTTTCATTATTAGCATACATAATGGAAATAAGAGCAGTATTATCTGTAATTGAATCTTCTAATTGTTGAATATCCAATTGACCTTTATTGTCAACATTCAAAGATGTTACTTTATAACCTTTTTCTTTTAAGTGTGTTAAAGGATTTTTTATGGCAGGATGTTCGACTTCTGTTGTAATAATATGTCTTTTATTGGGATTAGTTTGTAATGCAGATAGTATTGCAGAATTGTTAGATTCTGAACCACAGCTTGTGAAAATAATTTCATCGGAAGAACAATTTAGTAAATCTGCTACTTTTTCTCTACTTTCATTCATTTTATTTAATACTTCATTTGAAAATTTGTAAAGACTTGATGGATTACCGTAATTTGAAACTAAATACGGTAACATTTCATACAACACTTCAGGAGCGATTTTTGTTGTAGCATTATTATCAAAATAGATTATACCATTCCTATATTCATAATTTTTTATTATAGTTTCTATCTTATGTGAAATGGGCATTTTTATTTATTCTCCAGATTTAATATTTCATTTTCTTTTTCTATTGCCATAGAAAGAATTGCATATACTCGGTTTTCACATTTACCGCATATAGTACCAACATTAGTTAACTTTTGCAATTCTCTATAAGAGAAAATTCTTTTATCAATAATTAGATTTTCAATATTTTTTCTTTTGATATTATTACATTTACAAATTACTTCATTTTCCTCTGATTTATTATCAATTTTACGATAATTACAGATAGCATCTTTTAAGACGTCCTGACCTAAAACGGAACAATGAAGCTTTAAATCAGGTAATCCATTAAGATAATTAACAATATCTGAATTTCTTATATTTTCTGCTTCTGAGATTGTTTTACCAAGTATCAATGTAATAATAGCTTCTGAGCTAGCAATAGCAGCTGTACATCCATAAGCTCTAAATTTAGCATTAGTAATGACCTCCCTTTCATCAATTTTCAGTGTAATTTCCATTGCGTCACCACATTCTATAGAACCTGTAAATCCTCTTGCTGAATAGTTTTCAATTACACCTGCATGTTTAGGATTAAAAAAACAATTCATAACTTTATCATTATACATAGATTTCTCCGTATTTAAGCTTCTTTTAAAATAATATTTGATTGTTCAGACTTCATCATTTTTAAATTAATTGTATTATTGTTAAATGGTATATCTTTTTTGTGGGAGATTATTATTATTATTTTATCCTCTGATATTTCATTTATCATTTTTTCTAAATTCTTTTGTGACTCTTTATCTAATGCTGCAAACGGTTCATCAAAAATTAAAACATTCGAATTATATAAAAGAGTTCTAGCTAAACAAACTTTCTTTTGTTGTCCGCCGGAAAGTGCAATTTCATAAATGTTAGATTTTTCACCATTTTCATACTTTGCAATAATCTCATTTATGTTAAAATATTTTACTATTTTTTGCATCGTATATTGAATTTCTTCATTACTTATTCCTAAGATATTTATATTATTTTCTAATGTGTCATCATATAATCTCGGATGTTGAGTTAAAACACTTATTTTTGAAGATAGTTCTTTTTCTGAAATATCTGCTAATGGTGTGTCATTTAATAAGATTTCACCATTTTGAGGATTACAAAGTTTTGCCAACATTCTTAATAAAGTCGTCTTTCCTGTTCCATTACCTCCCTCAATTATATAAATGCGATTTTTGATAAATTGATATGAGAAATCACTAAACAGAAGCTCTTTATCACTATATGAAAAGTCAACATTATTAAAAGAAATGGAATTTATCTCATCAAGTAGATTATCATTGCTTTCATTGATTCGTTTTTTATATTTTTCTAAAGGAATTACTTTTTCTATGCCATCAATATATACTTTAATTTTTCTAAGATATAGTTTTAATTTTGCAAACCCTCCTAATGCAGAAACACATTTTGGCTTAATGGCAATAAAAGCAATATAATCTCCAACAGTCATTAAATTGTTTTTTATCAAATAAATACTGAATAGTATTGCCGATATATCAAAAAAAACACCTTTTAATGCTTCTGATAATTCATATAAAATATCATATTTTGCAACTTTCATTGTTCTTGATTTGTAATCAATAAAAACACGAAATAGACGAACAAGAGCAATATCAGAGATATAATTCATTCTAACATCTTCATAAGAATTATAATTTTTTTCAAGATGTCTATTATAAAGAGCTGTTCCTTCTAATTGATTCTTATAAGCCTTTTCGATAGGATTAGTAATAAAATGTACAATAATAAAAGAGCCAACAGATTCGAGAACAATAAATAATATAAATATTGGGGAGATATTAAATAAATATACAAATGATATTGAAAGGAATAGTGGTTGAATAAATATAGTTTCAATAACTGCTAACATTAATGAATTTGCACTATTAATATTAGTTCTTATTATTGTAGCAATATCACCAAAAGAAAATTTATTAAAATCAATAAAATCTTTATTAAATAGAATTCGCATTACTTTTTTTCTAAATGCTAAAATTGAACTTTGTAAATATTTTGTTCTAACAAAAGAATGAATACTTAATTGAATGTTCATAAAAGTATAAAGCACAATATATAATAAAAGTAATGATACAAAATTATTATAATCTTTTTGTATAAAAAATTTATCAAAAATAAATTTACTTAAATAAGGTGAAAAGAAATTATTCAAATTTTGTATTGTT
>JAUXFF010000113.1 GCA_030620155.1 Candidatus Cloacimonadota bacterium | reverse complement strand
TTCAATTAAACTAGAAAAAATAATATAATTATAGACTTATAAACATTCAGAAATTAATAGACAATTTTATATGATTATCTTTAAAGGTTCTCAGTAAAATCTATTTAGGAAAATATATTGTATGGAATTCAATAAAAAGAATTTATTAATATTTATTCTTATAGTTAAATTTATTGCATTTTCTTATTCATTATATGGAGAACTTGCCCACATTTCAATTACAAATCCTGATAAAGACCTTTTTGATTGGGTCCAAAAAAATAACATAGATTTTCAGATTTATAGAGAAAATATTCAACTAGATATTATTGCAGATGAAGAGGTGACAGATTATCTCGAATTAAATAACTATGTTTATGAAGTAATTTCAACTGAGACCGAATGGAAACGGGATATACCTGGGTATCGCAATTATTCCGAGGTTACATTAGAATTACAGGATATAGCAGCAGATTATCCTGATTTTACACAGTTAACTACCCTTGGCAAATCTCAATGTTATTTATATTATGAAAGTGAATATGGTGATAGCAATTATATAGATTTTCAGCATGAAGTCTGGTGTATAAAATTATCAGATAATCCCGAAACAAATGAAGATGAACCTAATGTTTTTTTTGTTGCTGAAATTCATGCCAGGGAACCTATAAGTCTGGAAGTTGATATGTATATTCTTAATTATCTTGTATCCAATTATGGAATTGTGGATAGTGTTACTAATTGGATTAATACTACTCAAATCTGGTTTATACCATTAATGAATCCTGATGGACATAAACTTGTAACAGAAGGTTGGCATACAATGCACCGTAAAAATATGCGAGATAATGATGGAGACGAAATGCCGGATTATAGTTCTGTAGATGGTGTGGATTTAAACCGTAATTTTGGCTATGTATGGGGCAATAATGGGGCATCAAATAATCCAACTTCACAGATTTATCATGGTCCTTATGCCTGGTCTGAACCGGAAACAGTATATGCCAGGGATTTGCTCAGGTCTTATAAATTTTATGCTGGAGTAACATATCATTCTTCAGGGCAATGGGTATTATATCCTCTGGGTCATTTACCTGGAGTTTGTTCGTATGACCATGAAGTAATGGGAGATCTTGCAACTGCAATGGCAGAAACAATTCCAACTATTTACGGTACAGGACATTATATACCTGCCCAGGCTGTAGATTTTGGTTATACCTGCCAGGGTACAATGGGCGATTGGGGTTATGCAGAGCAGAGGATATTTTCTTTTACTATTGAATTGGCAACTACTTATATCCCACCTGAAAGTCAGGTTGAAGAAATCTGCCAGGATAATCTGCAGGCTGCCCTCATAATGATAGACAGAATAAATTATGCAACTGTAACAGGTAATATTACTGATGTGCATCGTCATCCCTTAGTAGCTGAGATATATGTCACCGAGATCGATAGTGTCCAAGGAATGACTCCTGTTGAACCCGTAAGAAGCGATAGTACATTCGGAAGGTATTATCGTCCTTTACTGCCCGGAACTTATACATTCACATTTCATCATCCGGATTATGAAGATGTTGTTGTGAACAATGTTAATGTGGATTCTATGGATGTAACAACACTGGATATAACTTTTGGAGTATCTTATGTTGATAGTATAATGATCTCAATAGTTGATAATAGTGTAATATTGGAATGGGAATTGGAACTGGATTGTATTTATGAAGTTTATTCTTCTATAGATCCGTATGAAGCATTCTTGTTGGATTCAAACGGCATTTTTAAATCGAGAAATATTTGGAAAAGAAATATTGAAGCTGAGCGTATGTTTTTTAGAGTAAAAAAGATTCAGCATTAGTATAATAATTTATTAGATAAGAAAATCGAGAAGATTGCTCTTCTCGATTGAGATTACTGACAAACCTTGGTTTGCCAGCAATCTTGTTATCAGATGCAGAACGATATATGTCACCCTGAGCTTGTGTCATCCTGAGCGTAGTCGAAGGACGAAGGGTTTAACACACTAATAATTAGACAATTATGGTTCGACTAAGCCTGTCCTGAGCGATGCCGAAGGGCTCACCATGACAATTTCATTTAAATCAAAGTTCTACATAACATACTAGTAAATTGTACTTTGTCAACAGCCTGAATCGAGAAGAGTGCTCTTCTCGATTTTTTTTTATATTTATGGCTTATTACTTAATTAACTTATATTATAAACAATCTCTATATTGTTAATAAAAGAGGATTTGAGATAAAGATATTTTGATTTTGCTCATTTTTCCTATAAGTTTAAAACAGTGTTGACAGATTTGTGTTATTTAAAACAAGAGTAGTATTGATTTATTGGATTATTTTATAAAGGATTAAGGGTAATATTTTGGAAAAGAATAGACAGAATAATAGGATAAAAGCAGTTTTCTTAGATAGGGATGGCACTATAAATATTGATAAGAAAGGCTATGTGCATGATCCGGACGATTTCGAATTGTACCCTTTCTCTGCACAGGCTATCAATATCATTAATAAATTGGATTATCTTGTTTTTGTGGTTACTAATCAGTCTGGTATTGCAAGGGCATATTACACTTTGGAAGATCTTAAAGCTATACATTTAAAGATGAATAAAAGCCTTAGAGAAGCCGGTGCCAGGATAGATGAAATTTTCTTTTCCCCATATCATAAAGAAGGTTCAGTGGAACCTTTTGACATAGACCATGAAGATCGTAAACCAGGCTTGGGATTGTTTAAAAAAGCTTTTCAAAAATACCATTTTGAAATAAAAAAATCCTATATGATCGGGGATAAATATACAGATATTGAATTTGGGAAAAGAGCAGGTCTGAAAACGATTTTACTTTTAACCGGTGATGGGGAAAATGAATTTTTAAATAACAGGAATAATTGGATTTATAAACCTGACTTTATTGTAAAAAATTTACTGGCAGCAGCAAAATTAATATCAAAATTTGGGGAATAATATGAAGTTGTTACTTGTATCTTTAATTGTTGTTGGATTAGTTATTTCTTGTGGTGAGAATTCTACTACTTCCTGGGAAGATGATAAACCTACGAATTTGACAGCTACTCTTATTGAGGATTTAAAAATTCTAATTGAATGGGAAGATAACAGCTCAGATGAAATTGGTTTTGTAATTCAAAGAAAAGAAGAAAGAAATATTTTTCAGACTATTTTTACAACCGAACCTGATATCACAAGCTATATAGACTCATTACTTTCAACTAATACGGTTTATTATTACAGAGTGGCAGCATTATTTGAAGGAGATCAATCTGATTGGAGTAATGTAGTAGATATCCAGACTCCTGTTGACATTTATGCTCCTTCTAACCTGTCTGCTATTATACCTTCTAATTCTGAAGTTCAAATCTACTGGACTGATAATACTTCCAATGAAACAGGATTTATAATTGAGAGAAAGATAGAAGATGAGGACTTTACTCTTTTGTATACCAACGAACCCAATGATACAAGCTATAATGACACTTCAGTAGAACCCGAATTATTGTATACATACAGGGTTGCTGCACTTTATGAGGAGGGTCAAACCGACTGGAGCAATGAACTGGAAGTTCTGACACCTCCGATATTTGACGGTATGACTTTTGGTACTGATACTACTTTTGAGATTATGACATGGAATATAGAACATTTTCCTTTGAATGATGAAATTACTGTAGGTTTAGTAGCTGAAGCTATTCGTGCACTGGAAATAGATTTGATAGCACTTCAGGAGATTGAAAGTGAGTATTATTTTAATAATCTTGTTGAATCATTGGAAGGTTGGGATGGATATAGAGCCAATAGTTCCTATTATGATATTAATTTAGCTTATTTATATAAAACTGCTGTTATAAATATGGAAAATATTTATGAGATATCTGAGTATGGGCATTATTTTTTCCCCAGGTATCCATTAGTTATGGAATTTTCTTATGAAGGTTTTCAGATTATTTCTATAAATAATCATTTGAAAGCAGGTGGATATCAGGTAGACGAAGATAGAAGAAGAGAAGCCAGTATTAGACTTCAAGAATATATTGAGGAGAACTTTCATTATTCAAATGTAATTGTATTAGGAGACTTGAATGATGAAATCCAGGAGACTGAGGAAGATAATGTTTTCTGGAACTTCATAGAAGAACCCGACCTTTACCAGTTTGCAGACATGGAAATTGCTCAGGGGAGTTCCGGATATTGGTCATATCCGGGTTGGCCCAGTCATCTGGATCATATTTTAATTACTAATGAACTTTTTTATGAATTTGAAGATCCTGATTCTGGTGTTGAAACTATTAGAATAGATACATATCTGGATGAAGGATTGTATGAATATGAACAAAATATTTCTGATCATCGTCCTGTAGCTTTAAGGTTAGATTTTAATAATTGAATTGAGGAGAAATAGTCTATGAAAATAGGATTTTTCTTAATTGCACTTCTTTTTACTGTATTATTGTTTTCAGAAGAAGGGGAAATAATATCTGAACAATTACCCGAGATCCAGCTTGACTCTCTAACTTTTGGAACTGATTACACATTAGAAATAATGACCTGGAACCTGCAGAATTTTCCTAAGAACGAAAATACTGTTTTATATGCTGCTAAAATAATTAATGCTGTTAATCCTGATGTAATCGGATTCCAGGAAATCCAGAGTGATTCTGCATTTATAGTTTTGATTGAGAAATTAAATGAAATTGATCCAATAAAAAAATGGGTGGGATTTAGAGCAAATACAGATTCTTGGGAAATGAATCTTGCTTATATTTATAAAACAGGGGTGATTGAAAATACAGAAATATACGAGATCTATGATTCAGAAGAAGACCATTATGCTTTTCCACGTCATCCACTGGTGATGGAATTTATTTATCGGGATACTCCAATCATGATCATTAATAATCATCTTAAAGCTAGAATAGGGAAAGAAAATGAAGATAGAAGAAGAGCTGCATGTGAGAAATTGGACAAGTTCATTGTGGAAAATTTTCACAGTAATAATGTATTAATCATCGGAGATCTAAACGACCTGCTAATTGATCCTGATGAAGAAAATGTTTACTTGAATTTCCTCAAAAATCCAGAAAATTATAGATTTGCAGATTATTCAATAGCTGCAGATAGTACAGCTGACTGGTCTTATCCATACTGGAAATATAGGGGGCACCTGGATCATATCATAATTTCAAATGAGCTTTTTGATGAATTTGAGAATATTAACTCAGATGTAAAAACCATAGTTATTGATAGATATATGCAAGGTGGAAGTGAATCAAGATATCAATACATAACCGATCATCGTCCTGTGGCTGTAAAACTAAGTTTTAATAGATAAATTACTTGAAATATCTATTCAAACTTGACACAAAACGAATAAAGATTTTTAAGAAAAGGACTATATTTGAATGATCAGGATCATTCTTTGATGTGAATCTTGGGATGATAAATAAAAAACAGGAGCCATGTATAATGGAAAATTTCAATCAATTAGTTGCTATACGAAGGCAGAAGCTTCAAAAAATAAAAAACCTTGGTATAAACCCCTATCCCAATAGAGTAAAAAGAACTCATACAATCGGGAATTTGATTGAACATAAGGATAAATATTTAAAGAACCAAAAGAAGGTCACAGTAAATGGTCGTCTTAATGCAATGAGAAGACAGGGAAAGATTGGTTTTGCTAATATAACAGATGAAACAGGAAGAATACAACTTTATGTTCGTCAAGATGAAGTAGGAAATGAAAATTATGAAGTTTTTAAACTGCTTGATCTAGGGGATTTTGTTCAGGTTGAGGGAGAATGTTTCCTAACCCAGAGAGGTGAATATTCTGTTAAAGCAACTAATGTACTAATTCTTTGTAAGAACTTACGACCTATTCCTACAGTTAAAGAAAAAGAGGTTGATGGTGAAAAAAAGCGATATGATGAATTTTCTGATATTGAGCTCCGTTATCGTAAAAGGTACCTGGATTTATTATTAAATCCGGGTAATAAAAGGAACTTTGAGTTAAGGGCGAGAGTAATTACTGCGATTAGAAGTTTTTTAGATAACAGAGGTTTTTTGGAAGTTGAAACTCCGATTTTACAATCCCTTTATGGTGGAGCTAATGCCCGTCCTTTTATGACACATCATAACACATTAGATATTGATTTATACTTAAGGATTTCGATAGAGCTTTACCTGAAAAGGTTGATTGTTGGGGGTTTTGAAAGAGTATATGAATTGGGTAAGACCTTCCGTAATGAGGGAATGGATAGGAACCATAATCCGGAATTTACCTTACTTGAACTTTATCAGGCATATGCTGATTATTATGATATAATGGATCTTACTGAAGATATGATTATACATGTGGTTAAAGAAGTTTTTAATTCAGATAAGATTGTTTTTCAGGAAAAAGAAATTTCCCTTAAAAAACCATGGAAAAGAGTTTCAATTTTTGAACTTATAAAAGAAGAAACAGGATTTGATGCTTCAGGACTTAATTTTGAAAGAATAAAGGCTTTTTGTGAGGAAAAAGATATAGAGATAGAACCAACAGCAGGACCTGGTAAATTGATAGAGGAGATTTTTAAAACTTTTGTGGAATCTAAATTGATTCAACCGACGTTTGTTACAGATTTTCCTAAAGAAATATCACCCTTAGCAAAATCAAAACCCGGGAATTCGGAACTTGCAGAGCGTTTTGAATTATTTATCAATGGTGATGAATATGCTAATGCTTTTACTGAACTTAATGATCCAATAGATCAGCGGGAACGTTTAGAAACCCAGTCAAGACTTCGTGAATTGGGAGATGTAGAAGCTAATGTAGTTGATGAAGATTTCCTGGAAGCTCTGGAATATGGAATGCCTCCAACCGGCGGGCTTGGAGTTGGGATAGATAGATTGATAATGCTCATTACTGAAAATACTTCAATAAAAGAAGTGATATTGTTTCCCCAGATGAAACCGGAATAAATGATTTATTTTTTTATTATCATGATTTTTTTTAAATTCATAATAAATTGTTCTATATTTTAAACATTGATATCATACTGTAATGTTTGCTATAAATAATTTATTTTAGAAAAGTCAGGAAGAGGGAAATGTGATTTTTTTTATCTTAGGATTCGCTCCGGGTATTTATTGGCTGTGGTATTTTTACAAAAGGGATACATTAGAACCTGAGCCCAAAAAACTTGTTATAAGGTCATATTTTTTAGGAATTTTAACTGCAGTTGTAATCATTATTATTCAGCTTCCTTTTCAATACTCTTATATTGTGGGTGCAGTTTTAGTAGCACCAATTGTGGAGGAATTAGGGAAATTTTTTGCTGTAAAGTTATCAGTTTATAATCATAAAGAATTCAATGAACCTATGGATGGGATAATATATGCATCTGCAGTTGCACTTGGTTTTGCTTCAATTGAAAATGGGATTTATCTCTTTAGAATAAGCGTCGTTTCCAAATATTTGTTGTCAAATGTTATATTAGCTCGTTCGCTTTTATCCGTTCCTGCCCATGCATTATTCTCAAGTATTTGGGGCTATGCTTTGGGGCGGGCAAAATTTAGTAAATCAAAGAATAAAAATTTGATTATAATAGCTGGTATTACATTGGCAATAGCCTTTCATTCTCTTTTTAATTTATTATGTTTTATTCAAATTTATTCATCAATAGGATTATTGATTTTAATTGCGATAATGTGGCAGATTATAAATAAAAAGATAAGTAAAGCTATCGAAAGTTCACCCCTGAAAGGGAAAAAGTAATCCGGCTTCGTCCCGAAAACATTCGGGGCTACGCCGGGACAGGTCCGGCTTCGTCCAGCATCCGTCAAATCACCAAAGGCGATTAAAAAGCCGGAGTAAACACTGATGGACTACACCGGGACTAAAGGGAGAAAGAGGTAACTCAAAGCTCCCGCTTTGAGAAAAACTAAAGCTAAAAACAGAATGAAGAATCCCTTGCAGTTCCCTTTTAACAAAAGGGAAAGAGAGAAATGCAGGAAGAATCCAGCTTCGCATAGCAACTGGCGGACTACGCCTGGACAAGAAAACAGAATCCCTTCAGTCTTCGTCCCGAAAATTTTCGGGACTACGCCGGGACAGGTCCGGCTTCGCTAAAGATAAGCAAGTAGAATTTCATGTTACTTACTTTCCGAAGCTTCCTGCAAAGGAATGTTTTACTTAAGATTCGGAAAGTTTCAAGATCGCTCTTAACCTTCCGAATCTTCTTATGCGAGAAAACATGAAGAAAGCTTCGGAAGGGGATCCAAGGAAC
>JAUXFF010000096.1 GCA_030620155.1 Candidatus Cloacimonadota bacterium | reverse complement strand
CGATCCACCTATAAGTTCCTCCTGTTTGTATCCTAAATATTCAGCGCCGAATTGATTAACGGAAAGCACAGTTCCATCAGGTGCTACTGAAAAATACATATCAGGTGCATAATCATACAAATTTTGTAATTTTTTCTTGGTTTCGCTTAGCTCTTTTGTTCTTTTTTCAACATTTTTTCCAAGGTCGGACATTTTCATTCTGGCAATCCTGGTAAGTTCCCATTTTTTGCTTAAAGCAAATGTAAGCTGCCGGACTTCTATATTATCAAAAGGTTTTTTAAGAATAAACAGTTTATCTGAATACCCGATCCTTTGAATTATTTCATCCCAGGAATAGTCTGAATAAGCAGTACAGATAACAACCTGCAGGTCAGGGTATATTTTCCAGATTCTGGAGATTGTTTCAATGCCATCCCAACCTGGAGGCATTCTTACATCAATAAAAGCAACAGCATAAGGTTCATCTTTTTTGAGTGATTCTTCAACCATTTTCAATCCTTCTTCACCTTGAAAGGCACAGTCTATTGTATATTTCTGTTGTTGTAAATTTTCAGAATCACCCAAAAGAGCTTTTTCGAACTTATCCAGCTCAACTTCCTTTTCTTTAGCAATAAGTAGTACTTTTTTAAAATCCAGATGAATCTGTTTATTATCATCAATTACTAGAATTTTTGTCTCTATTTGATTGGTTTCTGTCATTATTCCTCCCCTAAGATAGAAGCTCCACAGTTTAAGTAGTTAATTCCCATCGGGACAATAGGGTTACTGATTACCATTTTTTCATACTATCTTTTCCAAGATCTATTATCCTGGTATAATCACAGTAAATTTTGCTCCCTTATTTTTTCCATCACTGTGAGCTGTAATTTTTCCCTTAAGTTCACTTATAGCCAACGCACTTGTATGAAGTCCAAAGCCTTTACTTACCTTCTTTGTTGTATATCCGTATGAAAAAATCTTTTTTAAGTTATTTTTTAAAATTCCTGAACCATTGTCAATAATTTCAATTATTTGAGAGTTTTTTTCTTTATCTTCTATAATATCTATAGTTATTGTTTTATCTTTTTCACCTTTAATAATTAGGGATTCCAGGGAATTTTTCAGTAGATTAACAAATACCTGCATTAATTTCCCTTTTTCTATCATTATTGGAGTAGTTTGAGTATATTGTTTTGTTACTTTTATCCTACTTTTTTGAAATGAATCATGATACATTCTTAGCACATCATCCATCATGTTTGATATAGATACGGATTCCACAAGGCCGAAGACACCTGCATAATTTTGCTGTACACTTACAATTTCTTCAATATGATTTATGCCTTTGTTCAAATTAGAGAGCTCATTCAGAGAATTATCCTGTTCATCTTTGAGAGTCTCCCCAACTTTAATCAGATAGGCAGGGAGCAATTTCCCCTTTTCATCCGAGGTAATGTAATTTCCTAAATCTGCGGAATGTTCTTCTATTAGAGTTAGTACTTTCTGCAGATTATTTACTCTTGATCTTTCAATTTTTTCTTTGAGAATTTGAGATGACACTTTAATACTATTCAGCACGTTTCCCACATTATGTAGGATGCCACTGGCAATTTCTGCCATTCCTGCTCGATGTGCAGTATCTACCAGCATTTTCTGGGTTTCTCGAAGTTCTTTCAAGGTCTTGGAAAGCTGGTTTTTCTGTTTTGTTATCTGTTTGTTCTTTTTGTTTAGCTCGGTATTTGCATTTTTTATTTGAGTGTTTTTCTGGTTGAGAATGATGTTTGTTTTCTGCTTGGAATGGTAACGAGTGTAGATAATAAAAGCAAGTATAAGAACCAGGATTGAAATTGCGATGAACGAATTTCGGAGATTTTGTTGTTTATTGATTTCCAACCTCTGGATTTTGTTGTCTTTCTTTAATATTTCGTTCTCTTTTTCTTTTTTCTCTGTTTCGTATTTGACTTGCATTTCTGCTATCTTTTTGCTGCTTTCTTCTGTGAAGATACTGTCTTTTTTAGTATCATACAACTTATAATATTCTAGTGCTCTTTTGTAATCCTTCTTTTCTAAATATAATTCTGAAATTGCATTATAACAATGCATGATCAAATCATAAGCCTGAATCTCTTCAGCCAATTTTAAACCGCGCTCAAAGTAGTGAAGCGATTCGCGATAATTTCCCAATTTAACATAAACACTTCCAATATTAATCAATGAACTGGCAATCCCACGTTTATTTCCAATTTCTTCATGTTTTTTCAGTGATTTCATAAAATATTCGAATGCTATATTATAATCTTTGGATTCCCAACAAATGTTTCCCAGATTAAGTAAGGAGACAGCAATTCCATGTTGATTTTCGATCTCTTGATATACACTTAATGATTTTTGAAAATACTTTAATGCTTCACTATTATTCTTCAGATTCCAATAAATTATTCCAATGTTAACGAAAGAAGCTGCAATACCTTCTTTATCATCAATTTCCTCTCTTATCTCTAATGCCTTTTGAAAATATTCTAGAGCTTTATCATAATCTTTAAAGTCACTATAAATATTTCCAATATTATTAAGAATTACTGAAAGCTTCATTTTATCACCACTTTCTTCAAATATTTTTAATGATATCAGAAAATATTCTAAAGCCTTATCGTAATTACTAAAATAATAGTATATATTGCCAATATTATTTACACAACTGGCAATACCTTCTTTATCATCCATTTCTTTATATATTTTAAATGATTTTTGATAACATTCCAGAGCTTCATCATAATTACTTAAGTAGTAATATCCTCCACCAATTATTTTTAAAGCTTGTGCCTCCCCTTCGATGTAATCTAGTTTTTGGGATAACTCTAAAGCTTGATAGCCATATTCTAATGTTTTTTGTGGTGATTTTTGCCAGTAGGCCTTTCCTAGTTCATTTAAAATATTTATCCTTTCTATACTGGTGGCTTTTTCCAACTGTGTCTCGAGACTATCAATACCGGTTTGAGAATGTAAAAAAGTGAAAAAATTAATGAACAGAAAGATAAGAAATAAGCATTTTTTCATTTAGACTCCCTAGGTATCAGTTATTTTTAAATCAGAGGGACAATAAGATTAAAAATAATCTTTTATACTTTATATTTACTATTTTCACCAAAGCGTTCCAAAAGTAAATTTACCTCCCTTTTCAATTCAATTATTCTGCTTTCTCTACCCATAGTTGCATGGTGGAAAACCTCAAGTTCTTTCAAGCGTTTCTGTAATTCCCTTTCAGCTTTTTTACGTTTAGTAATATCATGAAATATTCTAAAACTTCTAATGTGTTTTCCATTGTTATCGAATATAGGGGAAGCTGTTATTAATATGGTTCTAGTTGTTCCATCTTTTCTGATTATATTTAACTCATATTGACCTGTTTTCCCGGTTTTTCCAAATAAGGTTTGTTTTTGAACTTTCTGGAATTCCTCTGGGGTTGTAATATCTTTCAGATTTTTCCTCAGTAGTTCTTTTTTAGGATAACCCAATATATTAGCTGCAGCTCGGTTAATAAAAATAAAATTTTCTTCTAAATCAACAGTTCCTATTCCCTCTTCTACAGTTTCGATCAGGGAACGATATTTTTCTTCGCTCTCCTGCAGGGCTTTTTCTGCTTTTTTATACTCGGTGATGTCGGTTTGAGTACCCCACGCTTCAATTAATTTTCCATTTTTGATAGTTCCTACTAATGAATTAGAGAAGTATTTTTCTTTCCCCTTTTTATCTATCTCATGTGAAATACCCCCGGAGAGTTTGTATCCTTTATGGATAAATGCCCTCAGGTAATCCCTGTTTTCTTCTGTATCCGGCATTACATCTGAAAGTTTAAGACCAAGCATATCTTTGGGCTTTGCATTTATCATTTTTGCGTAGGTTTTATTACATTCTACACATGTAGCTTTAAAGCACTCACCCAGAAATTTGTCTTCAGGTAGAGTAATATCAATAGGAGGTTCCGGCTTAAAGCACCAGATACCCAGAGTACTATAATTTATGAAATTCCTGAGCTTCTCTTCACTGATTTTTACAGCTTCTTCTGCTTTCTTACGCTCAGTAATATCATGAACAATTGCCAGAAGATGCGGTTTTCCCTTATATATGAGACTTGTTCCTCTTACCTCAACGTCAAATAATGTTCCGTCTCTGCGGATATTTACCGACTCAACCAGGAATTTGCCTTTTGGTTGGACAATACGTTTGAAGTTGTCGAATGAATGATAATAGCCAGGATGAACAATATCCTTACCGGAAAGTTTAATAAGCTTGTTGTGGGGATAGTCATACATACTGCATGCTGCAGGGTTTGCTTCTACGAGATTACCCTTCAGATCGAAGATGAGCAGTGAATCGGTAGCTGAATCAAAAATACTGTGATACCGAGTCTCACTTTCCCGCAGGGCTTCTTCGGTTCTTTTTCGTGCGGTGATGTCGCGAGCAATTGCAAGGGAAATTTGTTGGTTACCGCTTGTAAAGAAACTACCTGTAATCTCAACAGGTAACAATGTTCCATCTTTCCTGCGCTGGTTAACTTCAAATGTCATTTTTTTTAATAATCCATCACGGACTTTTTTAAATGCTTTGTACCCTCTGGAATCTGTATCGATCTCTTTGTTACTCAGGGTCAATAATTTTTTTTTGGTATAGCCAAGTGATTTACATGCAGCTTTGTTTACATCGATAAGTTTTCCTGTATTGTCAGTTAAAAATATAGCATCTTTAGCTGTTTCAAACAGAGCATGGTACTTCTCTTCAGAATCACGAAGGGCTTCCTGGGTTTGCTTGCGCTCTATAGCAATAGCAATTTCGTTGGAAACAAATTCCAGAATTTCTAAATCTTTTTTTGTGTAAAGTGAAGCATCGGTATAGCTTTGAATTGCAATAATACCGATAATTTCTTTTTCTACTTTTAAGGGAACACCTACCCATATCTTTGCAGGTGCTCCTATCTTTCCTCTTTCTACTTCTCCGGATTGTATTAATTTGTCCCTGGTCTCTTTACTACCCCAAAGTGGCTTCCCTGTTCTGATTACATAAGCAGTGAGTGTCTTTCCTGCAGGGAAAGTATCAAATTTGTCCTTTTCATCTTTATGATAGGGAAGTGAAACCATATCACTTTCTTTATCATATAAGGCTATATAGAAATTGGCTGTATTTATGATTGTGCTGAGATGATTTTTTATTGATTCGAATAATTCATTAAGGTTTTTTGTGGTATTTACAGCATGGGCTATATTGTATAAAACTATCTGGGTTTGTTTAGCTCTTTCCCGTTCACGGTGTTCTTGTGCTTCCTTCAGAGCACGTTTTACTACAGGTCCCAGACTGGTGAGTTTATCTTTCAAAACATAATCTATTGCACCGGCTTTCAAACATTCCACGGCAACTTCTTCACCTATTGTTCCTGACACGAGGATCAGCGGAATTTCCGGTGCAATTTCCAGTTGTATTTTTAAGGCTTCCATTCCACTGAAAGAAGGAAGATGATAATCTGCTAAGATTAGATCCGGTTTTTCAATTATATTTCTTTTAAAGTTTTTTTTCGTATCTACAAGACTCAATTTTACATCAAATCCTTGACGCTTAAGTTCTTTTACCATTAATTCTGCATCATCAGGATTGTCTTCGAGGATTAATAAATTTAATTTCCTTTTATTCATGATTTTGCTCCTTTTAAAACCTTACGGACCTTTCCAACTTTTTTAGTCGCTTCTGACGATTAGGCGGATGGTTGAGTAAAGCGAAACCTCAGTAATGGTTTCAGTTTTTTAACCATTTCGGATCCAGCAGCTGTGTATTCTCCAAAAGGGAAAATTATTGTATGAAAATTAACGAAGAATCCAAGCAATCCAAAAAGGATTGGAATTAAAATTTTTTATTTTTTATTGAATCTTTCGTCATTTCTATCCCCTCATTTCAAGCAAGTTGACAAGTTTAAGAAGATTTCATAACTACCTTGTTTATATAAAAGATGGAATCACCTATATTCACTTGCTTGTCAACAGTAAAATATAAATTTGATATGAAAGTTAAATTGATATAATCTACTTTGGAAATCTTTTAATATGGTTTGTATGTTTAGAGAGTATTTTAAATTGTTCCCTTCATCATCAGCATCTGTCAGTAGCTCCGACAACTTGGGATCAAATCCAAGATTAGTCTTTTATTTCTTTAATCTTCTTGCTTTTCTTATGTTCCTTCCCCTTATGTGAGAAGGACAGCCTATCTTCGTCGAACTACGACAAGGCAGGCAGGATGAGGGTAATCTCCCCTATTTTATCAAAAAACCCGACTCGGAGTAAAATTTCGAGTCGAGTTTTTATTTTTCAATTCAACAGGTCAACTAATTCAATCAAGCTAACCGTTCGGAAGGTTTTATTATTCATCACAATTCACACATTCTTCATAACTCAAGTGTGTCTTAAATCGTGTAACACCGATCCTGCCAAACAATGAATCGATAAGTGAATAAATAACAGGGATCACGAACAAAGTAAGAACTGTAGCAAAAGCAAGACCGAATGCAATACTCACAGCCATCGGCTTCCAATCTGAAGCAGCTTCGGAAGTGGAAAGAATCATTGGCATCAGACCGAAAATGGTTGTGACCGAGGTAAGAATAATCGGACGCACACGGATTGCTCCTGCATTTATCAGCGAATTCCAACGATCCACACCTTTTTCCCGCTCTCTGTTCACAAAATCCACTAATACCAGAGAATCATTAACAACGACGCCGGCCAGCGCAACTACCGCAACAAGTGAGTTCAAGGAAGCAGGAAGTCCGGTAACCAGGAGCCCGAAGATCACCCCGATCAAAGAGAAAGGTATTGTCATCATCACGATAAGGGGCTGCACATAAGATTTGAATTGAGCTGCCAGGATCGTAAAGATAAGAAGAAGAGCAACACCAAAAGCCAGGACCAACGAAGTATAAGATTTTCTCTGTTCTTCTGCCACTCCACCGAATTCGAGGATATGTCCCGGGAAACGCTGCTGGAAATTGGAAAGACTTCCCTCTGTGCCGGTGATACGGCTTCCCATCAATGTCTGAACGACATCATCCGTACTTCTCTTTTTCATTTTATTTCCGTCTTTATACAGAGTCGTATTGGCAGTTATCACAATGATCCGCTTCTTATCACGATGTCTTATCTGTGCCAATCCGGATTTTATTTCAAATTCTGCCAATTCATTCAAATTTATCAAATCTCCGCTTCTGGTGCGTATTTTCAAATTATCAAGATCGTTCAAATCATCTATCTGGTCCTCTTTCAAACGAAGAATTATATCATATTCATCAGTTCCGTCACCTCTGTATTTGGAAATCGTTGTTCCATAAGAGGCAGTTCTGATAAAACCTGCAATCTGAGAAACCGATAAATCGTAAAGTGCGAGTCTTTCGTGTTTGGGAATGATCTGAACTTCTTTCTTACCGGGTTGGAAACTATCCTCGATATCAACCACTCCCGGAATTTTTTCCAGTTCATCCTTAATGATATTTCCAATATATTTCAAACGGTCAAGATTATCACCTTTTACACGAATTTCAACATCATTTCCGGTAGGCGGACCTTGTTGAGGTTTGGCAAACTGGTATGTATATAAACCGGGTTGTTTTTCCAGGTAGGAACGAATCGCTTTCTTTATCTCGGTATGAGAATATTTCATATCATCAATATCTTTCAGGTCGATTCGCAGCTGCGCATTATTGGTTTTTGTGTCCCACCTGTGATTTTTGGCCATCATTCCAACAGTTGTCACAACAGCTTCGATATCTTCTCTTTCCTGCATTTGATAGATAAATTCTTCAATATTAGAAACTACTTCATTAGTTTTATCGAGGTTCGTTCCGACGGGAGTTTGTAATCTCAAAATAATCGTTTTGGGAGTTTGTTCCGGGAAAAATTCAAATGGAACAAGACGGAAAACAACTGTCATTAAAGAAAGGATAAGTACTATAACTACCATTAAGATCGATAATACCCGGTGTCTTAAAGCGAATTTAATTGCCCGTTTATAGTTCCTTACCAGAGCATCGTGAATTTTGTGCGGTTTCTTTTCTTTCGGAGTTATCGGTTTGGAAAAATCTGCAATATGAGAAGGCAGAATAACGAGACATTCAAATAGAGAAGCAATGAGTGCCAGCGTTACCACGATAGGAAATACTCTCATAAATTTTCCCATCATTCCTTCCATCATCAGCATTGGAACGAAGGCAGCAGCTGTGGTGCTCACAGCAGCGATCACGGGCCACATAATCTCTTGAGTTCCCTTGATAGCCGCATCTTTCACACGCATGCCCATTTCCACATAACGATGAACATTTTCCAAAACGATAATCGCATCATCCACTATCATTCCCAAAACCAGAACCAGTCCGAATAAAGTTAGATTATTCATTGTAACATCAAAATACTGCATCAAAATAAAGGTTAGAAGGAAACTGAAGGGGATCCCAATAGCAGCAAATGAAGCATTTCTCCAACCAAGAAAAATAAAAAGAGAAAAGAAAACAAGGATCACTCCGAAAAAAGCACTTTTTCCGAGAGTATTAATACTATTTTTTACATCGATCGAACCATCATTGCGGATAGCTGCATCCAGTCCCGGAATGTTGTTCCTGAATTTCTCCACATTATTACGAACATCTTTCATCACTTTTATGATGTTGCCGTCCGCTTTTTTATAAACGAATAAAGTAACACTGGGATCTCCATCTAATTTGGAAATAATGCTGCGTTCTTCCAAAGTATCATTTACGGTCGCAACATCACGAATACGCGTTGCCCTTCCGTTGCTGTCCATTCGAATTACAAGATCTTCGATCTGCCTTGTGTTATTGAATTCTCCCACTGTGCGGATAATAAACTCGGCTTTCCCGAACTTTATAGTTCCGGCAGGAACATTCATATTTCGCATTTGAATTGCATTCTGCAGGTCGTATAATGATAAACCGAATTCATCCAGTTTATTAATGTCGCCTTGGATCCAGATCTCTCTTTCCTGGGTTCCGAAAATATCAATTTTGGAAACATAATCGATATTGAGAAGTTCTTCCTTCAAGTCTTCGGATATTTCCCTGATCGCATTTCCGGAAAAATCACCACCGATCACGACCGCACACATCTCATTCACTTCCCGCATATTCAAGCGGAGCATATAAGGATCTTCAGCATCATCAGGCAAATCCCTGACCTTATCCAATTCCGCCCGCAGGTCGTTTTCCGCTTTATCGATGTCCGCATCAGGTTCAAAATTTATAAAGATGATCGCTCTACCTTCCGATGCAGTGGATTCGATGTAATCAATATTTTCTACATCTCCGATCTCATCCTCTATTTTCTGAATTACCAGTTGCTCAATTTCCGAAGGTGATACACCCGGATACATAACCAGAATTATAAAAGAACCGAAATCAACCGCTGGCATTTCTTCTTTGGGAATTTCAACCATTGTGTAAATTCCCACGATAAAGACGACGATCATTATCATATTTATTAAAACAGGATTATTAACTGAAAATTTTGCTATAGACATTTTTTCTCCTTTATTATTTTACCCGATGAAGCAAGACTTGGCTCGCAATGATCCGGCAGCTGCCGGAGAATGTGAGCCGAGGATTGCGATCTGGTTGTTCTCGGCTCACGCTTCGCTGCGAGTCAAGTCCAACTTCGGATTGCGATCTGGTTGTTCTCGACTCACGCTTCGCTGCGAGTCAAGTCCAACATATGATTGCGATCTGGTTGTTCTCGACTCACGCTTCGCTGCGAGTCAAGTCCAACTTATGATTGCGATCAGGTTGTTCTCGACTAGGGGAAGGGAAATTGTTTTGTCTCACTCTCCTCGCAGGAGAGGGATGGGGTG
>JAUXFF010000008.1 GCA_030620155.1 Candidatus Cloacimonadota bacterium | reverse complement strand
TTTTTGAACCTATACTAGCCTGCAGGGCAATTTTAAATAAATGGCGGGGTATAACTTCCTTTAGCCACGGCGTAGTCCGGCAGCTGCCGGACGAAGACGGATTCCATTTTACATTTTACATTTTACATTTTCCATTTTACATTTCGTTAGCCTCTATCCGCTTTCAGTACTTCCATAAATGCTTCCTGAGGAATTGAGACCGAACCGATCTCTTTCATCCGTTTCTTTCCCTCTTTCTGTCTTTCCAGAAGTTTTCTTTTCCTGGTAATATCTCCACCATAGCATTTAGCCGTAACATTTTTTCGAAGGGCATTAATTGTGCTGCGTGCGATAATTTTTGAACCTATACTAGCCTGCAGGGCAATTTTAAATAAATGGCGGGGTATAACTTCCTTTAGTTTTTCAGTAACACTTTTTCCCCATTGAAAGGCTTTTCCCTCATGACAAATGAATGACATTTCATCAACTTTCTCACCATTTATAAGCACATCGACTTTTACCACATCTGAAATCCGGTATTCTTTAAAAGAATAATCCAGAGAAGCATACCCGCGACTCACTGATTTCAGTTTATCATAAAAATCGAATATAATCTCGATTAAAGGCATTTCATAATGAATGGAAAGTCGCTTTTCGTCAATATACTGCATATTTTTTTGAATTCCGCGTCGTTCCTGAACCAGTTTCATAATATTACCAACAAATTCTGTAGGGACGATAATCTCCAAATCCATAACCGGTTCTTCAATAGAATCAATATTTACAGGATCGGGCATATCCACTGGATTGTATATGATTTTGCGTGCACCATTGTTAAGATTAATGATGAACCTTACACTTGGTGTGGTAATAATAATGGGAATGTTATATTCGCGAAGTAATCTTTCTTTCACGATTTCCAGATGAAGCATTCCCAGGAAACCACATCTGAATCCAAACCCCAACGCAAGCGAACTTTCCGGCTCATAAGTGAGTGCCGCATCATTAAGTTTTAATTTTCCCAAACTTTCCCGCAAGTCTTCATGATCTTCTTTATCAAGTGGGAACACTCCGCTGTAAACCATAGGTTTTGGTTCCTTAAAACCAGGTAAAGCTTCTGTACACGCACCTTTTTCAGTTGTAATAGTATCTCCGACCCTGGCATTGGATACATCTTTTATATTGGCAATAATATAACCTACTTCCCCGGCATAAAGTTCATTTGTTTCAATTTTATTTAACCCGAGATAACCGATTTCTTCTATGGTAAAATTTTTATTTGAAGACAAAAATTTTATCATATCTCCTTTTTTTAATTTCCCATCAAAAATTCTCACAAGTACAATTACTCCCCGATAAATATCAAAATAGGAATCAAAGATAAGAGCTTTTGCCGAGAGGTTAATATTGCCTTTCGGTGAAGGAATATGATCAACTATACCCTTCAGTAAATCATCAATGCCTGTTCCTTCTTTAGCACTTATCTGAAAAATCATTTCAGAGGTTATTCCGATATTGTTAATAATATCATGCTCGGTTCCTTCAACATCTGCTTTTAATAAATCGATTTTATTTATCACAGGGATAATCTCCAGATCATTATCCATTGCCAGGTAAAGATTACTCATTGTTTGTGCTTCGATTCCCTGGGAAGCATCGATCAAAAGCAAGGCTCCATCGCAGGATGCAAGACTGCGGGAAACCTCATAAGAAAAATCAACATGACCAGGTGTGTCGATGAGATTCAAAATATATGTTTCACCTTCATGCTTATATTCCATACGAATAGCATGAGATTTAATGGTTATTCCACGTTCCTTTTCCAAATCCATATCATCAAGAATAAGAGCTTCATGAGCACCTTTATCAATAACATGGGTGAACTCCAGCAGTCTGTCTGCCAAGGTTGATTTCCCATGATCTATATGGGCTATGATACAAAAATTCCTGATCAATTCATGTTTCATTTATCCTCCGAGATTTCTTCAAAATCTAAATAGAGGTTATATGTCAACTTTTTCATAAAACAAATTCACGATTTTTTCACGTTTCTTAGCGAACATTCGTGGCTAAACAGTAACCCTATTTAATTTTTTGTATTAGATAATTTATCCTTGACGTGAAATTCGATGTTTTTATCCTAAATCTTCAAATTTTTATAAGAGGAACTAAATGATTGAAGTTATTGTTGAAAAATGTGTTGGATGCGAGCTTTGTATAAAACCCTGTATTTATAACGCAATTATAATGGAAGATAATATTGCGAAAATAGATTTGGATAAATGTACTTTGTGTGGAGCTTGTCTAAATGTATGTAAATTCAATGCTATTGTTATAAAAAAATCCGGTAAGAAAACTGTTAATCGTCATCAATATAATGGCATATGGGTTTTTGCGGAACAGAAAAATGGTGAAATCGCGTCTGTTGTTTTTGAACTACTTGGGAAAGGTAGAGAATTAGCTGAAAAACGGGGCACAGAGCTTGTTGCAGTACTCCTGGGGCATAATATTAAAGAAAAGACTGAAGAATTAATTGCCTATGGTGCGGATAAAGTCATATTTGTTGATGACCCTGTTTTGAAAGATTTTCTGGATATTCCTTACACAAAAGCGTTTTCCATTTTAGCAAGAAAATACAAACCTGAGATAATCATTTCAGGTGCTACGGTTACAGGAAGATCGTTTATCCCTCGTGTAGCAATCGAATTGGAAACCGGTCTTACTGCTGATTGCACAGGATTGGAAATAGATAAAGAGACCAAAGGACTTTTACAAACAAGACCAGCTTTTGGCGGAAATATAATGGCCACAATCATCACCCCTGATCATCTCCCCCAGATGGCTACTGTTAGGCACAAGGTAATGGATCCGTTGATAAGAGATGATAAAAGAAAGGGTGAAATTATAAAAGAAAACATCGATTTTTCAAACTTAAATCATGATTCAAAATATCTGGAATTCGTTAAAGATGACACACAAACCATCAATTTAACAGAAGCTGACTTTGTTATTTCAGGTGGAAGAGGTGTAAAAAATAAGGAAAATTTTGTATTAATCGAAGAATTGGCAAAAAATCTTAATGCTGCTGTTGGAGCTTCCAGGGCTGCTGTTGATTCAGAATGGATATCATATCCTCATCAAGTGGGTCAAACAGGTAAGACCATCAAACCAAAAATATACATTGCTATCGGGATTTCAGGTGCTATTCAACACTTAGCAGGTATGCAGTCCGCGGATTACATTATAGCAATTAATAGAGACCCTGATGCTCCTGTTTTTAAAGTTGCTGATCTCGGATTAGTTGGTGATCTATTTGAAATAGTTCCTCAGCTTATAAAAAAAGTAAAATAAAGCTTAATTTCTTCCTAAGAAGGGAAAAATGAAAATTAAAGTCAATACATGCGTTTATGATTCAGATACAATTTCTCAGGACGCAATTATCAAAATTAAATCCTCACATTTAAATCACCAGAAATCCGAATTTGATTGTAAAGAATTGATCGCATATTCTCCCTTTATAAACAGTCATGACCATTTAGTGGGGAATTGGGTTCCCAGGGCTGGTACAAACAATCCTTATCCCACAACAGATATATGGGTTGAAGAGATGAAGCAATCTGAATCTTATCTCGAAAGGAATAGGGTTTGGTTTAATGATGGAAAATTTGATTTAACCAAAGGGAATGCAAATCTCTTAACCTCCTTAGGAATCTATAAGAATATCTTTTCTGGATGCTCAACAATTCAAGACCATGCCCCAAACCAAAAAGATGAGTATTATGAAAGATTCCCCATTAAAGTAATAAAAAAATATAAGCAGTGTCATTCTTTATCTATGGGTAACTGGTGGGGAGGAAAATCTGCTGTTGAAGAATTGAAAGCCACAAAGGGGAAAATGCCTTTTATTCTTCATCTTGCAGAAGGAACCAATGAAAAGGCAAGATCTGCTTTCGTTGAACTAGAAAAACTCAATTTACTACAACCTAACACTTTAATAATTCATGGTATCGCATTAACAAAAGAAGACATAAAGAAATGTTCTGAAATTGGAACATCAATATGTTGCTGTCCCGAATCCAATTTATTCCTGATAGGAAGGACTATTGATATAAAAACATGTTTTGAATTCAATGTTAATCTTGTTCTTGGCACAGATTCTACTATGTCAGGTAGTCCTAATATCCTGTCTGAAATAAAAATATTCAAAAAACAATTCCCGGAAATTCCTATGAAAAAGATTTTCAAATTGTTTACGTCCAATGCGCAAAAAGCACTTTTCCTGCCTGATTCTTACGGAAAGCTGAATAATGAAACTTCACATGTTCTTTTAATCAAGAAAAAAAATGAAGATCCTTTTGATAACCTTTTAGAGACCGAAATGGAAGATATCGAGTTATTATTACATCAGGGTTCTCCTATTTATGGGAATCAAGATTTTTTAAATGCTTTTGATATAAAACTTGAAAATTATTTCTTCTTTGAGCTGGGTAAAACTAAAAAATTTGTAATCGGTCATCCGGAAAGAATCACTCAGGAAATAGATTCAATTTTAGGTTACCATAAAGATTTTCCATATTTACCATTTTAATGTTAAATCTTTCGGAAATTTTTTTCAGTATCCAGGGAGAATCAAGTTATACCGGATTACCCTGCATATTTATAAGACTAGCAGGATGTAATCTTCGTTGTAAATATTGCGATACTAAATACAGTTACAAAACCAGATTCCAAAATACTCCAAACCAGATTATAGAGTCCATAAGATCATTCCTTCCTGTAAAATTAGTTGAGATAACTGGTGGGGAACCTTTGCTGCAAGATGAAATATATGAATTGATTACATTGCTACATGAAAGTCATTATAAAATTTTATTGGAAACCAACGGTTCTATAAATCTGAAAAAAGTTCCCGGATATGTTACTAAGATCATTGATATCAAGTGTCCCAGTAGTGGATTTAAAGATAGTTTTGATGAAAAAAATCTGAACTTTTTATCTCAAAATAAGGATGAAATCAAATTTGTGATATCCGATAAGAATGACTATAATTGGTCAAAAGAAAAAATTGATATCTTAAATTTAAATAAATATAGAATTTTATTTTCACCTGTTTTTTCTATTCTTAATTCACAAGATCTTGCAGAATGGATAATTAAGGACAAATTAAATATTAGATTACAATTGCAACTTCATAAATATATCTGGGATTCAGAAAGGTCCGGAGTTTAAATAAGTAGATCTATACTGAATCAGGGTCAGGAAGAGGAATACCTTCTTTATCACACAGGTCTTGTAATTCACATTTTGACCATGAGGTTTTATAATCATAGAAATAATTGAAAGGTTTTTTAAGTATTTCGATTAAATATTTTGTTTCTTCATCAAAATCGGGAGGTAAAGAATTCTGGATATCTATCCAATTTTTCACTATTAATTTCAGACTCATAAATATCTGTGCATTCTCAATCTTGAGTTGAATATTTCTTAAACCCTCATCTAATATCTTTTTCCGTGCCCTGTTTATTCGCCTTTCTCCAACATTATCTAAAACTTTCATATATTTTTCAAACAGTACAGATTCATTTAACAGGAAAGCAATCTCACGTGAATTTAATGATTTCCAAAAAGATATCGGATGTGGTAAACAGATGAATCTACCCAGCATAAAAGCTCCTGCTGTAAAACCTTTTAAATTCTTCTCTAAACATACTTTTGTAATTTTTTTGAAAAGGTCCACTTTCCTGTCTAAAGTCAACATTTTATAAAGCATATGTTGGTCCTGGTGTGTTCCCAACTCACTTTTTAAAATTTGGTCTACATATATATCCGTGTATTTATCAAACCATGTATTAAGAAAATCTTTTGCCTTTTGAGGAACATCTTTAAGGTCAGTCTGAATTAATCTTACCAAATCATTAAGCTCTACTATCTCCTCAAGTTTAAGTGAATTTACGATTTCCTGATATTCCATATAAACTTTTGACATATTTTCAAAAACTTTTGCTTCTTTTGGTTCAAGTTTGAATTTTTGACCCTTCAAATACTTCCTGAATCTTGCTGGAATATATTTAGCTTTTCCGATAAAAATCATCTGCCTTTTACTTGTTACTGTTATCCAATCCCCCTCCCGTATCTCCAGTCCTTTTGAGTTAATAAACTTGTTGCTAACCAATTTAACACCGTAATCTTCTAAATTCAGAAATGCAGGAACTCCAAAACCACGACATGCAGTAACAACATGAATTGCAGCAGGAGTTAAACTTATTATTGCATCAACTTCACCCATCACAATAGTATCAGAAGGAATGAAATTCTCCTTACAGAAACATACCTTTTCACCTTTTTTTTTGGCTGCCAAAGCAGTTGTAGCAGAGAAATATGCCTTGGCAGTAACAGCTGTACGAGGTAAAATTGATACTCCTCTACTAAAAAATTCCAAGTCCTTAAATGAGTTATCATCTATACTATCTGAAAATATCTGAGTTAAATGATAGGGATGGATCAATTCTATCATTCTTTTAGAAGTAATAACTTTATTTTGGTATAAATCAACGGCTGAAAGCAACATTGCTCTGCCTGTAACAGCAGACATATTCAGTTGTAAAATTGCGAAATAATTGATTCTTTCACCTGATTCGGCTGCAAACTCAATTGTGGCAGGTGATTTTATCTTATGTTCCAATAATTTTAATAAAGGATCAAAATGATAAACTTCAGGAAATTTTTCCTTTATTTCGTTGCGATGGAAATACTCAGTATCGTCTGTTTGAGTTATACCTGTCATTATATCTTCACCAAAAATATTTCTTACACTTTCTATTTGAGTGCCCAGACCAGTCCGGGAATGACGTGAGTAAAGAACCCCAGGATAAGAATCACTATCACGAACAGTCCAAACCATCTTCTGAAGAATGATAGAAGGATAATGTTCACCCTTTTTCACAAACGTGAATAATAAATCCTGGTTACGATTATAAAATCCGTGGATTTGTTTTATAAAAAAAGATACTTGATAATAAGTATCTATAAGTAATTGATAATCCTTTTCCGAAATACTATCATAGAAAAATTTTATACTTTTATTTATATTGGCAGTTAAGCTGTTGTAATCTGGAATCTCTTTATCCGGGTATAATAATGAATAGTTTGTTTTAAGTTTATGAAGTTAAATTTTATTTGCTACTTCATTCCCATAAATTCTAATTAATGCTTTAATACTTGTCCTGGTAACACCTGCATTTAAGTAGGTTGGCATTAACCCGGGAACATAAAAAGGCATTGCACATCTAATAGCAAAAACAAGAGGAGATTTCGAGGAACCAAGCTGCTGGCAAGTCATATTCTCCAGGTTTTTAATTGCTTTTCCCAAATAAAATTTCCGTTCTTCCTGGTCTAGTAAATGAGTTTTTGAAGATAGTATACAAAAATCGGGCACAGGATAACCTTCCTGATATAAATCAAGAAGCATGGTCCCTTTATGACTGATTTGGTTATTGTCGAATTTATTTCTCGAGGTAGAAGGTATTACAAAATCATCCTCATAAAACTTTACAGGTAAATAAAATCTATTTTTCTTATTTAAGAATTTGGAGGTTTGCTGCTTTATTTTTTTCCCAGTTTGAGTATTTCCTTTTCTTGCTTCCAGGATATTTTCCAAATATTCAGTAGCTTTAATTTCATCTTTTTGTATTAAAAAATGTATATCTTCAAATCTAACATTCAGTTCATACGACTTTTTTTTATCTTTTATCCAGTATTCAACTTCCGGAGGTAAATAACCAATCGGGGGATTAAGCTCTTTGTGATTTATCCTGTTCATTATGGAAAATTTGATCAGATTTAAATTAGGATAATTTCCTCTTACTTCAAAACTAGAAATATAATTCCCTATCATACTAAATTCCGTTAATATCTAATATATCAGTTCAATTTTCCCTGATTTTTCTAATTCGGTTAAATAATTTTCCATTTTTTTAATTTGCTCTACCTCTATTGCAATGGTCAAGATTATTTTTTCGGAATATTTCACATCAATTATTTCAACAGAACGGGTTTTAAATTTAAACTTCAGAGTTTCAAAAAAACCATACGAAGTAATAATTTTATAATGCTTTATTTCTAATATTCTTTTTAAAGATGATATGTTTATTGCTTTTTCAACACATTCCGAATATGCATTAATTAAACCTCTGATACCTAACTTCACACCACCAAAATAACGAGTAACCACAACAACAATGTTGGTCATTCCATGTTTTTGCAAAACATTAAGAATCGGTCTGCCTGCGCTTCCCGAAGGTTCTCCCGCATCTGACGAATGAAAAATTTCACCTTTTTTACCGATAATATAAGCCCAACAATTATGGCTGGCTGTTTTATGTTCTCCCGAGATTTTTGAAATATATTCTTTAGCCTGCTTCATAGATTCAACATAAATCAAATGTGTAATAAAAACCGATCTTTTTATCTTAGTTTTATCCTGTATTTCTCTATCAATGGAAAAGTAATTCATTTCAATTATGTTATTTAATACTCAAATAGATTTCGAAGTTGTTCTGAAGTTAACTTTTTAAAGACACTTTGACCCTCTTCGATCAAATTTTCAAACATCTCTCTTTTATTTTGCTGTAAATCAAGAATTTTTTCTTCTATGGATCCTTTTGTAATTATTTTATATACCATCACTTTTTTTGTTTGACCAATTCTATGTGCCCTGTCTATTGCTTGGGTCTCACCCATCGGATTCCACCATGGGTCGACTATTATTACAGTATCCGCGGCTGTTAAATTCACACCAAAACCACCGGTTTTTAAGCTTATTAAGAAAGCACGGATGCTATTATTATTGTTAAAATTATCTATTACTTTCTGTCTATTTTTTGTTGATCCATCCATATATTCGAAAGCAATCTTTAATTCTTTCAGCATTTTTCTTAAAATTTGAAGCATCTTAACAAACTGGCTGAAAATCAGAATTTTTTTATCATTCTCCACAGCATCAACAATAATTTCCCTTAATAGTTCTGTTTTCCCTGAAAATTCAACTCTTTGATGAATACTTTTGTTTATCAGAAAAGGATGGTCACAAATTTGTCTTAATTTCATTAAGGCAGCTAAAACATGGATAAAATTTTGTCCGGAATCATCAAATTTTATCAATATGTTCTTTTTAACTTTTTCTATAACTTGAAGATACATTTTTTCCTGGATAGGAATCATTTTACAATAAGATATTTGTTCTTGTTTATCAGGAAGTTCTATCAGTACATCTTTCTTTTTTCTTCTTAAAATAAATGGTGAAATAAGTGCTTTTAATTTTGTCTGAGTTTCTTTATTCACATCTGAAGAAACCATGAATTCATTCTTAAATCTTCTTAAAGACGGTAAATATCCCGGCATTAAAAAATCAAATATGGACCAGAGCTCAGAAGGATTGTTTTCTATCGGAGTACCGGAAAGAACCATTTTATGCTTAGATTTTAATTTTTTTACTGCTTGTGTCCTCAGAGCCTCTGCGTTTTTGATATGTTGTGCTTCATCCAGGATTATATACTCGAAATCAATTTCCGAAAGATACTCAATATCATTTTGAATTATAGAGTATGAAGCAAGAAGAACATCCACATTCAAATTATCTAAAATATTCCTTCTTTCTTTCTGATTGCCTTCATAAATAATAAATGAAAGATTCCGATTAAATTTTTCTATTTCTACCGCCCAATTAAATAGCAGAGTTTTAGGACAGATAACAATAGATAATACATTAGATGGGAGATCAGATAAAATTGATATAGCTTGAATTGTTTTACCCAAGCCCATGTCATCTGCTAAAATTCCAGATAGCCCATAATGCTGTAACATTTTAAGCCAATGAAATCCTTTTTTCTGGTAAGTTCTCATCACAGGTTGTAAAAATTTTGGAACCGGGGGATTTTTTCTCAATTTACGTTTCAAAATCGAGGAAAACATTTCTTCCAAATAATTATCTCCAAAAATTTTTATTCCCGACTGGATTGAACTTAATTGATAAACATAAGGGATATTATAAACATATAATTTATATGCATTGGAAGACAATTTTTCGCTCTTTTTCAGAAGATCATCAACCTTTTGAAAAGCAATTTTATTCTCGAAAAAGAGTAATCTTCCATCATCAAGCTTTAGGAATTTTTCCTTTGTATTAAAGAATTTTTTCAGTTCCCGATGGGTAAAACTGATGTCTTTAAATTTATATTCAATTTCATATTCAAACCAATTGATTTGATTAGTTTTTTTAGCTCGTATTAAAGGTTGAAGATTTACCTTATAAACAAATTCTTTTTTCAGCTCTTCTGAAAGGATAATATTCCATTCTGGATTTGCCTGTTCAAAAATAATTTTCTTAAGAGCTTCAATATTTTCCTCACCTTCAAAAACAAGCTGCGATTTTTCTTCTAATCTTTGTTTCTGAGAATCAGGTAACTTTTGAACAAAATCAAAAATCTGGTATTTTGTCTGTGGTGGAATATAAAACCAGCTAATTTCCTCATCCTGGTCATAACGGACAAGTTCAGTTGAAAACCTGACAACAGACATGGGAATAGTAAGATCATGAGAATAGTCCAGAAGTCCTTTCATCACTATCTTGTTTTTTTCCTTGTGTAAATTAAATGTAATGATAGGAGTATTATGATATACTTCAGGGAATTCAATATCTTCTGCGAAGTCAATATAACATTTTATCAAACCAAGTTGACGTGCTACAATTGAAGAAAGATAAACAAGGTCAGTTTTCTTTATTATATACCCTTCTGAAAAAACCTGTTTTGTAATTTTTTGATCAAATGGTAAATTAAGGGAATAAATGTTATTCTGCTTGAAAAAATAGGTTGTCCTTCCTACAAAGGTTGCTGAAATCTGTTCTCCAGCCGACACTTCTAATTTATACAAATCATCTTTATATTTATTCACTTGGAAATTGATCCGGAATTCTTCATCCGGAAATTTTATTTTATCACCGGTTTCTTTAATGAAAATTTTGTGACTTAAACTCCTCAAAATCGGGAAGAATTTTATCAATTTAGATTTATAGACCGTAAAGAAAAAACCTTTTCTGCTGAAAGAGCATTTCTGATTCTGCAATAATATTAATAATTCAAGTTCTAACTCTGATAACGCTTTTGCTTGCTTTCGAGCCTGTTCAATATCCGACTTATCCTCTTCCTTATATTCTTTATCTGCAGATAATATCGAAATAAGACGTATGTTCATCGGAGCATAATTCCTAAAGTAAAATCTAATTTTATTATTTTTCTCGTTAAAAATATCTCCTATTTCAATTTTTGCATTAAGTACAATCCTTTGCCAGTATTCATTGTATTCCAGAAGTCTGGTTTGATATGTTTGAATTACATCTGTATCTAATATTCCTGTTGAATAATATTTATATGCATAATTTATAATTGATAAATAATGCCTGCAAATTTCTTGTCCATCTTCCGAACAGTAATGAGACAAAATCTCTCTATTAATTTTATCATATACTATTTCCACCTTGGGAGTAAATAATTTGCTTTCTTTATCTGAAACTTCAAATTTAAAAACTACATTCCCATTTTCATCAAGGTATTTTCGAAATGATAAATCACCTTTTTCAAAACTGCTAATTTTACTCTTAAAATACCATGAATTAGAATGTTCATGAAACTCTTTCCCAAATAGTCTAGCCATATTTTCCTATCTAAATAAAAAAAATAATCAATTATTAATCATAATTCTTTTCTAAAACTCTTATTAAAATTATCAAATGTAACTTTCAAATCCAAAATTGGCTTATATTCTTTTGTTAATATTCATTATTTTCAGAAGATTTATTCTATTTTTTATAAATCTCAATCGTTAATCTCTTTCCAATCAGAACCGGGTAAAAATCTTCTAAATATTCCTTTACCATCGCCTTCATATCAGGATATTTTTCAATGATATCACTGCAAAATCCTATTTGTAACGAAGTTCCATGCAAACTCATATTAAGGTCTAGTTCTGGCCTCTCTTCACATATGTTCTCTAAATATAATGGCAATGTTTTATACAAATTTATCATTGCTTTTGCTTTAAGATAACTCTTATAAATAAAATAACTTATTCCCGTAAGAAACCCCAATATCAATATTGTTTTTATTTTTTTTTTCATAAGAAACTCCATAATATTCAAATGTTTATAATTTTTTTCCACATTAAATAACTTTTCCAGACGAGTATATATTATTACAATCAATTAAATGTCAAGATTTTTACCTTTATATCTTTAATCAGATAAGACGAGACTGTTTATTAAAAAATCCTTTAAAATAATGATTTGTTTTAAAATCTCAGATCCTATTCCACAGGATGAACCTTGTGAAATTCAAAAGATTATTTCTCAGGGAATTACCCTATCAAGGTCTGTATTTTATCCCGACTAAGTCCCAAACCTGTTTAGGAATGAAGTCGAATATTTAAATTGTTAACCTTATAATTAAATAAAATTATCTAATTTTTGAAAAATACTTGACACTCAAAGAGATAAAAAAGTTTTCTAACCCCACATTATTTAGATAGATAGTCTATGAATGTATTTATACAATTAAAAGGAGCTAATATGAAAAATGAAGAAAATGGAATGAATAACCTTTTCGAAAAAACCATACCCCAGTTAAAAAAAATTGCCAAAGAATTTGATATAACCGATATCAAGGGGCTAAAGAAAAACGAGCTCATTCATAAAATTTTGGAAATGAATGCAATGCAGGAGGGTCTTGTTTTTGTATCAGGTTGTATCGAAATAGTTGATGACGGTTATGGATTTTTACGTTTTAAAAAAAATAATTATACTCCCGGGAGAAACGACATCTATGTATCCAGTTCACAAATAAAAAAATTCGGTTTGAGAAAAGGGCACATAGTATCAGGACCTGCAAGAGCACCTAAAGACGAAGAAAAGTATTTCGCTTTGATCAGAGTGGATTCAGTTAATTATGAATCTACTGCAGAAGTAAGAGATACAAAATATTTTGATCGGTTAACACCCTATTATCCGGAAGAGAGATTAAATCTCGAAACTGATCCCAAAATTATTTCAACCAGAGTTATTAACCTTTTCACACCTGTAGGAAAAGGTCAAAGAGGTGTAATCGTAGCTGCACCCAGAACAGGTAAAACTGTTCTTATGCAAAACATAGCAAATTCGATTTTAACAAATCACGATGATGTATATGTTATTGTACTTTTAGTGGATGAACGTCCAGAAGAAGTAACAGAAATGAAAAGAATATTGATCCCACAAAATTCTGAGGTGGTAAGCTCAACTTTTGACGAAACACCCAGAAATCATATCCAGGTCGCTGAAATGGCATTGGAAAAAGCCAAAAGAATGGTTGAACTGGGAAAAGATGTAGTTATTATGCTGGATAGTATTACCCGTCTGGCTCGAGCATATAACATGGTTACACCATCAAGTGGTAAGGTTCTTTCCGGTGGGTTGGATTCAAACTCGATACATAAACCTAAAAAATTCTTCGGTTCTGCAAGAAATACACTTGAGAAAGGAAGCTTAACAATTATTGCAACTGCACTTGTTGATACGGGCAGCAGGATGGACCAAGTGATTTTTGAAGAATTTAAAGGAACCGGTAACATGGAATTAGTTTTGGATCGTACCATCAGCGATTTAAGATTATACCCGGCAATTGACCTTGTGAAATCAGGCACACGAAGAGAAGAACTATTACTTACTAAAGAAGAAGTAAATCGCATGTTCGTACTACGAAAATACCTTAAAAACATGAGTCCCATCCAGGGAATCGAATTATTAAGAACAAAAATGGGAGCTACAAAGAATAACTCTGACTTCTTAAAAACTATGAGTCGTTAATGGAATTACTGTCTCCAGCCGGAAGCTTTGAAAAACTAAAGTATGCCGTTTATTATGGTGCTGATGCTGTCTATACTGCTGGTGAACAATTCGGTTTAAGAGCAAAAAGTATAAATTTATCACAAAAAGAACTGAAACAAGCAGTCGAATTCTGTCATCAGAATAATGTTAAGTTATATATTGCAGTTAATATTTTTGCTCATAATACAGATATTGCTATTCTCCCCAAATACCTTAAATTTCTGCAAGAAATCAGTGTTGATGCTATAATAATATCTGATCCTGCTATTTTTTCATTAGCACAAAATTATGCTCCTTTAATACCAATCCATATAAGTACACAAGCAAATGTAACTTCATGGAAAAGTGCTGAATTCTGGTTTAAACTGGGAGCCAAGAGAATAATTTTAGCAAGAGAATTAAGTATAAATGAAGTTAAGAAAATCAAAACTGAAATTCCTGAAATCGAATTGGAAATGTTTGTACATGGTGCTATGTGTATGTCTTATTCGGGTCGCTGCTTATTAAGTTCTTTTTTAAATTCAAGAGATGCAAATAGGGGAAACTGCTCCCAGCCCTGCAGATGGCAATACAATCTTATTGAAGAATCAAGACCAGGAGAATATTTTCCTATAGAAGAAGACAGTAAAGGAACTTATATACTTAATTCAAAAGATTTGTGTTTATTTGATAAACTGCTTGAAATTATTCATACTGGCATAAACAGCATAAAAATTGAAGGCAGAATGAAAAGTCTTTACTATGTGGCAAATGTTACAAGAACTTATAAGACGGCAATTACTGATTTAAAAAACAGGAAAAAGCCTTCATATAATCTTAAAAAAGAATTGGATAAAGTCAGTCATCGCGTTTATACTGAAGGATTCTTTGAAAATTTCGATTCCTCATTCTCTCAACATTATGAATCATCTTCATATATAAGAAATTACCAATTCATCGGTAAAATTCTCCAACAAAAAGGAAAAACAATACATATTGAAGTTAAAGCAAAATTCAGTTTAAATGATGAACTAGAAATAATATTCCCTGAAATTGAAAAAGATATTAAATTCAAAGTTAGAAATATTCGAAAAGAAGATGATGAATCATTAAACTTTACAAAACCCAATACTATTGTAAAAATTGATTTGGAACAAAAAATTCCTTTACACGGTATCATTAGGAAAAAGTTGATTTAGAAAAATATGAAAAAATATTTATTTATTTTATTTTTGATGATCTCATTAACACTTCTTTTTCCGGAAGAAGTGGATCTAGAAAAACTTTATAAAAACGCAAAAGCAAAAATTGAACAAAATGATTTCAAACAAGCTTTCCAAGATATCTTCATAAAATATCCTGACACTTATTACGGTCAATTATCACTTCTTGAATTAGCAAAAATTGAACTTTTAAAGAGAAATTACGAACAAGCCATTATTTATCTGAAAAAAATCTATAATTCTGATGTGGAAACAAAACAATATTGGCTTGCCAAGTGCTATTTGAAATCAGAGAATTATGATAGTGCGATTATTTCCGCACAAAACTATATCTTTGATTCTGAAAATAAGGAAAAAATCGAAACCGCTTATTTTATTATCATTGAAGCCTATATCCAACAGAATAAGTTCAAACGTGCTCTTAATACTTTAGAATTCTTAAGGAATTCCGAATTTATCAATAACAATATACCCCTTTTGCATTTCAAAATCGGTTACTGTAATGAGAAAATTAAGAAATACGAAGAAGCTCTAAGATCTTACCAAAAATTAAAAATAGATTTTCCATATCATCAATATTCCTATTCAGCCGAAGATAGAATTTTTAATCTAACCAGAAACGAAAAATTAGAAATAGCTCCAAATGACATACAACCTAATAACAACTTGAATAATAATAAGGTTGACCAAGAAAATAAACTGAAAAAATTCCTTCAAGTCGGTGCTTTCAGCACTCGGAAAAATGCCCAGAAACATGCTTTAGATATTAATAATTTTTTAAATCATTCATACATCGTTTTCGAGAAAGTTATAAACAGTAAAAACCTTTTTATTGTTGCCTTTGGTCCCTATGAAAATGATAAAAGCCTTAATAAAGCTAAACAGACTCTGGAAAAAAAAGGCTTTAATTCTTTTCTAATTCAAAAATATAGATGATGACAATCAATTCTAAAATCACCCCTATGCTTAAACAGTTTTTAGACATAAAGTCTAAGCACCCTGATAAAATAATTTTGTTCAGAATGGGAGATTTCTACGAAACCTTTTTCGACGATGCAAAAATCGCATCTAAAATATTGGGAATAACTCTTACTGCTCGTAATAAAAAAGCGGAAAACCCCATACCTCTGGCTGGATTTCCCTATCACGCTTTGGATAATTATCTGGATAAACTTGTAAAAACAGGGGTCAAGGTTGTTATCTGCGAACAAACTGAAGATCCTAAAAAAGCAAAAGGGCTTGTAAAAAGAGACATTGTGGATATCATCACTCCCGGTTCAATTATAGATGGAAGACTGCTTGATAAAGTCGAGAACAATTTCCTGGCTGCATTATTTTTTGATAAAAATCAACAGGATTCGGGTTTTTCTGTAATAGATGCTTCCACAGGTGATTTTCTATATACTGAATTACCAATAAATCAGATCCCTAATGAAATAATGCGTTTACATCCATCAGAAATTATTGTTAAGAATACTGATATAGAAAATAAAATAAAGAAATTTGAGCTGAATTATGAACCCACAATTACAATATTTGATTCCTGGTATTTTGACCCTAAAGAAGCAGAAAGAATGTTAAAGGATCATTTCCAGGTAACAACCCTTGAGGGATATGGTGTAATTAACAAACCCTTAGGTCAGACCGCTTCTGGAATTGCATTAGCCTATTTAAAATCCTTAAAAACAGATAATCTGAAGCATATCAACAAACTTCGTTTTTACTCCCTTGATAATTATATGCAATTAGATGAAGTTACCAGGAGGAATTTAGAATTAACTCAATCTATACGTTATGGAAATCGTTTTGGGAGTCTTATATCTATCCTTGATGAAACCCAAACACCTATGGGTGCGAGGAAACTATTAAATTGGTTACTTAATCCTCTTTTAGATAAAAAAGAAATTAATAATCGTCTCGAAGTAGTAAAATCATTTAAAGAAAATTTTGCTTTTACCAAAGATTTGAGATCATTATTAAACAATATTGGTGATTTGAGCAGGATCATCAGTAAAATAGGCTCATTAAGAGTTACTCCGCGAGATTTAATCGCTTTAAGAAACTATCTGGAAACAGCCCCTCAAATAGCAGAAATCCTTGATGAATTTGATGATTCATTCATCCATTCATTAAAAGAAAATATAAAGGACTATTCCGGAATCCTGAAAATCATTAATAACTCAATACGGGAAGAACCTTCAAACCTCATAACAGAAGGTAATATTATCAAAGATAATTATAATACACATTTGGATGAATTAAAAGAAATAAGAAATAATGGAAAAAGCTGGATTGCAAGACTGGAAAAATCAGAAAGAAAAAAAACAGGAATCTCTTCATTAAAAGTTAGCTATAATAAAGTTTTCGGTTATTATATTGAAATTACTAAAAAACATAAAGATAAAATCCCCGAACATTACATTAAAAAACAAACACTTGTTAATGCGGATCGTTTTATCAGTCCCCAATTAAAAGAATATGAATCCAAAGTTCTGGGAGCAGAAGAAAGAATTAAAAACCTGGAGTATGAGATATTTACTTCTATTCGTACAAATCTATATGAGAAAGTCGAATTAATGCAAGATTATGTTGAAATTATTTCAACACTGGATGTATTGAGTAATTTTGCTTATATAGCTTATAAAAATAATTATGTTCAACCTGTTTTTGATTCAGAAGGTTTATTGGAAATTAAGAATTGCCGTCATCCTGTTATAGAAAGATTACTTGAAAATGAAGAATTTATACCAAATAATGGATATTTAAATAACAGTGACACAAAAATAGCCTTAATCACCGGACCGAATATGGCAGGTAAATCTACATATTTAAGACAACTCGGTCTTATCTCAATTATGGCCCAAATGGGTTCTTATGTCCCTGCAGAATCTGCAAATCTACCTATCTTTGATAAAATTTTTACACGAGTAGGTGCATCTGATAACTTAGCTATGGGACAAAGCACATTCTTAGTTGAAATGATAGAAACAGCGAATATTCTAAATTCTGCTACTCCAGAATCACTAATTCTTTTAGACGAAATAGGACGTGGAACCAGCACATTTGACGGTCTTAGTCTTGCCTGGGCAATCGTTGAACATATCCACAACAATCCCGAAATATGCTCCAAAACCCTCTTTGCTACTCATTATCACGAACTGACTGAACTGGAAAATGTATTATATGGAGTGAAAAATTTTAACATAATTGTTAAGGAATGGAATGATAAAATAATTTTCTTAAGAAAAATTGAACGTGGTTGTGCTGACCAAAGTTATGGTATTCAGGTAGCACGATTAGCAGGAATTCCTTTTAAGGTCATTCATAGAGCTAAACAGATTTTACAAAATCTTGAAGAACATGAATTAAGTCCACAGGGACTTACGGCTACCGCCAGAAAACAACTTGCTTCTAACTCTGGTCAATTAGATATCTTTGATGCTATATTCGATAAAATGGAGAAAAAAAACGAATTATTGGATGAAATTAAAAACCTGGATATAAACAACCTAACACCTATTGAAGCAATCCAGAAATTATTGGATTTACAAAAAAAATTGTAGTGAAAAAACTTATCTTTCCGAAACTTACCATGTTTTAAAAGAATACTAACAATGATAATTGTCAGCGCATGTTTAGCAGGAATAAAATGTAGATATGATGGAAAAGATAATGCTCACCAAACTGTGATGAATCTTGTTAAACAAGGCAAAGCAATACCTGTTTGTCCGGAACAATTAGGTGGTCTGCCAACTCCAAGAATTACTTCGGAAATTATTAATAACAAAGTTTTTAATAAAAATGGTGAAGATGTTACTGAAAATTTTATAAAAGGTGCTTGTGAAACCTTACGAATTGCCAGGCTCACAAATTGTAAAAAAGCTATATTGAAACAAGGTTCTCCATCATGTGGTTTTGGCAAAATTTATGATGGATCTCACTCCAATAAGCAAATAAAAGGAAATGGAATTACTGCAGAAAAACTATTTGGATATGGTATTGAAATAATAACAGAAGATGACCTTTAATATGGGGAAAAAGAAAAAACTATGGGCATTAATCTCACTGATTGTCATAATCCCAGTCGGGTTCTATAGTAAATTTTACCATGGTCCTGCATTCTCCTGGGTCAATAATTCACTTGGTGGTGTATTTTACGAAATTTTCTGGTGTCTGATTTTTTTCTTGATATTTTCTCAATTAAAATCCTGGACTATTGCTGCTTTAGTTTTTATTATTACTTGTTTAATGGAATTCCTTCAATTGTGGCATCCACCCTTTCTTGAATATCTTCGAAATAGCTTTTTAGGGAGAACAATCCTGGGCAATTCTTTTAATTGGAGTGATTTTGCTTATTATTTTGTAGGGGCTATAATTGGTTGGTTGTGGATGATTTTTTTAAATAAAAAAAGGTCGAAATCCTCATAGAATTCCGACCGATAAAATAAATATTATTTATTTACCCTTTTTTTTATGCCGATTTTTTCGAAGTCTCTTTTTTCTCTTATGATTAGAAATTTTATAACGTTTCCTTTTTTTACCGCAGGGCATTAATCCTCCATTGTCTTTACTTTATTTTATGCTTATTAGAGTCATTAACTGAGTCTTTAAAAGCTCTGGAGAATTTAAAAGTCGGAACCACTCGAGAAGGAACTTTTACTTTTTCTTCAGTTTTGGGATTTCTTCCAATTCTTTCTTTACGAACTTTAAGTTTAAAAGTTCCAAATCCTCTTATTTCAATATGTTTGCCATCTTTCATTGCATCTTTGACTGCTTCTAAAAAGGCATCAACAGCTAAAGCAACATCTTTACGTATAATACCAGTTTCTGATGAAACATTTCTTACTAAATCTGCTTTTGTCATCTTGATATCTCCTTTAATTTTGTTTATACAGGAACTCCTAATTCAAAATAACCAGATTTCTGTCAAGGACTTTTTATGTAACTTACATAAAATTAAAATGTTACAAATAAAAACGCTGCCTTAAAATTAGTCTATTACCTGTTTAACTTCTTGCAATTGTCTAAAAAATAGAATAAATAAAATAAAAGTTTTTAATACCATAAAACTAATATTTGAATCCATTAAATTTATTGACATTAAATACATTGTTTATTATTTGGATAAGATTTTTTCATAATATCAGTACCTTAAAAAGAATTATTAAAAAGGAAATTAATGAGATTAATAAAATTTGGATTAATAGGTTGTGGTAGAATTTCTGAAAAACATTTTCAAGCCATTGAGCAGATAGAAAATTCTAAAATTATAGCCTGTGCTGATATTATTAAATCAAGAGCTGTGAAGGCAAGTGAGAAATATAAAATAAAATCAGTATACACTGATTATAAAAAAATGCTTGAAAATGAAGATATAGACGCTGTTTTGATTTGTACTCCCAGTGGTTTGCATCCCAAGATGGGTATTGAAGCTGCTAAAATGAAAATACATGTAATAACTGAAAAACCCATGGCTATAAATTTGAAATCCGCTGATGACCTTATAAAAACTTGTGATGACAACCTGGTTCAGCTGTTTGTAGTAAAACAGAACCGTCTTAATCCTCCTATACAGCTTTTGAAAAGAGCTATTTCTAAAAATAGATTTGGACGTCTTTTCAGTGCTAATGCTACAGTAAGGTGGACTCGTCCACAGAGTTATTATGACCAGGCAAAATGGCGCGGCACATGGGAATTAGATGGGGGAGCCTTTTTGAATCAAGCCTCTCATTATTTTGATTTAATCCAATGGTTAATGGGCTCCGCAGAATCTGTAATGGCTTTTACAACCACTATAAATCATGAAATAGAAACAGAAGATGAAGGAGCCGGCATTATCCATTTCCTCAATGGTGCTATTGGTGTCATCGAAGTTACTATGAATACTTATCCACATAATTATGAAGGATCTATTACTATCCTGGGTGAATTTGGATCTGTAAAGATTGGAGGAATAGCCGTTAACAAAATAGAACACTGGGAATTTAAAGATTATGACGATGATGATAAATATATTGAACAGAGTAATACAAACCCGAAAAGTGTTTATGGATTTGGTCATCTTGGTTTTCTGCAGAATGTTGTTAATGTATTACAAGGTAATGCAAAACCCGAAGTAGATGGAAGAAGTGGAAGAAACTCGTTAGAATTAATCCTTGCAATGTATGAATCTGCGAAAACCGGTAGAAAGATTACACTTCCATTAAAAACATAACAAAGGGGATAATTTGTTAGTTCAAGAATATTTTAATACAAGAAAGAATTTGGTTGAGACGGCTTTAGATAAATTCTTATCTGCTGAAGATATAAAAACAAAGCAACTCCATGAAGCCATGAGATATGCTGTATTTAATGGAGGAAAACGTCTTCGTCCGATCCTTTTTTTTGCAACTTACGAAATGCTGATTGGTAGGAAAAATATCAATAGACTTGAAAGACTACTTCCCGCTGCATGTTCATTGGAAATGATCCATTCGGCTTCTTTGATACATGATGATTTACCAATTATAGATAACTCACGTGAAAGAAGAGGTAAACCCAGTTGTCATATAAAATTCGGAGATGCAACCGCCATTTTAGCTGGTGATGCCTTGATAACTTTGGCTTTTGAAATTCTTACTGAAATTAAAAATAGAAAAACTGCTTTAAAATGTATTGATATATTAACGCAAGCCGTTTCTACTCGAGGAATGATAGGAGGACAAGCTGTAGATATTTTATCAGCAAAAAGAAAAATTAATCTTAACACACTCAGATATATTCATTTAAAAAAAACCGGCGCTCTGCTTCAGGCATCTATGGAATTAGCCTGTACTATTTATGAAGCAGAAGAAAATGTTACCATTACCCTTGGTAATTTTGCTTTAAATTTAGGCCTGGCTTATCAAATTGTTGATGATATTCTTGATGAAGTCGGTAGTTTTGATATCTTAGGTAGAGAACCGGGAGAAGATTCAAGGAACAACAAGGCTCCTTATTCTGCTCTTATGGGGTTGGAAAAATCCAAAAAAACTGCTGAAAAACTTTTAAGAGATTCATATAATCTTATTAAAAATATGAAAAATAATGATATCCTGATTGAATTTGTTAACATGATCAAAGAAAGGCTTCCCTAAAACCTGTGTCTTTTTTAAAAATTCTTCGTCCTTATAATTGCTTCTTTGTAGTAATTTGCGTTTTTTTTGGAGCTTTTTATAAAAATTCATTATTTAATTATTCTGTCTTATATGCAGCTATCTCTGCTTTTCTAATTACCGGAGCAGGTTATATTATGAACGACTTTTTTGACCTAACTATTGATATAATTAACAAACCGAACCGGGTTTTACCATCAGGAAAAATGAATCCTAAAACAGCCTACATTTATTCGGTTTCACTATTTTTAACTGGAATAATAATAAGTTTCTTAACCAAAAATGTATATTGTGTTTTTATTGCGATTTTTAACAGTTTAGCACTGTTTTATTACGCTAAATTCTATAAAATGAGATTTTTATCAGGAAATTTAATAGTTTCATATGCAGCAGCCTCTACTTTTATCTTTGGAGGTTTATGTAATAATAACTTTAAAAATAGCTTATTTATTGCAATCTTTGCATTTCTCTATACTCTTATACGTGAATTCATCAAAGATGCTGAAGATATTGAAGGAGATTCTAAATCAGGAGCCCATACACTTGCAATTCATTTTGGAAGAAAAAAAACAGTTCTGGTCTCCATTATTCCTTCTCTGGTCATTGTTCTATTTATTTTTTATCTATTCCACTTAAGATTTTTATATCCGAATACATTCATTTTTATGAATTTATTTGTTTCGTTACCGTTGATAATATTTATAATTTATCTAATAAATCATTCCAATGATAAAGGAAAATTCTTGAAAATATCCTCTCTCATGAAAGTTGACATGCTTATTTTATTAATTATTCTATGGATGGGAAATTATGAAAACATACAATAAACTTTTAAAAATGGCTAAAGAAAGAGCCAATTATTTATGCTTGATAGACCCTGATAAAATTGATGAAAAACAAGCTGTTCAATATGCCAAAACATGTGAAGAAAATGGTGCTGATGGTCTTCTTGTTGGCGGTAGTCTTATGCTGACAAATAATTTTGAATCTAATTTGAAAGTCATCAAAGGAAATGTAAACATCCCTGTTATAATTTTTCCAGGAATATTCAACTTTGTATCGAAATATGCAGATGCAATATTGCTTCTTTCTGTGGTTTCCAGCCGTAATCCTCAAATGTTAATAGGCGAACAAGTTCGAGCAGCTCCTCAAATAAAACAATACAACCTGGAAGCCATTGGAACCGCATATATGCTTATTGACTCAGGTCAAAATACTTCTGTAAATTTTATGAGTAGCAGTTTCCCAATTCCCAGAACAAAAAATGATATAGCAGTTGCGCATGCTTTAGCCAGTCAATATCTGGGAATGAAAATTATTTATCTTGATGCCGGTAGTGGTGCTGAATATCCGGTTCCAGATGATATGATCCGGGAAATTAAAAAAAACATATCATTGCCTGTTATACTTGGTGGAGGGATTACAAACCCAAAAATAGCTGCACAAAAAGCTGCTGCCGGTGCTGATTTTATAGTAACCGGAAACATCCTTGAAAAAAATCTGGACTCCAAACTAATCAGGGAATTTGCAAACTCAATTCATAATATAAAACGAAAATGATTGATATTCATACACATATTTTACCTGCATGTGATGATGGTGCTGATAATTTATCAACTTCCATAACAGAAATCAGGAAAATGATAAATGCAGGAGTTACAGACATTGTCTTAACACCTCACTTTATAAGAAATGTCTATAATAATCATACGGATGTCATTGAATCAAAATTTAATTATTTACAAAATGAAGTTGAAAAACAGAAAATTCCAGTCACATTATACAAAGGAGCGGAAGTTTATCTTGATGAAAATATTTTTGAAGATATAGAGAGTGAAAATTTCAATATCAATAACTCAGATTACATTTTGGTTGAAACCAATTTAAGCGGTTTCCCGAAAAATCTTTTAGAGATACTGTATAAATTAGTTAAAAATAATTATAAACCTATTCTTGCTCACCCTGAACGTTACCCTGATATCATTCAAAATCCAACACTTGCTGAAGATCTAATCTATCGAAATGTCTACTTTCAAATTAATGCAGGCAGCTTGATTGGTTTATATGGAAAACGAGTATCGAAAACCGCTTGGAAGCTTCTTTCCCGAGGTCATGTTCATTTTCTGGCTTCAGACACTCATTGTAATAATGATGAATATTTACTACCTCTGGCTTATAAAGTTATCAAGAAAAATCTGGGGAAAGATTTCGCTAAATTGTTATGTGTCATAAATCCTGATAAACTCTTAAAAAATAAAAATATTCAACTTTTTTAAAAAATCAATAATTTAATGAAAAAATAAAAATGAGTAAAAATCTTCTAATTACAGGACTGAATAATCAGGTAGATTTAAGATTATTTAATGATATAATTAAAAAAAAATATAACTTAACCATTATTATAGGATCCAATACTCCTGAATTTAACAAAGAACACCTGGAAGAAAATAAAAAAATCATCAAACTGGATTTAGCAAAGATAGAATCTCTTAAAAATTTTCTTAGTAATAACCATTTCGATATCATAGTACATAACTCTGAACTTCGAGATTACTCCACCAGGAAATTCAGTAAAAAGAGAATGTTTGATTTTAATATAAACGCTACCGAACAATTCATTAATCATTCTTTGGAATATCAATCTAAATTCATATATTTTTCCACAATAGACGTATTTGGAGTTAGACCGATTAAACTTCCTTTGGATGAACAATCAGAACGTGTAAATGACAGTTTCTATCATCTCACAAAAAATAGAGCTGAAGTCATGATTCAAAACTATGTACTGAAAGGACTTAACTCTGTTATCATCAGAACATCTTATATGTATGGAAATGGTTTACCCGGGATTATTAATGACTTATTAAAACTCCTTAGAAAACACCTTCTCTTTATAACAAAAGAAGACGTTTTTATTCAAATGACACATATTGATCTTTTTATTCAAACAATATTAAAAGCGATAGATTCTGAAATTAAACCCGGTACTATCATTAATGCTCTTGATCCACAACCAGTAAAAATACAAGAACTTGTGGATTTAATTTATCAAATATATTTGAATCGGAACCTCCCTCTTCATAAAACTTTAGGTAGAAAGAAAATGGAAATTTATTACAAACTTGCTCACTTCTTAAAACTGAATAAATCTATTGAAATAATGAATTTCCTTATGAATAGTAAATATTTTTCTACAGAAACTCAAGGGATCCGGTTGACTTCAAAACAAGTTGATACTTTAACTATTTGGAAACATTGTCTTGAATCTCTTAAAAAATAAGGTGTGGAAATGAATATTCTGGTAACTGGTGCAACCGGCTTCATCGGAAGCGCTTTGGTCCAACGTCTTGTGACCGAAAACCATAATGTTATTTGTATTATACGAAAATCTAGTAATGTTAAATATTTAAAAACTTTACCGGTATCTCTATTGGAAGCAGATTTAACACAAAAAGAAAGCCTTAAGATAATTCCCAATAATCTCGATATTGTATTTCATTTAGCAGCCCATGTAGATTTTTCTGCAGTTTCTCAACGAGCAATGAATAAAATGATTGATACAAATGTAGATGCAACTTGTAATATCTACCTTGCTGTGAAAGAGAAAAATCCAAATTTGAAAAAATTCATTTATTTCAGCAGTTTGGCCTGTATGGGCTTTCAGAGAGAAAAAACTGTTACGAATTATTCACCTCTAAATCCTGATACATTATATGGAGAATCAAAAAAACAAAGTGAAATAAAACTGAATGAAATTTCTTCCAACCATAATATCTCAGTTGTAATTTTACGACCCAGCTTGATTTACGGTATTGGTGATAAACGCTCTGATTTTCTTGGTTCTGTAAGATTGATCAAGAAAGGGCTTTTCCCAATTTTCGGTAACGGGAACAATATAATGTCCCCTCTAATCTATCTTGATGATCTTCTAATGATTTGCCTTCGATTTATGGGATCTAAGGTTAACGGAACATTTATTTGTACTAATAATGAGAAATTCACTATCAATGATTTTGTAAAAACGATTTCAGAAATCCTTGGAAGAAAAGGTGGCTCTCTTAAAATCCCGGTCTGGTTTGGACAATTTTTGATTACCCCTGTTGAGATACTATGCAAAATAATTAATAAATCTCCTCCATTAAACAGAAGAAGAATTAAAGACTTGAGTATTGATCGCAAATTCAGTAACATTCATCAGGATCTTGATAAGGCTATCGGTTATCATCCGGAAACAGACCTGAAACAAGGTGCTACAAAAGTTATTAAATGGTTCAGAGAAAATAATCTGATTTGATATATTATGGCTATACCAATTATAGAGACTTGGAAAAGATACTTCATGGAAGACCGGAATGAAGGACTGGGTTCCAGTTACGAAAGAATAGTTATAAATCTGAAACTTGCTGAATTGGTTAAAGATTTCAGTATTCAAAACTGTGTTGAAGTTCCTTCTTTTGGTTTCACTGGAATTTCTGGGATTAATTCAATGTGGTTGGCTAAACAGAATCTGGATGTTCATGTAATCGACAATCACAGGATAAGAGTTAATCTTATAAAATCAGTTTGGAAAGAAATGAATCTGAAAGCCAACATAATTTATCAAGAGAAACTTGAACATCTTCCATTTTCTGACAAGGAAATTGATTTTGCATGGAACTATTCTTCCCTCTGGTTTCTTGAAGATTTGGATCTTTTTTTGAAAGAACTTACAAGAGTAATCCGAAAAGTAATCATGTTCTGTGTGCCGAATCGCAGTGGATTGGGTTACCTTTCACAGAAATATCTTTCCAAATTGAAATTGAAAGACCTTTTAAGAGAAAATTTTATAATCCCTAAATATTTCATAGGAAAGATGGGAGAAAACAGTTGGAGGTTGCTCGATAAAGGTTTTTTTGATTGCCCACCCTGGCCTGATATCGGTATGAGCAAAGAAGAATTCTTTAAAATGTTCGGTCTGAAATTTCTTATTCCCGGTTCTTCTCGACAAAATACACATTTTATTTCTGTTTTAGATTATTATTCCGAAAGAGATATACATTTTGATGAAAAAATGTTGAAATATATGTGGCTTGAGAAAATTTTACCCTCTTACATGAAATATTTCTGGGCACATCATAAATTTTTTATTTTTGTTCCTGAAGGGAAATATGAAAAATAAAAAATTAAATTTAATTCTCAGTATATTCCTTGGAATTATTTTTCTTATAATCTGGCTCAAAATAATAGATTGGCAAGAATTTATCAATTATTTAAAAAATTTCAATTTAAAGCTGGTTCTTGTGTTTTCTGTTTTTTATCTTCTGGCCTATTTCCTTAGAAGTCTTCGCTGGAAAATAATCCTCAAACCTATCTATGAAATGAAAGTAATAGAAAGTTATTCTATATTCATGACCGGTTTAGTTATTAATTACCTTATTCCTGTCAGGGCTGGAGAGTTAGCAAAATCAATAATTCTGAAAAACAAGCACAAAATTCCCATTTCACAAAGCCTACCTTCCATTTTTATAGATAAACTTGCTGACTTGTTCCCCATAGTCATAATTCTTGTACTTATCCCCCTGATATCAATTAGAAGTAACTACTATTTATACGCTGTTATTCTATTATTATTCCTTATTTTTATGTTATTTCTTGGGTTTCTGTTCTTTTCTACTAACCATAAAGAGAAAGCAGTGAATATCCTGAACTTCTTTTTAAAAATATTCCCTGTAAAATTCAGGGAAAAATTAAGTGGTTTCATACTGAATTTCGTAAACGGTATGACCATTATGAAGAACAGATTCCCTGAAACTATCCTGGCAACATTGATCACTCTTTTAGCTGTTTTTTCTGAAGCAATTTATATATGGGTACTATTTAAAGCTTTTGGAGCTCAAATAAGCTATTTTAAAATTCTTTTCGGTTATACCTTAATGAACCTTACTTATATACTACCAACTCCACCTGCTCAGATCGGATCCAATCAATTCATGTGGGTTCTGATTTTTTCATTCGCACTCGGTGTAAATGAAAATCTGACAAGTGCTGCTGTGACTTTTTCTCATTTATTGACAACAGTACTTATATTTTTTGTTGGTATGTTTTCTTTATTTGCTTTAAAAATCAGATTTACAGATATTTTGAAATTAAAAAAATAAAACTTCTAAATATTTTGAAATACCATTATTGATAAACATCTAGGATAGAATGATTTTATTTTCTTTATTAAATCAATTGAAGCTAATTTGTTCCCCAAAAACTGGTTTCAATATGCTATTTTTATAGTTTTTTAAAATGTGATTACCAGACTGTTGTTCAGTTCCTACAAGGTCCAATTATAATTATATCGTAAATTATTAAATCTGTAATAGAATGTAATTACCTTGAATTTACATATTACAATTAAGAACAGACAAACATTTTTTATGAAAACATGTGTTTTAATAAAGTAACCTTTGACAAATAATCCAAATTTTGAGGGATTGAACCCCAATCCTTTTTTTATTAGGATTGAATGAATAATATATCTTATAAAAATTTACTATAGGGGAAAATATGGTTAAAGAAAATATTGTTGTTTTAGAAGAATTAACTGAAGCTAAAGAGAAAATTTTAAAAGAAATTGGAAAAGTAATAGTAGGACAGGAAAAGGTTATTGAGGAATTTCTTATAGCTCTTTTTGCCAATGGTCATTGTCTTCTTGAAGGAGTTCCCGGACTTGCTAAAACATTACTGATTTCGACTATGGCTAAGGTATTGAATATGAAATTCAGCAGAATACAATTTACCCCCGATTTAATGCCGTCTGATATCACAGGTACAGATATTTTAGCAGAAAATAAATCTGATGGTAAGAGATATTTTGAATATTTAAAAGGTCCTATTTTCGCTAATATTATTTTAGCTGATGAAATTAACAGGACACCACCGAAAACACAATCTGCCCTTTTACAAGCTATGCAGGAATATCAAGTTACTTCAGGGAATAAAACATTTGAACTGGATCAACCATTTCTGGTTTTTGCCACACAAAACCCAATTGAACAAGAAGGTACATATCCTCTTCCAGAGGCGCAGTTGGATAGATTTATGTTTAATATCTATATCGATTATCCCAATTATGAAGAGGAAAAAGAAATTGTAAAACAAACTACAACTTCACAATCAACAGTAATCGATGCAATATTAACAGCAAAAGAAATAATTGAAATTCAAAAGGCTGTTTTACAAATTCCTGTCAGTGAACATGTTTTAGATTTTGCAGTAAAATTAGCCAGGTCGACAAGACCAGTTTACAAAGAAGCACCTGATTTTATAAAGAAATGGGTCAATTGGGGAGCTGGACCAAGAGCTTCACAATATCTGATTTTGGCTGCAAAAACCAGAGCTGCTCTTCATAATCGGCTCACTCCTTCAATAGAGGATGTAGAAAGTATCGCCAGTATTGTGTTACAACATCGTGTATTAATTTCTTTCGCTGCTGAAGCTGAAGGATTAAAATCCAGAGATGTTGTAACAAAACTAGTTAGTGAAATAAAATAAAACAATTTGCACAATTTTAAAAAAAAGTTATTTTTTCATAAAATTTGATATTGTATAAAATTTTAGAATAATTATGTTGACAATAAAAAATGTTTTAGTTTTTTATACATTAGTGTATTGTTGGTTTAGAAAAAAATGTTGTCTAAAAAAAATGTTAGATTTAAAGATGTCGACGTCTCTCAGGATCAATATGCTGCAAGAGATATGGTAAGAAAAACCGAAAAACAGGAGTTTCCTGAAATCTGGATAGATGATTATCCTGTTCTTGGTTTTATGAAAGTAAAAAATTGTTTTATTATTATTTGAATAGGAGATTAAAATGGAAAAAATTGTTGCAAAGTACGCGAACTTAAGTAAAGAGCTTTATAATCTATGCTCAAAAAAGGAATTAATTAGAAGAAAATGCTTAAGCCTGGGAAGAATGGAATGTGATCTTCTCAATTATCTTAATACAATAGACAAGGCTGTTTGCATGAATGATCTATCAATTGAAATGAAAGTTTCTCACAGCAGAATAACAAGAATCATTGATACACTTGTTAGAAAAAAACTTGTAAAACGTTTTCCATCCAAGAAAGACAGAAGAAGTTGGCTTGCAGAAATCACAGAAAAAGGAAAAAAAGCAAATCAGCAGACTATTCTAGATTTCATGAATATCCAGAATGATCTAATCAGCCGTTTACCTGAAGGAAAAGCTAACGATATTTATGAATGTATGCTTGTTTATATAGAAGCTTATCGTGCAGCATTAAAGGAAAAAGAAGACAAATTACGATGAGTATGACCTCAATAAAATGGTCGGGAGACATGGCTTTTGATGTTGAACTTGACGATTTTCATTTTTTCATAGATGCGGAAAAGAAATTTGGAGGTAAAAATAAAGGCTGCCGTCCAAAGGGGTTACTTTTAAGTAGCTTAGGTGGCTGTACAGGAATGGATGTTGTCTCAATCCTGAAAAAAATGAAGATTACAGATTTTAACCTACAGATAAATGTCAGCGGAGAGTTGACTGATGAACATCCCAAAATCTATCACACAATTAATATTGAATATCTTTTTACCGGAAAGAATTTACCTCTAGAAAAGTTAAAAAGAGCTGTTGAATTATCAGAAACTAGATATTGCGGTGTTTCAATTATGTTAAAAAAATCAGCGAATTTGTATACAAAAATTACAGTAAATAATGAAAATTAATAAATGAAAAAAATAGCTGCTATTTTGATAATTCAGTTGTTGTTGTTTGGTTCTGTTTTTTCATCTGGGAATAAGGAAGTTCGCGATAAAGGAAATCAATTAATCTGGTTAATAAATTTAGAGGATGCTTTTGATATTGCACAATCAAATGGTAAAGTAATTTTAATAAATTTCACTGGCTCGGACTGGTGTGGATGGTGTAAAAAATTAAAAAAAGAAGTCTTTTCCCATAATGAATTTATTGAATACGCTAACAATAATCTTATACTCTTAGAACTGGATTTTCCAAACAATACTCCTCAACCTTATGAAACAAAATTATATAATTATAACATAATGCAGAGATTTGGGATCAAAGGCTTTCCAACAATCCTCTTATTAGACAAAAATAATAATGTTGTAGCCCGTACCGGTTATCAACCCGGTGGTGCTGTTAATTATGTTAATCATTTAAAAAAATATATCTCAAATTATGACTTTGAGCAAATGTAATACGTTTTTAAAGCTAATTATATTTGTTTCTCTTTTTCTTCTCTTATGGATAGAAGTTTACTCTTACGATGGGCCACCGATTGGATTGTGGAAAACATTTGATGATCAAACAAGAGATGAAAAGTCTCTTGTAGAAATCATAGTAGAAGATGGAAAATTAACAGGGAAAATAGATAGTCTATTTCTTTCACCTGATGAAGATCAAAATCCCCTTTGTGATGAATGTAAAGGAGAAAGAAAGGATGAACAGATCATCGGAATGACCATATTGTGGAATTTGAAGAAAAAAAATGATAAATGGTCAGGTGGAAAAATATTAGACCCTGAGAATGGAAAAATTTATGGTTGTAAACTCGAAGTAATTGAAAACGGAAATAAACTAAAAATCAGAGGATTCTTAGGGCTCTCATTATTAGGAAGAACACAATACTGGGAAAAAGTAGAATAGAAATTTAGAAATAACCTTGTGTATCCAGATATTACCGGACTCCACAAGGTTTTTCTATTTATTTTGAAGCGAAATTCCCTTTTCTCCAACTGAATTCATATTGCTGTGCTTCTCGACTTTGTTTCATTCAAATAAAGGGAACATGAGATGCTGCTGCAAGATGAATCCCTGCTATTCCCTTTTATCAAAAGGGAACATGAGATGCCTTTGAAAGAAATCTGCTAGAATTATATTCTTGTTCCCAATCCCCTGATTGCATATTCTTGTTCCAAATCCCCTGATTGGGAATATTATTTTGAAACGAAACTCCCATTTCGCTAACTGAACTCATCCTTTTTTTCCCTTTCTTTAGCGTTTCATTCAAATAGAGAAAACATAAGACGCTGCTGAAAGATGAATCTCTGCTATTTACCCACCTCATCCGACTTCGCTGCGCTCAGCCACCTTCTCCTAACAAGGAGAAGGATATTATGGTATTCCTGAATAAGTATGTCTGTCATCCTGAGTGATGCGTTAGAATCGTATCGAAGGATAACAAAAAACAGTCTCACTACCATAGACAAAACAATGTTCTGATACTACAAATTCTGTAAAAACAGTTTTAATTTGTTGCTAACAAACTACTTCATTCGCGTAAATCCGCAGCTTTGTTCCCTCTCCACTGACGAGGGTTAGGGAGAGGCGATCACCTTACCATTCTTAATAACAGTTTCCACATTGTTCGAGCCAAAATGATATGGTAAATATTGATAAGAAGGCATATCCATAATTAGAATATCAGCATATTTTCCAACTTCCAGACTTCCAATCTTATCACCCATTTCAAGTGAATAAGCTGCATTTATAGTCGAAGCTGTGATTGCTTCTGCAACCGTCATCTTCATCTGTAAACAAGCTAGAGTTATAATAAATTGCATACTGTCACAATTACAACTTCCCGGATTATAATCTGTAGCAAGAGCAACAGGTAGACCAGCATCTATCATATCTCTTGCTCTGGCATAAGATTTCATCCCCAGACTGAAAATCGTACCGGGTAAAAGAGTAGCTATCACACCTGCATTCTTCATGGCTTCTATTCCTTTATCGGAAGCGGCTCCAAGATGATCCGCAGAAACTGCACCTACTTCTGCAGCAAGTTCTGCACCACCTATCGGTTTAATCTCATCTGCATGCATCCTGATTTTGAAACCAAGGTTTTTTGCACGATTTAAAATATCTCTTGATTGCTCAATATTGTATACATGCTCTTCAGTAAAAATATCGCAATACTCAGCTAAATTCTGTTTTTTAACTTCCGGCATCATCTCTTCCTTCAGAATGCGGATATATTCCTCATGATTATCTATGTATTCTATTGGAAATTCATGTGCCCCCATAAAGGTGGGAATAATATCTATTGGAAGGTTTTCATCTAACCGCTTGATAACTTTCAGCATTTTAATTTCGCTTTCTGTGGAAAGTCCATAACCGCTTTTTGCTTCGAGAGTTGTAGTTCCATTGGAAATCATTCGCTTAATTCTCTTCTCTGAGAGTTCATATAATTCATCTTCAGATGCTTCCCTCACAGCTTTTATGCTGGAACGAATTCCTCCTCCACTCTGTGAAATTTCCACATAGGATTTTCCTTTTATGCGCATTTCAAATTCGTGTTCCCTTGTATTCACAAAAACAGGATGCGTATGGGGGTCAACAAAACCAGGCATCACCACTTTATTTGATGCGTCTATTGTTTTGTCAGAAATATAATTTGCTTTTATTTCTTCGGTTGTCCCCACAGCCAATATCTTTTCACCTTTAATAGCGACTGCCCCATTTTCTATGATAAATAATTCATCTGCTTCTTTTCCGGCTCTGGCTTTGGCAGGACCTTTTAATGTTATTAATTGCCTGGCGTTTGTTATTAGTATATTCATTGATTTCTCCGTTAAATTTATACTATTATTCTACAAAAAAAAATTATCTCGCACTTTTTTGCAAGGTATTTATTAGCTTGACACTAATTTAT
>JAUXFF010000049.1 GCA_030620155.1 Candidatus Cloacimonadota bacterium | reverse complement strand
GGTTGAATATTGAGGTCCATCCTGTTCGAGATTCAGAAAATAAGGTGATAGGTGGCGTTTATATAGTGGGAGATATTACTGAGCAAAAGAAGGCTCAAGTTTCATTAAGCGAAAACGAAAAAAGATTCCTAACTTTATTTAATAAGGCTCCTCTTTGCTTTCAATTATTAGATGAGAATGGTAAATTTTTGGATGTAAATGAAACCTGGCTGGAATCATTCGGTTATATAAGAGATAAAATTATCGGAAACATGTTTATTGATTTTCTTACACCTGAATCTTCAACTCATTTTAAGAAAATTTTACCAAAAATTATAACAGAGGGAATTATTTCAGGTATAGAACTTGAAATGCTTAATAAAGATGGAAAGAAAATACTGATTTCATTTTCCGGAAAAATAATAAAAGGAGTAACTACTGAATTTGAACATATACACTGTATTCTACAAGATATTACGGAACAAAAAGATGCAGAGCAGGCTTTAAATGAAAGCAAAAAACAACTTCAAAATATTTATGATAACATAAATATCGGGTATTTCAGATCAAAACCAGATGGAAAAATCCTGGTGGCAAATCCTGCTTTGTTAAAAATGTTAGGTTACGATTCTTTTCAAGAGTTGGCAGATCGAAATCTCGAAGAAAAAAATATGATAATTGATCCTTCACAGAGTGAATTCAACAAGATCACGAAAGAAAAAGGTGAAGTTATAGGTTTTGAAGCTAAACTGAGAAAAAACGATGGCTCAAGAATTTATGTTTATGAAAGTATAAAAGCAATTAAAGATAAAAAAGATGAAATCCATTATTATGAGGGGACTATTGAAGATATCACCAATCGCAAGAAAACAGAATATGAAATTCAGTTACAGCAAGAACATATTGATTTAATCAACAAAATTATAATGCATGATCTTACTAAACATCTTATTGTAATAAACAATACAATAAATAATTATCGGAAATCACAGGAAGAAGAATATCTGGATGAATCTATAAAAAGAATTAAGAGGAATTTAAAATTGCTCAACAAGATGAGAGAATTGGAGTTGTTCGTTTCTTCAGAAAGAGAGCATGATCCAATTAACGTAGAGCGAATTTTCAAGGAAATTAAAAACAATTATAAAGCTATTACATTCAACATTACAGGAAGTGCAACAATTCTGGCTGATAAATATTTGTTTTCAGTTTTTGACCACATAATTCGTAATGCAGTTGTTCATGGAAGTGCAAGTAAAATAGACATAGAAATAAACAATAAAAGAAATTTCTGTGAAATAAGAATCGGGGATGATGGAGTTGGTATATCGGATGAGATGAAGAAACAAATTTGCGAAGAGGGTTTCAAATTCGGTAAAAAAGGACATACCGGACTTGGTTTATTCATTGTGAAGAAAGCAATGGAAAGTTATGAAGGAAGCATCCAGGTCGTAGATAATGAACCTGATGGGGCTATTTTTATTTTAACTTTTAAAAATGTGAATTAGGATTTTGTTTTTTAAAAAATAGGATTGCATAATAAATATTATACACAAAAAAAAGGAGCCAGATGGCTCCTTTTTTAATATCTTTTTCTTTCTTTGACTCGTGCAGCCTTTCCTTTAGCTTTCCTTAGATAAAAAAGCTTAGCTCTCCGCACGCGACCGAATCTCACTACATCGATTTTCTGAATATTTGGTGAATGTAATGGAAAGATTCTTTCAACACCCACTCCGTTGCTTATTTTTCTTACAGTGAATGTCTTAGAAATCTGTGCTCCTCTTCTTTGAATTACGATTCCTTGAAAAACTTGTACTCTTTCTTTGGAACCTTCTTTGATCCTGTAATGGACCTTTATTGTATCACCGACTCTGAATTCCGGAAGATCAGTTCTCAATTGTTCTTTGCTAATTTCATGTACAATGTCCATTATTCCTCCTTTATTTTTCGGAAGTAAGTCTATCCAAAACAATTGCTGCGGCACTTCTTACAGAAAGGTGATTGTAATTTCCAACACCTTTAATTGGTTTTAAAATATAATTAGCAAGCTTATGAACCCTGCTTGTTAACCCATTACCCGTTCCAAACAGCAAAAGAATGGGGTTATAAATTTTATAACATTCTTTATAGCTTATTTGAGTTTTTAGTTTCGCAGCAGTTGTTGTAATGATTATAGGAGAGTCTTCTTCCTGTTTTTTTATAGATTCAACTGCAGATTCTATTGTATCTGTATATTCTATGAGTGATAAAGCATCTGCTCTGTATGGATTATAAAGCTTTGCAATTTTACTATCCCAGAACTCAAGAATACGTTCAAGAAGTTTCTTTTGAGTTTCGAGTGGATTAATTACGAAGAATCTTCTTACTCCAAAAGTTCTGCAGCTTCTGGAGATATCATGAATATCAAGATTAGTGATCGAAGTTGTGACTACTTCATTAAATTTATTATAAACCGGAAAGTGAACAAGTCCGACATAAAGATTATTTCTCATCTTTGACCAAATCCGGTCTATTTTTTTTTGTGATCTCAAGAGCTTTTTGCTTTCGCCATTCTTCAATCTTTTTGTGATTACCGGAAATTAACACATCTGGAACCTTCAATCCTTTGAATTCTGGAGGTCTCGTATAATGAGGACACCCCAACATCCCTTTTTGGAATGAATCGGTTTTTGCAGAGTCAATATCTCCTAACACCCCTTCCTGCAGTCTGGTTATTGCATCAATAAACACCATAGCAGGAATTTCCCCACCTGAAAGAACATAATCACCGATTGATAATTCATCTGTTACAAATAAATCTCGGATTCTCTGGTCTATCTCTTTATAATGTCCGCATAAAAGAATAATTTCTTTTAATTTACTGTATTTATTAACCATCTCCTGGTTTAACTGCTTTCCCTGAGGTGTAAAATATATCACTGGAATATGTTTCTTCTTTTTCACATGTTGAATTGCTTCATATAGAGGTTCAGGTTTCATAATCATGCCTGCACCTCCACCGTAAGGATAGTCATCAGTGGTTTTGTTTTTATCAATAGCAAAATCACGAATGTTAGTAACATTAACAGTTATGGCTTTTTGTTTAATAGCTATCTTGATCATGCTTTCGTTAAGAAAGTTTTCAAACATCTGGGGGAATAAGGTTAAAATTTCTATTTTCATAATTCCAGAAAGTCATGAATATTTTGCACATAAATTATCTTATCTACTTTCTTAATAATAAAGTAATCCACATAAGGGATCATAATTTCTTGACCATTCAACATTTCAACAACCAGGACATCATGAGCTTTGTTATTAAAAACATCAACAACCTTACCAATTTCCTGATTATTATAATTTATTTGCGATCCGGTATTAACTAAAAAACCTTTCTCTTCAAGTATGTTTCCCAAATCTTTCGAAGGTAACATAACTTGAACCCTGCCGTTGTCAACCGCTTCATTAGTGACATCACGTTCAATAATCCTTATTTTGATATTCTGATCCGCTTCGATTTCATCTACTGTCACATACCTCACTCTATGATCTGTAAAGACCAAAAAAATATCTTTCAGTTCAAATAGGATAGACCGGAAATTTCTTTTTATTCTAAATGGAATAAATCCTTTTCTATCTATAGATTTTCCCAGCTTTCCTATTGATATTAATTCAGATATTTGCATTTACTCGATTATTTCGAGTACAGCTCTTTTCCCCTGTCTTGCTGAAACAGCATTAATTAACGTTCGTATTGCACTGGCAGTACGTCCACGTTTTCCAATAACTTTGCCAATATCACTTTTAGCTGCTCTCAATTCATAAATAGTAATTTTGTCCCCAGCCACTTCAGTAATTTCAATTGCACTGGGATCATCAACAAGTGCTTTCACTATGAATTCAATAAGTTCTTTCATTTGCAACTCCTTTTAATCAGTTTTTTTCTCCGATTCAGTTTTTAATTCTTTTTTATTTTTTTTCGGTTCAACTTGCACCTTAACTTTTTTTTCCTCAGGCTGAGTTTCTTCTGCAGGTTTTTCTTCATGATTCTCTGGCTTTATTTCTACTTCTTCTTTTTCTTTAGGTTCAGCCTTCTTTCTGACTTTCTTTTTCTTTACTTTTTCAGAATCAATATCTTTAATCCCCATTCTCATTTTATGCCATTTCTCCATTAAACCTGCTCTTCTAAATAGTGATCTAACCGTATCAGAAGGTTGTGCGCCGACTTTTAGCCATTTAAGGGATTTTTCAAAATCAACTTTTAAGGTTAACGGATCTGTTTTAGGATCATAATATCCTAAAGATTCCAAGTATTTACCATCTCTTTTCTTGTGTGAATCTACAGCTACAATTCTGTAAAAGGGCTTTTTTATCGTGCCCATTCTTTTAAGCCTCAGTTTTACCATTTCAACTCCTTATCTTTCAGGAAAATTCTTTTCTATAGAAGTGGATTTATTTTTTTTTGCCAAATTATCGTCAAGGATAATTTTTTAAAATGGTAACATCTTACCCTTTAAAAACTTAGGATTATTAATATTCCTCATCATCTTTTTCATTTGGTCAAACTGTTTCAGCAGCTTGTTCACTTCTTGAATTGATGTACCGCTACCTGCAGCAATTCGATATCGTCTGCTACCGTTAATCACAAGAGGATTTTCCCTTTCTTTGACTGTCATTGAATAAATTATGGCTTCTATATGTTTTATTTCTTTTTCATCGATTTTCAGACCTTTTAAAGCTTTACCACCTATACCGGGCATCAAACCAACCAGCTGATCTATTGGACCCATTTTCTGAATTTGCTGAAGCTGTTTTAAAAAATCTGTAAAGGTAAACTTATTTTTTTTCAGTTTACTTGCTAATTTTTCTGCTTCCTGGACATCAAAGGATGCTTCAGCTTTTTCAATTAAAGTAAGAATATCTCCCATCCCCAGAATTCTATTTGCCATTCGATCGGGATGAAACTCCTCTAAATCAGATATTTTCTCACCGGTTCCTATGAAAACAACAGGTTTATTGGTAACCGCCTTGATCGAGAGAGCTGCACCTCCACGAGCATCACTATCCATTTTTGTAAGAATTACTCCATCAAATTCTATCTGGTCATTAAACTCCTTGGCAACATTAACCGCATCTTGTCCGGTCATCGCATCTGCAACAAAGAAAATATAGTCAGGTTTCAGTAGCTTTTTCAAATCACGAAGTTCTTCCATTAATTTCTTATCAATATGGAGTCTTCCAGCTGTATCGAAAACTAAAAAATTCGCAGAAGATCTCTCAGTCTCTTTCAAAGCTTTTTTTACTATTTTTATCACATTCTTTGAATGAATATCAGAGATAACCGGAATATTTAACTGACTTCCCAGGATTTCAAGCTGGTGGACAGCAGCAGGACGATATATATCACATGCAACCATTGCAGGAGAAATTGTTTTTTTTCTGAAATGATTTACCAATTTTGCACAGGTAGTAGTCTTACCTGAACCTTGTAGTCCAACCAACATTATTGTATTCAGACGATTATCATGAAGTTTTACCTCAAAGTTCTCATTACCCATCAGGTTTATTAACTGTTCGTGAACAATTTTCACAACTTGATTTCCGGGAGTAATGCTTTTCATAACTTGAGTTCCAACAGCTCTTTTAGCGATTTCTTCAACAAAGTTTTTAACTATTTTAAAATTTACATCTGCTTCAAGAAGAGCTCTACGGACTTCTCTTAAAGAGTCTTGAATATTTTTCTCAGTTAACTTTCCCTGACCTTTAAGTTTTTTGAAAATCGTTTCAAATTTATCAGTAAGATTGTTGAACATTATTCTAATCTCAGGTTATCAATTTGTTTTTTATAATCTTTATCTTCAAATATATAGGACCCGGCAACAATAATATCCGCTCCCAACTCAATCAGTTTACGAACATTCAGATTGTTAATTCCTCCATCTACTTCAATTTTCAAATTGGGATTGAATTCATTGGAATAAGCTCTTAATTTTTTTATCTTATTGTAGACCAGCGGTAAGAACTTCTGTCCTCCAAAACCCGGATTAACACTCATGAGCAATACATAATCAATCTCTTGAATAATTGAAAAGACAGTTTCAACAGGTGTAGCAGGATTCAGGGCTATACCTGCTTTTATTCCCAATGATTTAAGTATGGAAATTTGTCTATGAAGGTGAATAACAGTTTCCTGGTGAATTGAAACATACTCGATCTTCCATTTACCCAGCTCTGTTAAATACAATTCGGGATTTTTCACCATTAGATGAACATCGACTGGAATTTTGCATAACTGCTTTATTTGCTTAATCAGGGGTAATCCAAAAGTAAGATTAGGAACAAAATGTCCATCCATAATATCAAGATGCAAAATATCAGCACCTGCTTTCTGGATATTTAGAATTTCTTTTTCGAGATTTGTAAAATCAGCTGAAAGTATTGATGGTGCTATTTTAATCATCTTAAATTCCTCGAGTTCTTAAAAAAAAGATTATATCATTCAGTTTTATTTTAAATTTGGATTCTATATCCTGAATTAATTTTACTTTTCTGAGAATCAACTCTTGCATCCAAACATTATTTGTAGTAGAAACAAACAATATATTGTTATCAAGTTTTTGAATCCATGATCTCTCGGCTAAAAGATTTCCAACGATGTGTTTCCATCCAAAGGCAAGGACAAGCAAATCTTCATAATCAGGTCCACCAATGTTAAAAACTAATTTCTGCAAGGAATTGCCAGCCTGGATAAAAGTCATATCCTTGATATTTTCCCTAAAAGTTTTGAAAAGTTTATATGCTAAAAAACCTTTGATTTAACTTTTCAAGGTTATAATTAATTGAGTTAATCTTTTTTAAAATATAGGGAAAAACCCCACCAAGAGAAGATAGCTATTAAAATTGCTGAATAATAAACCATACCAAGTGCATTATAGCTACTGTCATAAGAAGTCATAATGAGAGCTGGAACAGCAGAAAGTATTAACAACAAGATATAGCCTAACCATTTAGCTGATTTGCCTTTTCCTTTGATGTTATTTATCATTGAAACAGCAAAACCACCAAGTGCAATTAAAATTGCAGTTATTAGAGTTAAAATTAAATGAGTGAAAAAGGGGAATTTTGCTGATCTGAAAACTAATGTAGGACTTAATAAAGCTAAGATAATTAAAATTATCCCTAAGATACTCTGAACTAACTTATTAGATTTAGTTCCAACTTCCTGTCTTTTGTGATGTTTCTTTATATATAGATAAACCAAACCAAATGCAAGAAGGAAAAATATTAGAAAAACAGGCACACCAATAGCAGGATTATCACTAGTAAATCCTAAAGAACCAAAGGCTGCCAAAAGAAATATCCAGCCAATAATGTTAATAATAGGTTTTATTACTTTACTCAAGGTTACCTCCCTGTTTTATTCCTTATTAATAACTACTTTCAAACTGGTAGTAATTTCTGATGTAAATACTATTGGTACTTCAAAAGAACCAATCTCTTTAAGATGCTTTTCGATATTAACAACGGATCTATGTATTTCTATGCCTTTTTCTGCTAAAGTCTCAGATATATCTTTTTCGGAAACTGAACCAAAAAGATGACCATTTTCATCTGCTTTCCTGGTAAATATAAGTTCAACATCTTTAATCCTCAGAGCAAGTGCTTTGTATTTGTTCTCAATTTCCAGTTTTGCAAGTTCCGCCTGTTTTTTTATAGCTTCTACTTTTGCCAGGTTCTTAGAAGTAGCAATAATTGCTAATTTTTGGGGTAATAAAAAATTTCTGGCATAGCCATCAGCAACATTCACAACACTACCAGGTTCCCCTAATTTGTTTATATCTTTAATTAAAATTATTTTCATTAACTTCCTCCCTAATGCTAATTTTTCTAAAATTAAACCACATGTCAAATAAACCCATAGCTGCTATCAGCATTGTCAGATATGGATTAAACAACACTGCTAAAACCAGAATATATAGCAAGAATTTTGATTTTTTAAAATAATTTCCCAAAAAGAAATCCAATATGGATATCCCCTGGATCAATAATAAAGGCGCTAACATTAACAGACCGTTTATCCCAATTATTCTCGATGATGATAATAGGAACAACACCAAAAAAACAATAATTAAATAGACTAACGTGAATGGCAACCGAACGGTCTTATGGGACCACTTGGTTTTCAGCTTTTTGGAAAGCAATAATGAGCAAATATAAATAGCAAGTATAATGGTTGCAGTCCATATTGCCGGATAGAAATGACTTACAATATACTTGAGAGTCTCGATAAGATCGGATACAAATAGTAATTTATCATTATTTTCCATTACTATTGATTCCAGGAATTCAGTATACTGATCAAATATAGCTGTCATATTGGCTATAAACATCTTACCAAACATAAGGTGACGAAGGGTGCCATATAACATATTAATTATGGCTACGGAAATTATTGCTTTCAAATAATTATATTCTCTTAACAACAATCTGAAATAAAGGATTGTTGAAAATACCACTCCGATAAGTATATCACTCACCAGTATAATATCAATAAAATTACCCAATGCAAGAATTATTATAGTTGCTATAAAAATTAAATAGAAATTATATTTTTCTCTATTATACTGATATTTCTCACCAAATGCAAATATAAAGATCAGACCCCAGAAAGGGGAGAATACCGAAATTAAAGCTGACAAAGAAGAAATCAAAAACACAATCTTTATTTTTCAATATACGGTAATAAAGCCATTTGTCGAGCTTTTTTTATTTCAAGGACTAATTTCCTCTGATGTTTTGCACAGGTTCCAGTAAAACGACGAGGAGATATTTTACAGCTTTCAGCAACAAATTTCTTCATCAAGTCAACATTCTTATAATCAATAACCACATCTTTATTTCTACAGAAAAAACAAAACCTTTTTTTAAAAAAATAATTCTTCCCAGAGAACCTGCCAGACGTTCTTGAACCAGACGTTCTTGAACCAGATGATCTTGAACCAAATGGTCTCGAACCAAATGGTCTTGAACCAGATGGTCTTGAACCAGATGGTCTTGGACCAGATGGTCTTGGACCAGATGGTCTTGGGCCAGATGGTCTTGTATAAGTACTTTCTCTGCTTTGTACATTTTCAACTTTATCTTTTTTATCGTCATTATTAGAATTTTCACTTATTTCAGAAGTTTCAATCTTTTCTTCCATTATCATCTCCTATAATTTTAAAATGGCACATCATCATCTGTTACATCTTTTGCAGAGTCGTTTTTAACTATTTCTTTTTCTTGAGTACCTTCAAATTCTGAAGGTTGAGTTTCTGCTCTTTCTAAAAAATTCACTTTATTTGCTACTATTTCAGTGATTTTTCTATTTTGATTGTCCTTATCAACATAGGTTCGTGTTTTTAAATATCCTTCCACTAAAATCGGACTGCCTTTATGTAGAAATTCCGCACATTGCTCAGCACGTTTACTCCATACAACTATATCGATATAACTTGTTTCTTGCTGCCATTCTCCATCTTTTTGATAACTTCTATCAAAAGCTAGAGATAATTTAACCACAGGTGTACCATTTGGTGTGTATCTCAATTCAATATCTCTGGTTAATCGACCACTTATTATAATAGAATTTACTCTTGGTAATCTCAATTCCTTTGCCATCTGACCTCCTTTATGATTTAGTAAGAATGTTGTATCGAATCACATTTTCATTAATTCGAAGTGTTCTTTCGTATTCTGAAACCTTTTGTGGGTCAAGATTAAAATAGTTCACAAAATAATAACCTTCGTTGAAGTCTTGAATTTCGTAAGCAAGAGTTCTTTTTCCCAGTTCATCGGTTTCGATTACTTCACCACCTTTTTTTTTAATAAAAGAGAGTAACTTTTCGTTTTCTTCTTTTGAAATGTCCTCGTTAATGGTTGGTGATAAAATAATCATGTTTTCGTACTTTTTCAACACAGTTCCTCCTTTGGACTTTAATTTCATTAAACTGTGATATTTTAATCACAATTTATCTAATGATCCTGAGATTCTATGATTTTCTCAGAATAGGATTTCTTATATTTACTATAATAATTTAAAACCTGCTCAAAACCTGATTCTATATATATTTCCAATAAAGAAATAGAAAAATCAAACACTATTTTAAGAACTTTTTCTTCTTTTTCTGAAAAATCTGACAATACATAGTCAGAAATATTAAAACCAGATGGATTACTTACCCCTATCCTTAACCTTTTGAATTCTTCCGAACCTAAGGCATAAGCAATAGACTTCAGACCATTATGACCGCCAAATCCACCTTCCTGTCTGAGCCTGATATCCCCTAAAGGTAAGTTTACATCATCTACAATAACTAATATATCTTCAACTTTATATTTAGACAAAATAGAAGTAACTGCGATTCCGCTATTATTCATAAAAGTTCTTGGCTTAATGAAAACAATATCTTTATCTTGAGCAATCAGATAATATTTTCTTTTCTTAAAAGAAATATTTTTTTTATTTCCATATTTATCCAGAAGAAGAAATCCTATGTTGTGTCTATTACTCTTATATTTTTCTCCCGGATTACCTAATCCAACAACTAATCTCATTAATCAGTAGTTTCTTCTGTCTTTTCTTCTTTTTGTTCTTCACCTTCAGGTACTTCTTCACCCTCTTCTACAATTTCTTCTTCTACCTCAACAACTTCTTCCTTTCTCGGTGCACGAACTGCAACTAGTGTTGTTTCATAATCTATTTTAGTATCAATATTCAGCAAGTCAATATCTTTCAGATGAATAGAATCTCCAATATCAAGAGCGGAAACATCCACTTCTATATCTTCAGGAATTTCTTTTGGTAGACAGGAAATTTCTAACTTCCTTACTAAAATTTCCAGAAGACCGCCTGCTGCTGTGCCTGGAGCATCACCAATATATTTCAGTGGGACATTTACAGTGATTTGTTTCCCTTTATGAAATTCAAGAAAATCAATATGTGAAAATTCCCTGGATACTGGGTGTACCTGTCTTTCTCTAATAATCGTTTTATAAACACGATCACCAACAGAAATATCAAAAAAAGTCATTTCTCCGATAGTTTTTTTATAGATTTTCATGAAAGGAACTTTTTTTAGTGAAATATTAATTCCCTCATTGCCTTCACTATAAATAACAGCAGGAATAAATCCTTGCTTCCTCAGATTTTTCAAGTCAGATTTCTTGACATTTGTTCGTAATTGCGCATCAATATTAACGTTCATTTAATCCTCCGTTGTAATCCCGGTTTGGGTGTTGTAAACTATCGAAACAGAATACTTATCGATTCTTCGATATGAATTTTTTTAATTGCAATAGCTAAAAGTTCAGCTATTGACAATTGGATTATCTTTTTACTCTTTTTCTCTTTTGCAAGAGAAATTGAATTTGTAATAAATAATTTTTCTATAGGAGAATCCTCAAGATTTTGTATAGCATTACCTGAAAGAATGCCATGGGAACATGCTGCATATATCTTTTTTGCCTTACTGTTGATCAATGCTTTTGCCATTTTACACAAGCTTCCCCCAGTATCAATTATATCATCTATTAATATAGCAGTCTTCCCCTCTACATCACCTATAATATTTAAAATTTCAGATTTATCGTCATTACCTATTCTCCTTTTATCTCCAATTGCAAGATCACAATTCAATCTTTTAGCCATAGTACGTGCTCTTTCAGTACCTCCAGCATCAGGAGAAACAATAACAACATTTTTAAGATTCAGATGCGCTTTGAAATACCTGGAGAATATAGGTGCGGAAGTAAGATGATCAACAGGTATGTTAAAAAAACCCTGGATCTGCTCAGAATGTAGATCCATACAAACAATTCTACTGGCACCTGCTGTGGTTATCAAATCTGCTACTAACTTGGCAGTTATAGCAATTCTAGGTTGATCTTTTTTATCTGAGCGCGCATACCCAAAATACGGAATAACGCAGCTAATATTTTTTGCTGAGGCACGTTTAAGAGCATCGATCATAATAAGAAGCTCCATTATGCTGTCGTTAACCGGATAGCAGGTTGGTTGGATTATAAATGTATCGGCACCCCTTACATTTTCTTTAATTTTTACAAATGTATTATCATTAGAAAATTTGAAGACTTCCGCGTCACCTAAGGGAATACCTGCATACTTTACAACCTCATTTGCCAGATCAATGTTAGCATTGCAAGTAAAAATCTTTAATCTTGAAAACATAGATTATTTATCTTCTTTTTCCTCTTCTGCCGAATTATCTGAAGATTTTGCTGCAGAAAGAGCTTCCTGTAAAACTTCTTTGTATTTATCAATGATTATCCGCTCAATCATATTTCTGGTTTCAGTGTTAATCGGATGAGCAATATCGCGATATTCACCACTGCTTACTCTTCGGCTCGGCATAGCAACAAATATACCGTTTTCTCCCTCAATTACCTTAATGTTTCTGATAATAAAAGCATCATCAATGACGATATTTACGAAAGCTTTAAGTTGATTACTTTCCCTGATAAAAACCTTAACATCTGTAATTTTCATTTTGTACTCCTTTTTTTGTTTTGGCTATGTAATTCCAATATTCCTTCTTGGAATAATAATTAGATAATTTCTTAGCAGTTTTAAAATCTGGACAAAAGCCGATTACTGTTGAACCACTTCCAGAGAGAATTGCTTTTGTTGCACCATTTCTCTGAAGATAATTTATAATTCTTTTTATTTCAGGATATTTTTTACAAACACCTTCTTCTAAGCTGTTATAACAATAAGAAACATCAAAAGTGTTGATCATTTGTTGCCAATCTGAATTTTGTTTATTTGAAATTTTCACAGCTTCATAAGCCTCTTTGCTTGAGACGCCGAAATTTGGTTTTACAAGCAAAATATTATCTATTATAATATCATTGATTGGAGTAATTTTATCTCCATTACCTTCACCTAAAGCACTACCACCATGAAGAAAAAAGTTGATGTCACTTCCAAAATTTCTGGCGATTTCATGTTTTCCCGATTCGGATAAATTTAAATCCCAAAGTTGAGAAAGTGCAATGACAGTTTTAGCAGCGTTGCTACTTCCCCCTCCTAAACCACCTTCAATAGGTATATTTTTTTTGAGTTCAATTTCCACACCATGTTTCACATTATACTTTCTTTGCATAAAGATCGCAACTTTATAAATCAAATTCTTTTTAGTACTTACAAAGTCTTTGTTTGCCAAAATCCGAATGTCATTATTTTTTGTCAAAACAAAATTTAAGGTGTCTGATAGAGTTATCTCAGCAAAAATTGTTCTTATTTGATGAAATCTATCTCTTTGCTTTGATAAAACGTCAAGAAATAGATTTATTTTTGCGTAAGATTCTTGGTAACTTTTTCTTTTTTTCTTCAGTCTTACCATAATAGTAGAAATAATAATAATTGTATTCGGAACTGCTATAATATTTATATGGACGAATTCCGTTAATTACCGCTCCTGAAATTGAAACATCTATGTTTTCTAATAATTCCTTAGCTCTTTTTATTACTTGTTTATCGACTATACCAATCTTTACAACCATAATCAATAAATCAGCTTTTTTAGCCAGAACCATTGAGTCGGTAACAGCGATTACAGGAGGTGAATCAAGTAAAATATAATCATATTTTTCCTTAAGAATTGCAAGTGCTTCATCTGTGCGTTTTGAAGCTAAAAGCTCAGAAGGATTTGGAGGGATATAACCACTTGTGATTATATCCAGATTGGGAACTTGAGATTTTTTTATGAAATTTTCCAGTTCAGTCGATTTATCATACAAAAAATCACTGATCCCATTTTCTTTTTTCATACTAAAAAGAGTATGAATCATAGGTCGCCTTAAATCTAAATCTACTAAAACCACCTTTGCTTCCATTTGAGCCAGAGCTACAGCCAGATTGGAGTGAATTGTCGTTTTCCCCTCTTTAGGACCTGCACTGGTAATCAGAGCAGTTAAAGACTCTTCCTTTTTCTTTTTTGCTAATATATTAGTACGAAGAATTCTGAAGGATTCTGACGCAGAAGACTTCGGAGCATAACTTGTAATCAATCTGGCTTCTATCTGGTTCTTAAAAATCTCTAAGGATTTAGTATCAGTTTCAGTATCTTTAACCGTCTTATCAATATCTTCAATATCTTGTTCTGAAATATGAATATAAGGAATTGTTCCCAGAATGGATAAATTAACATATCTTCGGACATCATCAAATGTTCTTATTTTGGAATCCAATGAATTTAGAAGTAAAGCTGCTCCTATCCCTAATCCAGCACCTATTACAAAGGCAATTATCATGTTCATCTTTTTATTGGGTTTTATTGGTTTCGGGGGTTCTTGTGCTTTTTCCACAATACGAATATTTCCGATTTTTGATTCTTCAGCAATTTTGGCATCTTCGTATTTTGTTATTAACATTGAATAGACTTTTTCATTAATTGTAAAATTTCGTTCCAGACGTGCAAGCTCAACTTCCGTATCAGGAAGTATCGACATTCTTAGATTATATTCTCCAACAGCTTTTCGTAAGCTTGTAACTTTAGAGTCTTTAATATTCTGATCTATTTGAGCAGTTGAAATCTTTTCAATTAAGCTCGATCTATATTTTAAGGGATCTGAAGATCCGGCTTTT
>JAUXFF010000211.1 GCA_030620155.1 Candidatus Cloacimonadota bacterium | reverse complement strand
TATTTTACAGTGGACAAAAGAACAAGCTCAGGAATGGGCAGAACTGAACTATCGAGAAAGTTATCTTGGAATTGATGGATTTGACCTTCAATCGATTCAGAAAGAGTTAGGAAAAATACCTTACAATGAATTGGAGGATGAAATTGAAGATCAGGTCAATGAAGATGATGAAAAATATGAAACGAATAAAAGTGTTTTTAAAACAGCAGTAATCCAGCAAGCATTAAATACAGGAAAATATATTTCATGTAAATATTCAGATGATGAAGTATATACAATAATAAAACCTATTTCATTAAATAAAATTGAGTTAATAGCATATTGCTATGTGGAAAACGTAAACAGAACTTTTGTAATTACTAATTTGAGTGACTTAATTATTAGAGATCAGCCTTTTCAGGTAAGAATAAATGACCAAGTTGGTGTAGATGAGATTAAAAGGGTTGTAAAGGTTGCCATTGATAATAATAAAATAGTGCGAATGAAATATACGAGGAGTGAATGGACTTCCGAACACGTAGATGAAGAAACTGGAGAAATAATTATAAATCATACTGAATCCGAACAGAGTCAGCGTACTATAAGTAATATCGATTATTCAGTAAATGTTTTAGATAAAGAGCAAATTGATCATTATGATCTAGATGATGAAAATTATATTACAGCACATTGTCATAAAAGGAAAGAACAACGAACCTTTAGGTTTGATCGTATAAATGAATTAGAGATACTTAATATATAATCATCTCCTCTGTAAATTCAACTTTAGCTGAAATACTTGATCTCTTCCATGATTATACAAAGAGAAGTAAATATTTTGAGGCAATTTTATTTACTCAGAATAGTGCAAACAATGAAAAACCTTTCGGGAAAGCTACTACAGAAGATGTTGCACGGTTAGTAGAAATTTTGAAATTATAGACTATTCTTTTAATTTTGAATTTATAAAAAGTTTATAAAATCTTAAAAACTACTATGGCAGAGAGTTTAATTATAGATTGGGAGTCATTAAATACTTGCGATAAAGAGGGTAATAAAATCGTTAAGAAAATTCCTATTTATAAAATTGGTGTTTATAAAGGGAAATTATGGCTTGACAAAAAGGGTATTCCTTTTTTATTTAAGGAGAATCTTGGTTACACAGGATATGAAATAGCTTTGTCTTTCATTGATATTTGGGACGAAAATTCAGGAGCTTCTGCTAAAAAAGTGAGAGTGATTCAAAATAATAATCTTGAGGATGTCATAACAAATCCTTCAAAATGGGGAGAAGAGCAATTAGTGAAAATTGAATGGGCGACCTCATCCTTTCCTGGGAGCAGAAGATATCAAAGGATTTATCTATTACCAGTTCCTTAATATTTGAAAAAACAAAATTGATTTTAAATTGAAATCTGATCAATAATCCTTTATTAGTTTTTTCACCGTCCACCCAATACAATTCAACACCCCACCATCCTCAGCAATTTCCCGGCAATCTAAATCATAAACATCATATCCATCAAAGATTTTTCGAATTTTACCGATAATTGATTTCTCGTTGGTTAGATAAAACTTTGGGATGATGATCTTGTTGCCAATCCGGAGAAAATTTATGTAGCACCCAAAAGCTGTATTATCTCCTTCTTTGTTTTTCCTGTTTGATGGACAATAAGGAAACGGAATTGGAGTGAGATGGTTGACCCGCAATGCTCTTTCCAATTCATTCATAAAGGTTTTGCTGTATCCTCTGTAATTGTTTACTAAAATCTTTCCGTCATCAAGAAAGCGGACCATCCCATCAGCATGTCCGGTATAATCATCCGGTTCATGGGGGATTACAATCACGCGTTCCATCTCGAATTTGTCTTTTAATATATTCCACAGTTCTGCCCTGGAGAACCCTGGATTGTATTTGTATAGAAAATCGGTAACAATGATACTATTTTTGGATTTGATCACGTTGCCTCCATCCAGTACAATATCATAACAGAATTCCGGTGTAATGCCAATCTTTTTTAGAACAGGCTCGGGATCTGTAATAGTATCCTCTTTGCCCACATCGTAAATGTATCCTGGGTCATATTTGAACTGTACAAACCGGTCTCTGGAAACCTGAATGGGCATGTAATCCCTGACCCATACATCTTTGGTGCCATATAGGAAATCATAATCAATTTCGATCTTATTTAGCAGTTTTATAAATCGATCGAAGAAAACCGGATATTTGATCTCAAACTGGTCGGAGAGGTAGAGAAAGGTTGTTTCGGGGTCAGTGATCATTGGTTATCAGTTCCTGGTATTTAGTATCAATGTATTCACGGATTGAAGCAGCGAAAAATTTTATAAAATCTTCCTCTGAGATGATATCACTCTTATGATTATTGCAGAAGTAACAGGCCAGGACGCAATTGTCCGGAGTATACTGATTCCCCTTTGCATCTATTCTCTCAAGTTCCAGGGACCTACCACGGTTTCTTTTGGTAGATAGAATCCCTTTCTCATTATGAAACAGAGCTTCCAACTTAAACTCTTCTGATTTGCAGTAGTGGCAACTTCTGGGCTGTTTTTTATACCATTGGTAAAATTCATAAGCACCAAGTTTTTCGAACGTGGAAAAATCATCATTACCTTTCCGGCTATTGAACATCTGTTTTGACTTATTAATGACCTTCCGTTCGGTTTCGAGTTCATCCCACCACTCTCTTATCTTTTCAATTGATATATCAAGTATTTCAGAGATATCAGCATAATTCTTGTCCTCAAATAAATGCAGTTTTAAAAACAATATTTGACTTTCTGTTATTTCTTTTTTTGAATTCATAAGAATATATTAAAATATTATATTAATAATTGATAATCAATATGTTGCAAGTTAAGAAAAAATTCGGGAAACTGTTGACAAGACTTTCGTAAAGTTTGTTGCCAAACCGGTCAATGGTCTCCTGGCTTAACTTGTTTTTCAGTTCATGAAATTCATACTCCAACATGAACATACCCTGTTGAGATAGTGTGGATGATGGGATTGCTCGTCCGCCAGTTGGCGGACTCGCGAACCCTTGTGAGGGAGCACCAAACCAAAAAACCCGGTCGCTGACTACGTCAGCTCTCCGGTTTTTATTTCCCCCCTGCT
>JAUXFF010000161.1 GCA_030620155.1 Candidatus Cloacimonadota bacterium | reverse complement strand
TGCATGCTCTAAACTAATAATTACATACTCCTCATTATTGAACATTAAATTTGAAGCTCTTCCTCCAATAGTATCTGCTTCCATATATGTATATACAATGTCTAATCTTGTGCAAATCGAATCAATTTCAGTAATATCATCTTCAAGGACTTCCTCATATTTATAAATAGCATCTTGATAACTCTCGAGTTTTCTATCACATAAAATAACATTCGATTCTGACAATTTAACAAGATCCAGAATGGATGAAGTGTCCACTAAAGTATTATAATATTCTTGAAGTTCGGAAAATTCATATTGCTCAATAGAACAATTTAACAACCTGGAACATGACCATAATGCCTCGATATTATCAGGATTTTCTGATATTGATTGCAGATATTTTTCCTTTGCAGTGATAAGATCACCCTCTAATTCAGCTTGAAATCCCTCTTTAAATCGACCTGCACCGGGATTCAATGGAACATATCCTGACTGAGGTTCTTCACTAAAGGGAATAAATACAACTTCCCACTCCGGAGGATAAAACGAACTCTCAATTTCTTCTGCATTATTTGTACCCCAAAATACTTCGCGGCAATAATAACGTTTCAATGAAAGAGAATCATTATTTATTATCGAATATCCATCAAATCCAAAAGGGATATCATTGTTATTCTCTGTAATAACAGGATATGATTTTGCTACCAAATTAATTTCAGGATTATTATATGCACCATCTCTTGTTCGACCTATATATGTTTTACATACAAAAGGTGAGGAATAACGGTTCGCCCATAGACCTATAGATCTGTTTGAATCGATTACAGTGGATTCAATGTATGGATTGGAATTATAAAGTGCAAGACCAATATTATTCCCTGATATAAAACATTCTTTTATATGATTTGAAGTATTTGGTGAATAACAATTTTTTATCCACAATCCATAATTATTATTGTAATTGAAGTTTGAATTTGATATTGAAAAATCCTGTGTAGATTCTATCTGAACACCAATTGTATTATGTTCATAATTACAATTATTAATATTCAGTATACTTCCCTGACAATCAACAGCAATTTCAGCATTTCTAATTATACAATGCTGCAAATCAGCAGAGCTGCGACTAACAAGTATCCCTTCCCATGTATCTCCTCCCTCAGTATCGAATTGAATGTTGTTTATTGAATCGCCAATTGCATAGATCTTACCTCTTACGATTATCCTGGCATCTATATCCATTATGGGATGAGCTCCAGGTTCAAAGTGAAGCTCGCAACCTGAATCTATTAAAATATTACCACAAAGGATTAAATCTCCTGAACCAAAAGTAAGCTTGTCAGGTACAGTTATATTTGAATAGGTTCCTTTATAAATCACTAATTCATCTGAGAAAGGTAAATCATCATATTCATAATTTACATAAAAATAATCATTATCATAAGCCAATGATTGAATATGTTCAAAGTAATATCTTTCAGAGGGTTGAGTACCGTTCATATAAAAATCAAAATAGGATGAAGCATGGAAATTTTCAGGTTCAGCTTCACACTTTAAAATTTTATACTTTGGATGATCATTCCATTCGGTTTTGAAAACTACATTAAGACCATCCAGCCCATAAGTTGCTATCATTTCCTCAAAATCGTAGTCTGAATCGAAAACAAGAACATCATCGAAATATGTACCGGAAAGATCGTGAACTTCAAACCTATTATCACCGTTTAATATTAGTTTTTTGATATCTGAACAAACATTATTGGTTTCTAATAGGAAAAAATCCGCTGAAGTGTTAAATTGCATTAAGTCATTTACAAAACTGAAATGTGTATCACCGGAATATACTGCTGCATAAGTATCAAAAGTATCATACGGATTAATTTTGTATTTCACACCATAACCATCCGTAGAATTCACTACATAATCTATTAGAGTCGTGTCACATTCCGAGGGGATGAGTAGAGTTAGAAATTTTTCATCTCCTGCTGTTTCTGTTTTTATTCTGAGAGCTTTATGTTCCCAGGCTGGTGGTAGAGGATCATTTTCATTTTCTCCCCAATCTTTACCAACAAAAAGTCCCTGGGGAAGACTATCACTAAGCGTCCAATTTGAATTACCTGATAAAGCGCCCAATGCTCCAAATAATTTTGCAGAATTATCATACATTGTATATTCAAAAATACCATTTGATGAATTTATTTCATTAATATCTGTAATCTGATCCTCCATTATTCCCGGTCTGAATAATCCGAAATGTAACTGGTTCATAAAATCATTGGGATTTGACTGATCCGAGCTTGCCACCTCATCATAAATAAAGAAATATTCATTTCCCTCATTGAAATTTAAACCATAAAAATTTCTTTTGATATTTATTATATCATCAGGATTACCATTATAATTAGAATAAGTTTCTTCAGCTTGAGGATGGTCGTATTCTATCTCTACCTGTAAATGTTGAATATTATCATTTTCGACCAGGTAGTTCCTGAAAGCTGGATTTTTAGGAATCAAAGGTGAATTGGGTAACCCGACAGCGCTTCCCGAAGAAGGAAATTCAGGATAGGGATAATAACACCTTCCTACCGGTTCAAAGGAATAATAATTGAAATAATAATAATTCGGATTAGTATTTGTAACATCATTCCAATCGTCTAGACTATTACGTATATTTATATAATCATAGAATAATTCATCTTCAACATTTTCATAAGTATTACCACTTTCTGGATTCACAATTATTAAATTATGAGCATAAGGAGAAGCCAACCATTCTTTAGCAAGAAAATATGATTCACGTGCCGGCAAATAACCTGGATCTATCAACAATTGCTTGCCTTTATAATATAGCACAAAAGAAGATTGATCCGAATGCTCGTGACCTGAGTAAGCAGCGGAGTTCTCATGATTAACAAACAGGTAAGGAGCGTTTTTAAATTCATTAAGATCATTGATCTCAGGTCGCATTATCGTGAATTCTATGTTTCCATCATAACTGCCCTGTGCGATTGATTGCGGCACAGATGGAAGCGAAGAAAAGGCACCGTTGCAATCATGATTGTATGTATATAACCTGGTAAGTGCTTGCCAGGATTTAGGATATACATTGTGTTCCTGGAAATAACCGCATACAATCCATTCTATTTCAGTTCTCTCTTCTGCTGTGGGATTGCCCTGATTGTAGTAGCTTATCACCTCTGAAAAGGATAAAACATTTGTATTCCCACTATTATCCAGTACATGCCCAAGAAAAGCATCATCAAAAGTAACAAAGTGGAAATCTGGTGTTAAAAGATGTAAGCTTTCAGTATATAATGCTTTCATCTCCGGTCTCTCGAAATTATTTACCCCATACAATCTCTTCTGTGCTGTAAAAAAAGAGTTCAAAAGTTGTACCATCTCAGAATAAAACACACCTTCAGAATAGATACCATCACTTCCGCTCATAAAATCTATCAAACCATCAACCCACCACAAACGTGTAATATTCCAATCAAAAAGATCATTTTCCACTGTTTGTATATATTCCTCATTACCAAGCACACAACCAGCATAACCCAATGCTCCATCCAGATAAATACGAATATTATTCATACCTATGCCAAACGATAGACTGTCTAATCCACCGTATTGTTCCGGATATTCCGGGTAAACAAATGCCATACCACCCCAGGTGTTATACAGTATCGCTTCATTTATACCCCAGGTGATGTTATCAAGCTTATTATAAAGCTCTACTCTGGTTGAGTCATCTACATAATACCATAAACAATCTACTATAAAAGCAACATGGTAGAGCATATGACCTATTGTTATCGCACTTACTTTATTATTATCAATATGCACCCACAAACTATCAAGGGAGAGGTAGTGAAGCATATCTTCATTTGGACCATTAATAATAAAACTTGGATCAAGAAGATATCTTTTTCCCCAGTCAAGAAAGGTTGTAAACATAGTGTCCGGTAATTCTACATCAACAGCCCCCAGAAAAGCTCTGTTTGCGAAATAACTTGCACCTTCGATCGGTTTATACGAAGCTCTTGTCTCCCTCCAGTCATCATAACCTTCTTCATAACGGGTTGAGTATGGATTAATTTTATCATAGTAATAGTCCATCACTTCATCATCATTAATGCCATCGCTGTCAACAGCTTCTCTTAAATTTTCCAATAATAAAGAATCCATTGTTGCTGTACTAACAACCTCAGCAACAAGATAGTTTGTAGAAAACACTAACACAAAAATAATGAAAATACTTTTCATCGTTCCTCCTTGTCACGGCGTAGTTATACGAAGCCGGCCTATTTTATCAATAAAATTTTATGAATTTTTTTTAATCTGTTATTTATTTTCATATTTACAAAATATATTCCAGAACCTACATTTTTATTATTCAGATCAAGACCATTCCATTCAATGTTCCAAACACCTTTAGTTTTAAACTCGTTAACCAATGATTTTATTTTCTGAGCTTTTGTGTTATAAATTGATAGATCTACAAAACCAGATTCTGAAAGAGTATAGCTAATAGTTGTGGAAGGATTGAAAGGATTAGGATAGTTAGATAGTAGAGATTTTTTCTTGTTTATGATGTTTTCATTTTCCGAATTCTGGTCAGGAATTGCTTTATGTAAAATGAAAGATGATCCTGATTCAGGCCAGATAATATACTCACCGTCAACACAGAAACAATGATCTCCACCCGCACCACCTGTAGTTTCCATTTCCCACAGTATATTATAATCTTCATTAAAACCATAAAACTTTCCTTCATAATTAAAACTACAAAATGCAATATATTCATTCTCCTGATACTCAGCAACAGACCAATGTTCCCAACCAAAATCAATATCTACTTCTTCAAGCCAGATAGTATTTCCAAAAGAATCTAATAACCAAATAAATCCTGCTGTATTGGGCAAACTTATTCGACCAACAACAAGTATCTCATTGTTATTTGTTTCGATAATGCTATTACCTTGATCCCAACTACCATAAGCATCATAAGTTCTAGTCCACAATGTGTCACCATCGGCATCTGTTTTAGTAACATAAACATTTTGTGCTTGAATTCCTGTTAACAATAAACAGCCATCAGATGATTCAACTACAGAATTAAACCAAGAAATGCTAAATGTCTCTTCCCACATTACACTTCCTCCTAGTGAGATTTTTTTTAACAAAACATCATCC
>JAUXFF010000189.1 GCA_030620155.1 Candidatus Cloacimonadota bacterium | reverse complement strand
TATTAAAAAAATAATTATCTTTTATGATAATTCGTTGCGGGAAAAATTGTAGAAATACTCCTGTGAAATTATCAACAAAAGTACAATGTTCAATTATTGCTTCTTCATTATATATACTAACAGCTCCACAAGGTATTATACCCAGAACAATAAGTAAATAAGCTGAATATTCAAAATGACAGTATCTAAAAATACACTTATCTGCAAATTCAGTGAGATAAATTATTCCCCAATGATAATACAATGAATCCTGAATTCGTGTAAAAGTTATGGGTTCTTCTTCAGTTCCATCAGCAATTAATTTACCATCTACCTGTAGCATTTTAGCAATGTTTGCACCATTGTAATATACAAAATTATCCATATCCTGATAACTTGCTAAAAGAGCAGCATTAAATTTTACAATAGTTCCTGGAAGTATATTCAGTGTTACTCCTTCATCCACAAAAACATCGTCAATAACCTGATAGGGATTATTATCAGGAGACCAGGTTGTATCCTCAGTGATATGACCACCGACTTCAATTGCGGGCGCAATTGAAAAAGCAAAAAACAAAAAGTAAAAAGTAAAAAAAAGAAAATCATATTTTTTCATAATTTATAACCTCACCCTATATCCCTCTCCTGAAATCAGGAGAGGGACTTTGAGGATGAAACAAAGAAAGCAAAAGGTTACTTGAGCAGCAGCATTTTTTTCATTACCGATTCATTTCCGGATGATATTTTGTAGAAGTAGATTCCTGAACTGACAGGTTTATTATTTGAGTCTGTACCATCCCAGGTAACAGAGAGGGTGTGAGAGGGAGAGGGTGTGACGATGGGAAGTTCTCTAACTTTCTGACCTTTGATATTGTATATAGTTATTTTAACATATACATCCTCTGGTATTGAGAATGAAATTGTTGTTGTGGGATTAAATGGGTTTGGGAAGCTGGTTAAATTAGAAATTAGAAATTCGGATTTTGGAATTTCGTAATCTTCCACATCCACAGTTTCAAACATTGGAATTTGTATTTGCGTGAACTGACCATCATTTACTTCAATTTCATATAATATGGCATCATCATAGAATACACGCTCTGCATAAACATCGTAAATACCAGCTGGTAGTTTGTATTGGAAATTACCCAGACTGTCTGAAAAAGTGAATTCACCGGGTTCATTATTGATTTTAATCAGCACATAATCGACTGGTTCTCCGGTTGATGGATTGTAAGTAAATCCCTCGATACCGCCAAATGATGGTGAATTATACTCATAAGGACCGATATCTATGATTGATGTTCCATTATTATCTCCATCCCAGACTCTATGATTGTAATCCATATCGAAAGGATAATAATAACCGGTTGTATCGAACCCAGCATCTATTGCCAGGCTGCTTTCGATAAGATGAAAATCTCCATTTTGGATATCTTCAAAAAGTGTTTGTGCCTGCAAAGAATCCACCCAGATGTTGCCACCACCGTCTATGCACTCCGGTGGTAGTTCGAAGTCTAATATGCAGTTGCGGAAAATGGGATTGCCGTAAAGAAAATTCATATATAATTCGTCATTGCTAATAAAGATGTTATTTTCAATGATGTGATTGTCTGTTACAGATGAAAAAATATAATTATTATCTACAAAAATGTTATTACTAAAAAGCTCTTCCCCTCTACCTGAAAGACCTCTATTATAATTAGATATGATGTTATTAGTAATAACACTCACATTGCCTGTTATTGCTGTTCCAGAAGAATTAATAAAGTTATTATTGATGATCTTGCTTAAATAAGAATGATATGCAACTAGTACACACCCCTCAAAATAATTATCCGAAATCTCAACATAAGCATAATCTATATCTACTCCATGTGAACCACCAATGAAACGATTATTTTTTATGAAAAGATAGCTTTCATTTCTACCATCTATACCTGTATCGCAATTACTAAATTCATTACTATAAAAATAAGATATTTCATCATCAAATCCTGTATCAAGTTCAATGCAATTCGTATTTTGGTTATCTACATAATATACTGAACCTGCAGTAATGCAGCGATCATTAATAAATTCATTATTAGCTAATAGAGCAGGTTTAAAACCTTCAGCAGGTGTGATTAAACCTATATGACCTTCTGCCCAAATATCTTCTACATAATCATTTATATTATTATCAAAAGAAAATATGGAACCTGATATCTCAAGACTCTTAACTAAACTACCACGTGTTACTAATCCAGTTCCGTTATTATTAAACAAACAATTTATAATTAGACCTTCGCCATTATAAATTGAAATTGCACCTTTTGCAACATCGCCAACAGAAATTCCAATTCCAACAGAATACTCGATTTTGCAACATTTAAAACGGCACATTTCCGCTTGTTCAGTTATGTAAATATTTCCCCAGTAGAAGTCTGGATCATCCTGCATCCTGGTGAAGATTATACTGTCCTGTTCAGTAGCTTCGGCAATTATTCTACCATCAACCCAGAACATTTTTGCGTCGTTATTACCGTTTTGAAACCAGAAGCTCTGATCAAACTCCTGCCAATTTGTGCAGGATGCTCCTGTTATTTTTATTTCTGTACCTGGAAGTATAGTTAATGTTACTCCTTCATCTACATATATATTATCAATTAAAATGTATGGATTATTGTCCGGAGACCAGGTTGTATCTTCAGTAATATGACCACCAACTTCAATTGCACCTGCAATTGAGAAATGAAAAATGAAAAATGTAAAATTAAAAATGAAAATAAAAAAGAATAGATTTTTTCTCATATTTACTCCAAAACTCACCCCAACCCCTCCGTCAAATCTCGATCCAGCTCCTGACTGAAGCTGGATTGAAATCTTCAACACAGCGGAGGGCTAAAAGGATGAGACAAATCTCTATTTAACCGTTGCTAATGGTCAAGACCTATTTACTTTAGTCAAGTATCATTTTAACTGTACCAGTTGAATAAAAAAAGGATTCAACAGCATAAATTCGGAAGGTCCCGACTTCGTCCGCTACTGACGGACTACGTCGGACAAGCAAGAAAAAGTGTCTCTACCCGCATTCGATTGAACACGGGTAAAGATTAAGTATCGACTCGTAAATTTACCCTGTAGGGAAGAATGACCCCGGTTGGATAAAAAACTCCAACCCCAGTTAAATGGAAGAAAGTTTAACGGGGCAGGCGAGGTAAACCGTATCGGGGGAATGACGAGTCGAAACGACATTCACTTAATTGTCATTGTAACCGTTCGGAAGGTTCCGACTTCGCTAAAGCTACGCCGGACAAACAAGAAACGCAAGAAGTTCAACAACCATTCCGAAGGTTACTTGAGTGGCAACATTTTCTTCATCTGATTTCGTCCGATATGGTACGGGTAGAGTTCATTATCGAACGCTTTTCCATAGTTAAACGAAAAATATCTTCTTACATAACTTATTGAAATACAGTAAATTATAACATTGGAACGGTTGTTGCTTTTAAGAATGTTGTATAGATTAAGATAAAATTTCTTCAGGAAAAATTTTAATGAAAAAGCTTGACGAAATTTGTCTTTATAAAATGTACGTGTGTGTGCTTCGTGTAAAATACGTTTTTAGCGTAAATAAAAAAAGGAGGAAGGCATGATTAAAATCAGATTCAATCGCGAGGATGGTGTGCAAGAATAATCGACTGATCCCTGATCAGTATATTTTATTAATTATCTTATTTCTAAAGGAAAATAAGTAAAATATATTTAGTGGGATTGGTCTGTTACAGAGCCGGTCCCACT
>JAUXFF010000202.1 GCA_030620155.1 Candidatus Cloacimonadota bacterium | reverse complement strand
ATTGCTGTTTTTACTGGGGATTTTCGTTGTCTCCAAATCCCCTTTGAAAATATTGTTAAAGATCGTTATATTCTCAATTGTTCCGTCAAACCCAATCGTTCCGGGATTTATGAATGTAAATCCGGCAACCGTTATATTGCTTGCTCCTGTTGCTTTTCCGCTTATTATGGTTGTATCGGAATCTGCACCATAAAGACCTACTCCATCTTTTAATTGCAATTCTTCATTGTAAGTCCCTGAAAAAACAAAGATATTTTCACCGGCACTTGCTGTATCAATTGCCTTTTGTATTGTTTTATAAGGATTTCCAATTGAACCGTTTCCATCACTATCATTGCCGTTATTACTCACATAGATATCAATTTCTCCTCTATAAGGAACCGTTACAAAAAGATTCAATATTCCATTTATAAGATCAAAATCATCCACCTTGATTTTATTTATACCCGTTATATCCTCATCAAAAAAATAGAAATCCTTATCTGTCATTATATCAAGATCAGCAGAAAGTCCATTGATTTTTACTATTTTTCCAGATGCTTCATCTTTACCACTTACTGTATCGATTCCTTCAAATTTTACAAGATAATATCCGGCTTTAAGATCAGGTATTGCCAAATAAAATGCCTTTGCAATATCTATATCAAATTTATCACTAAAACTCTTTTCAGTATAATTCTTATCTGTTCCTATTTCACCTATTTCAATCTTGCAATTGTATGTTGCATTTGCTCCACCGATGTTTATCACATCAAATCTAATCTCTTCTCCTATATTATAGGATTGTTTGTCCAATTCTACCCGTAATTCAGAGGCAGGAATAATAAAACTAACGGTATTAGTTATATTACTTATATCCGATATAGAATATTTAGAAATTCCTAAGTATTTTCCTGAATACAATTCTCGAGGTATTGTTTTATTATAAGAAAAATCTATTTCCTCATTTGGCATTAGATTTATCTGTTCATTTGCCGTAAAGCCAATATCATTAAACTCAATATTGAAATTACTATTGCTCAGGTTAAATCTGCCGGTATTTGTTATACCGACATCAATTCCTATTTCTTCCCCCACTCTGTAACTTGCCTTATTTAATTTACATTGAATAATCGCAGAGCAAGATATATCCGTCCTTCCTTTTAATTCTCCCTCTTCATAGGTCATTGTATATTTCAATACATAATTCCCAAAGATAAATTTATCTATCGGTATATCAAAATCTATCGTTTTAATATCATTAATATCAATAAAACCAATCTCCTTTTCATTTACAAATATCTCTTCATTATTAGGATTTATTAAAGATACATTTAAATTTCCATTCTCATTCTCACAATCACCGTTATTTTCTATCTTAAATGACACAATATTGTTATGAGCCATTACTTCGGGTAATATCGGTTCAATAGATAAAATCGGATATTTACGCAAAATAACAAAATTATCAACCCCTTTATTATAAGGAGTTATCATCTCTGCAATCCCCGTATATCTTTTAGAAAAATCCGTAAGAGTAAAATTAAAAACATCATTGATCTCTTCCTTTCCTTTTATGGTATATTCCTTTATATCGGAAAAAACCTCTTCTCCCGTATCATTTTTTATTTTTACCTTTACATTTACAGGTGAAACTTCTACTACACTTCTATTTGCTAGATCAACATTGATCTTTGCTTCTTCACCTTTTTTATATACATCTTTATCAGTAGAAACGGAAAGATCAATAGGATCGTGATCAATTCTAACACCTTTTTCAGATCTAATTATTGCATTTCCAAAGAAATATCCAATGTTCTGAGTAGATGCCCTATATAACCCGAAATATGTTGCCGTAGATTTTGTCAAAACCCTTGAAAATTCCACATTTATCTCCGAATTGGCGGGTACTATAAAACTTGGAACCTCTCCAACTTCTTTCCACCATACACCGCCTTCTCCTCTTGCTTCATGAACTCCAACCTCAATTTTTCCATTAAAATCCGCGTCCCTATTATTCTTCACAAATATCGTATAGGGAACGGTTGTCCCCGCAAAAACCCTATCGGATGGTGAGGTTGCCCACATTTGAAAATCACCGAATTTATAATCTCCTATATTTATCTTCTTTCGGACAAGAAATCTTCCGCACATCTCTTCTTTTTGAATTAGTTCACCATCCTCATTGTAAAGTTCATAATTCACATAGTATATCCCCAATTTTGCTTGTGGAACAACATCATATATTACACTTGTTTCTTCTCCTGTTGATAACGGTTCTACAAGGTCAATCTCATCCTCACCGAGTAGATTCGTATCCGGATCATAGACCCTAATAATCACCTTAACCGCAGTATCACCACCACCGTCATTCAGAGCACCCTCTTCGTTTGTCATTCTCGTGCTTGACACGGGAATCCAGTCATTTGAGGTTTGGAATTTGGAGTTTGAAGTTTCTTCTTCACTTCGTACTTCTTTCAATTGTTCATTGTTCATTGTTCGTTGTTCATTTGTATTTCCAACCTCTGTCTTATTTTTTATTTTCAAGTTCAATTCAATCGGACCAAGTTCAGCATCATACAGCTCCGGAATTTCCGTATTTATATCAGTCAACCATCTCAATGTATCCCTCGCTATCCTCATATCTGCGGTAACATAATGATTCCAATCGGGATAAAGCGATGATACCATTACATAACCGTCCCCATAATTGTAACCCACCATTGCAGGATAACCATTCTTTGTTCTTCGTAATAGGATACTTGAACCTTCCGGATAAGAAGAAAAATATCCGTCAACATTGATACTTGGTGTCAATTCGGTTTGCCCCGCAAGTCCGGGATGCCATTCATTTAAACAAACAGATGAGCGATAGCAGGATTTATCCTCTTCCCAACCAAAACCGTTCACCATTTCAGTATTGTAAGAAGTAGGTAAGACATTCCATTCATCGCCGTGCTGCTGTGTCCAGCAGAGGATTTTGCCACCGTTGAAGACAAAACTATCAAGTGCCTCTTTAAAAGTAGTGAGATTTTCCATACCGTAGAGAGCACCTGTGGATAAGATAAGAAGTTTCACCGAACCATCGTTGATATCTTCGATGGATTCCGGCTTAACAATCTTTGCGTCATAACCGTATTGATTGAGTAGTTTGAAAGTTCCGGGAATATAACCGTTCAACAAGACGGCAATATTCGAATCTTCGTTATAGTTTTCAACTGTATAAGTAGTCCCGCCGGATGTTGTAACACCATAAAAATCATCCGGATGATCACAGCCGGGCTTGTAGCCATTTTCCGTATCTTTATCTTCTTTACATACAAAACTACTTTCATTTGAATCACTTCTTGAAAGAGGAGGAAAGATCTCTTCAAGATTATATCTTGTCCATGTATAAGTATAAGAACATTGAGATTCGGATATTTCAAATTCAGGTTTTTGACAAGTTGTAACAAAATAGAAGGAATAATCTCCTCCCGCTTCACCGTCTTCGTCT
>JAUXFF010000150.1 GCA_030620155.1 Candidatus Cloacimonadota bacterium | reverse complement strand
GGGTATGACCGGTTTACCAGGAATTATGTCTAAGATTGTAGAAGCATTGACTAAGAAGAATATTTGCATTTTTCAAACTACAGATTCACATTCGTCAATTTCCTGTTTAATTCTTAAAGAGCAGGAAACATCAGCTTTGAATGTATTACATGAAGTTTTTATATTATAAAAGGTTTTTGAATATCAGGAATTCTTTATATATTATTCTATTAGGAGAAAAGGAATATGAAAGTCCGAAAAGAGAATCAAAGTATTAAAAATGAAGAAAAAGAGTTAGTAAAATTTCTGGCAAAGGTATATTTATTCAAAAGTCTTTCTAAAAACGAAAGAAAAAATCTGACAAAGTATATTTATGTTAGAAAATTCAAAAAAGATGAAATAGTATTTAAAAAGGGCTATCCCAATGTTGCTTTCTATATTGTAAAGGAAGGTCATCTGAAGGTTTATCTGGATGAAAGCAAAGGTGGATTACATGTGAATGAGCTTAAACCTCTGGATTTTTTTGGAGAGATCAGCTTATTTGTTGAGGAAGCGCGTACAGCCTCTGTTGCAGCAATAGAAGATTCCGTGTTATTGGCTATTTCAAAAAAGGATCTGGAAGATTTCATAGCCCATTTTCCTCGAACGGGAATAAAAGTTCTTTATAAATTCGGAGAGATTCTATGTTCCCATATTACTAGACTCAACCAAAAGCTAAATGAATAAAAGGATAATTATAAATGGATAGACCAAAAGTTATTAAATGGATATTATTTTCACTGACTTTAATTGTTTGTATTGCTGCTGTCTTATTTTATAAACATATTTTATCTTATCTAGTAGTAGCTTTTATTATAGCTTATATTTTATCCCCGATTATTAATTACGTGGAAAGATACAATATTTCACGTACTGTTTCAATATTGTCTCTCTATCTTATATTAGCAATATTATTGTTAATACTATTCAATGTAATTATTCCACAACTAATACGCCAGGGCATTGATTTTTCAAATACTATTAAAAATTATTTAACTAATACAGAAACAATAAATCTTCAATCTCTGGGTTTAAGCAAATTACAATCCTTTATGGAGAAAATTGAAACCAAGTTCCCTGCTATGAATATAGATGAGCAATTAAAATCATTTATTGATAAAGATAAAATAAATGATATTATAGCTCAGATTCCTTTATTTTTTAAAAGTATTGTTAATCTTTTAGCCTTTTTGATTATTGTACCAGTTATTGTTTTCTTCATTTTAAAAGATGAAAGAATCTTTATCAGGAAAATTTTCTCCAGCATAAGTAATAGATATTTTGAATTCTCACTTCATTTATTGGAAGAAATAGAAGAGAGTTTTGGCAAATTTTTAAGGGCCTTGCTTCTGGAAAACTTTCTTGTTGCAGTTATGTCTATTATCGGACTACTGATTCTCAACATCCCTAATGCTATAATATTAGGTCTTATCATTGGCCTTACAAATCCGATTAAGTATTTTGGTCCGTTTATTGGAGCTATCCCAACTTTTCTTGTTATATTATTAGGTCCTACTCCGCTTATTTACCTTCTGTATGTTACAATTGTGTTCTTTATTGTTCAGCAGATTGATAGTTTGATATTATTTCCCTGGCTGGTTGGGAAAAGTATGAAAATGCATCCACTCTGGGTTTTATTAACTGTTATTGCAGGAGGTTATGCTTTTGGTATATTGGGTATGCTGTTTGCTGTTCCTATCGTATTATTGATTAAATTAGTAATCGTGATTTCGCATAAAAGTTTAAAGCAATTCGAAATAATCTGATCAATGTTTTTTCCTGTATATGGAATGTAATTTAATTTAATTCATAAAAACAAAAAATAATAAGGAGATGTTATTATGAAAAAATTTGGAATTATTTTGATGATACTAATTCCCATTTTATTGAATGCAAATGAAATAACTTCATTCACAGAATTCCTGAGAGATGTGAAATCACAAACGATTCAATATTCGAATTCTCCCTTGCATCAGCAAATAAAGAATAGTAGAGACATTCGGGAATATGAAGTCGGAGATGAAGTAACTTTCTGGAGCTGGACGCTTACTGTCATGCCTCCGACCTGGATACTGACACCTGCAACCTGCAGGGGAGTTGGGGAACATTGCTATGTATTTGTGGCAGATGACCAGTGGGATATTCATATGGATCAAAGTGATGTAGACCTGGTTATGTTATATTTAGAAGAAGAGACAATGGCTACAACAGAATACGGGGTCATTGAAATGGATACTTTAAGATTCGGTCCTATTCCCGATGAACTTGATAATGATCCTAAAATTATTGTATTTTATTCAGAATTAGGTTCTTATATGGGTACATCTTTTGATGGTTATTTCAGCTCTTATAACCAGGTAACTGAAGCGGAAGCTCAAACGATGAATCCACCCGGGCATAGTAACGAATGTGAAATGATTTATATGACATGCCATCCATTAAATCCTACTGATCCTATAAGAATATCGGTACTTGCCCATGAATTACAACACATGATCCATTGGTTAGGAGATGTAAATGAATCTACCTGGGTTGATGAAGGTTGTGCTGAACTGGCTATGGTTTATTTCGGACTTCCGGATCCTGTGGTAAGTTTTCCCAATAATCCGGATAACTCTCTGATTAACTGGGAGCAGCAATTTGCAGATTATGTTAAAGTTATGCTTTTTTTCACCTATTTATCAGAACAATATGATGAGGATGATTTAATAAAAAATATTGTATCAGAACCGTTGAATAGTATCAGCGGGATAAGTAATCAATTAGAAGAAAATGAAGTTGAAATTACATTTGAGGAACTTTTTACAGACTGGACTATAGCTAATTACCTGGATGATCCTGATATTGAGGATGGATTATATAATTATGAACAATTAGACCTTCCGGGTTTCAGTTTGTCCGGATTTCATTCCTCTTATCCTGCTGAAGGAAGTGGTGGAATAAATGCCTGGGCAACAGATTATATCCGCTTGAATGTTGGTAATCTTGATGAAAATAGTACTTTAACAGCAAGTTTTGATGTTAATAATCCGATTAACCTTTCGGTGATTTATTATGAGTCATCAGGTGTTGTTTCAAGTGTTGTGAAGCACAATATATCGGGTCTCTCAGAGTTGGAATTAATACAATCCGGGGAAAGTTATTATAGATTAATATTAGTGTTTTCCAATATCAATTATAGTTCTGTGAGTTATTCTTACGAGATAGATGCAGAAGTTTCTGCTGAAGAACAGGAAATTTTCGATTCAAATTATACAGTCACTTGTTTTCCCAATCCGTTTTTCCAAAGAGCTGATAATATCTGTTTCTCAATAAAGGATATAAATATTATTGATCCCAATTTGATTTTAAAAATTTATAATGTGCAGGGTCAATTAGTAAAATCTCTATTTTTGGGGAATAACAACAAAGCTTTATGGGATGGAAAAAATTATGATGGAAAACCGGTTACTAACGGTCTATACTTTTATACTTATAATAATAACGGTAAAAAAATATCCAACAAATTTGTAGTTTTAAAATAATCAAGAATAGTATATGAGAAGGATAATAATTCTCTTAATAGCATTTATTTTATCCTCAAATACAATTTTTGCTGAAGATAAAATTACAGATGAACAGGATGCTCTTAATAAGGAGTATTTAATCCTTCTAACTGAAAATATAATAAGTACAATTGGCATGCTTTCAACATTTAATGAAACTTCACATTATATCGGTGAATCCGTAGAAAATGGTGATCAATATAAATCTTTTCTTCTTGAAATGACCCTGGAGTGCAGTAATTTAATTGAGAAAATCAGGGATGCTGAGGATATGCAAAAGCTAGAGCGGGAAATGCAAATTCGAGCTCTTATTGTAACTTTGAAACCTGATATTGAATACAAGTCAGTCAAAATTTCAAAGTCTGAAAATACAAAAAATAAAGTTTATTTAGCGGATGTTACAGAAAATCTCAATAGACAGATAAAAACATTGTTAAATGGGATAATGAAAGAAGAGAAAGATATTATTGAATCCCAGAGTCTTACACTAAATTATCTGAGATTACACTCTTTTCATTTCCTGTTTTCTCTTTTATTGGATTTCATAGAACCTGGTTTGAATCTGAGTAAAACAAACAGAGATTATCTTGTCTGGGTAACAAAATCTATGGATGAATCATTACAGCAATCAAAAAAGTAGATGAAGATAACTTCTAAAGAATTAAAAAAAATTGGTAAAATAGATTTCAGGATAAATAACAGAGCAAAATATCTGAGGATTCATATAAAACCCTTCAAAGGGATATTTGTTACTATTCCTCGGGGTATATCACAACGAAAAGCAGAAAATTTTGTACTTTCCAAAAAAGAGTGGATAAAAAAACATCTCAATAAAGTTAAAGAATTTGAGAATAATGTAGTAGAGAATCGAGCGAAGATCAAACCTGTTGATAGAAATGAAGCAAAAATATTACTAATAAATAAATTAGAAGAACTGACTGATAAATATAACTTTTCTTATAATAGAGTTTCTATCCGTAATCAAAAAACAAGGTGGGGAAGTTGTTCTTCTAAAAATAACATAAGTCTGAATTGTAATTTGATAAATTTACCTGAAAAATTAATTGATTATGTAATATTGCATGAATTAGTGCATACAAGAGTTAAGAATCATGGAGCAGATTTTTGGAAAGAAATGGGAAAATATATAGAAGATCCAAGGGCTTTAAATAAAGAACTGAAAAGATATAAATCAGCTTTTTTCCATTTATAAAATAGTTCAAACAAAATCAAATTAAAGCTGAAAGTTTAAAAATGATTATAAAACCAATTACTCCGGAAGACAAATTACGGGTACTTGAAATAGCATCTAAAATCTGGGATGGAGATGATTATATACCTGAAATTATTGATGAATGGATTAATGACAGAAAATCTGAATTTGTCGGTTTATGGCAGGAAGAAATTCTAGTAGCTTATGGTAAAATGTCATTTTTAACTCCTTATGACGTCTGGCTTGAGGGTTTGCGAAAAGATTTTGACCTTCCAATAAAAGGAGTTGGGGAAATTTTAACAAAATATTTCCTGAATAGAATGAGATTAAAAAAAAATATTAAATCCATCCGTTTTTCAACTTATTTTGATAACAAACCATCTATAAGATTGAATGAAAAACTCGGATTTAGAAAAATTTTGACTTTATCTTTGAAGTACCTCGAATTAAAAAAAGAAAAAACTTTTAAAAAACCAGGGAATTTAACTTGTGATTTTAAGTTCGAACAAATTAAAATCTTTATAGAAAACTCGAAATACTTAAACAAAAGCAGAAAATTTTTATCAAAAGGCTGGGTGGTTTATCATTATACTCGAGAACTACTTAGAGAATTGTATAAAAGTAAAAAAATAGTAGTCTGGTTGGAAAATAATTCTATAAAAGGTGCAATAATATATAATTTTGTGGATTATAATAAAGTTCTCTGGATTAGTTTATTGGAAACAGACGATGAATATATTTTTTATGAACTTTTGAATTTTGTGAAATATATAGCTGTTGAAAACCAAAAAAAAGAGATTCAGATATTACTTCCTCAGATTCCAGAATTAAAGAATTTCTGCTATAATGCCGGTTTTAGAAGCTGGGAAAGAGATAATGATTTCCTTTTATATGAATTTCCTGTTGCTGCATTGGATGAAATAAATATATGATACCTAAAAATCTGCAATTATATAAATTTTCTGCTTATGGATTTTTAAAGAATCTGCGATTTTTTGCTCCATTCATTATTCTGTTTTTCAGGGAGCAGGAAATTTCATTTTTACAAATCGGAGTATTATTTTCTGTTCGAGAAATTGCCACTAGTTTTTTAGAGATCCCAACAGGGATAGTTGCAGATACCTTTGGAAGAAAGAGTTCCATGATTTTTTCATTTGTATCTTATATAATCTCTTTTTTAATTTTTTACCTCTTTCCCAATTACTTTTTTTATATTATTGCCATGTTATTTTTTGCACTTGGAGAAGCTTTTAGAACAGGAACTCATAAGGCTTTGATACTTGAATATCTCAAAATTAACAAAATCGAACACATGAAAATTGAATAT
>JAUXFF010000068.1 GCA_030620155.1 Candidatus Cloacimonadota bacterium | reverse complement strand
TGGATGCAGGAAGAAAAGCTGTCTCTCTTATAAGGGAAGGTAAAGGTGATATTATCATGAAGGGCTTAATCTCTTCTAAAAATTATTTAAAATGTATTCTTGATAAGAATAACGGATTAATGAAACCGAATGCTATTCTTGCTCATGTTACGATTTTTGAAGTTCCGACCTATCATAAGCTTCTTATCATCAGCGATGCTGCATTTATTCCTCTTCCAACGATTGATCAGAAAATCGCAATAACAAAATATCTTGTTGAGACTGCTCATAATATTGGAATAAAAAAACCTAAAGTTGCGATATTATCTTTTACAGAAATGCCTAATCCAAAAGTAGATTCCAGTATTGATGCTGCTGTTATTTCTAAAATGGGTGATCGAGGGCAAATAAAAAATGTATTTATTGACGGTCCTCTTGGTCTCGATGTGGCAATAGATCCTAAAAGCGTTGAAATTAAAGGTTTAAAAAGTGATGTTGCAGGTGATGCAGACTGTCTTGTTTTTCCACAACTTGAATCCGCAAATATTTTCTATAAAACCCTAACCAAACTCGTTCGTGCAGAAGCTGCAAGTTTTGTTACAGGAACAACAGTACCTGCAATGCTGTCATCAAGGGGAGATAGTATAAAAACAAAACTTTACTCAATTGCTGTTGGCTGCATAATGGCTAATAGTAAAAAACTATAAATTTAATTAATTCACAACCATTGAAATAATATTAATAAATGGAGTTAATCTATGAATAATCTAAAAAAAGAATTCCCAGGGCTTCCCTATCCTGAAATGATAAAAAATCTTCCGGAAATCGAAATTCCAATTGATGGAATTCGAGGATGGCTTTTGCAAAGTAAAGATAAACAAGTTGTATTCTTTGATATTGAGCCGGTTGGGAAAATGCCTGATCATTCTCACTGCGGACAATGGGGTATAATGATTGATGGCGAAATGGAACTGACGATCGATGGAAATTCAAAAATCTATCGTAAAGGTGATAGTTATTTTATTCCTGCAGGAATTATTCATTCTGCAAATTTTCTCACAAAAGTAAATGTCATGGATGTATTTGATGATCCTGAACGTTATAAAACAAAATAGGAGTTAATTAATGCCGGTCACAAAATTAGAACAGGTTTTAGAAAAATTAAAAAAAGCAGAAAAAAAAACAATAGCTGTAGTAGCAGCAGAAGAAATTGACATTCTCAATGCAGTTAAAAAAGCTATTAATGAAAATATTGTTCGAGCCATTCTGGTTGGCAACAAAGAAAAAATTCAAAAAATCGCTGAAGATATAAATTTTGATTTAACGAACATCGAAATCATACATGAGAAGGAGCCCAAAAAATCTGCTTATATTTCTGTAAAACTAATCCGCGAAGGAAAAGCTGATGTTCTCGTTAAAGGTATGGTCAGCACTGCTGACTATTTGAGAGAAATTCTTAATAAACAAACAGGCATTTTACCTCCCAAAGCAATACTCTCTCATGTAACTATATTAGAATTTCCAACCTATCACAAACTGCTTTTTGTTTCAGATATTGCTGTGATTCTGCAGCCAGACCTCAAACAAAAAATCGCTATGGCAAACTACTTGGTAGATATAGCTCATAAATTCGAGATAAAAGAACCAAAAGTGGCAATGCTTAATTGTTCTGAAAAAATAGCCATGGACTACCAGAATTCTTATGATGCTGCTATTATTGCAACTATGTCGAGAAGGAAACAACTAAAAGGAGCTATCATAGATGGACCCATGGCTCTTGACCTGGCAATATCTAAAAAATCCTGTCAGACTAAAGGTTTCATTAGTCCAGTTGGAGGAGATGCCGATGCAATCGTGTTTGGTAATATTGAAGCATGTAATTCTTTTTATAAAGCCGGTGTATATCTGGCTAATGCAAAAATGGCTGGTATCATTGTCGGTGCAAAAGCTCCAGTTGTTTTAACTTCACGAAGTGACAGTGATGAATCAAAACTTCTATCAATAGCTGTTGCTGCCTTTACTGGATAATTAGAAAAGAATAGAAAAATTTATCTTGAAAGGAAAATTTCTTGACATAAGTAATTAAACTTTGTGTTAGGATATTATAAAATATAATAAATTTTTTAGAATAAACTCGGGATAAGAATGTTTTTTAAAATTTTAACAATTATAAAGTAAATCATTAGGGGAGGTATAGTGCTGAAAAAACTAAAGAAAGATATTCAAAGGAAAAATTTTTCCATAAATATAAATATCTTAAATGAAATTAAGAAGATTGCACAAATAAAAAAAATTCATTATTTGGAATTGATTAACCAGGTATTAATTAATTTTATAATGAATTACAAGGCAATTGACAGTCTAAAGCGAAAAGGGAAATCAACTGCTACCGAATCTGATGATGAAAAATACCTTGAATATTTAGATTCTCTTCGAAAACTTTTAACAGATTCAAGTATACCAAAAAGATCTAAGAAGTTTCTTATTGGCTGATTTTCTTTATTTTCAAATTTAATACTCAGTCATAACTTAAAATCAAGTATTATTCAGGAGGTGTAATGAGTTTAATAAAATTCAATAATGAACAAAAACTAATTCAGGGAGAAATAAGAAAATTTGCAACAACCGAACTTGAACCTGTTGCAGATGATATTGATAAAAAAGGGGTCTTCCCTAAAGACATTATAAACAACTTATTCGAATTAGGTTTCATGAGTCTGATTATCCCTGAAAAATACGGTGGGGTTGATATGGACCTGACCAGTCTTTGTATTGCAGTAGAAGAATTATCCAAAATCAGTGCTTCCGTTGGGACCATAGTGGCAGTAAATAACTGCTTTGCTGCTTATCCTCTCATGAAATTTGGTAACGAAAATATTAAAGAACTCTATTTAACTAAACTTGCAGATGGAGAAATTGTGGGATTTATTTGTGAACCTGAAATTGATCTACTTCCTGAACAAAATGTTTTAAATGATCAAAATAACAGCTTTGTATTCTCAGGGGAACGTGACTTTGTGCTTAACGGTGAAACCGCCAGTTTTTTCATTTTGCAGATTTCAAACCAGGAAGTAAATAAATTTTATATCATTAATAAAGATTCAAAAGAACTCTCTTTTACAATTCCTAAAATGCTCGGTTTAAATGCTGCAGGAATAAAAAGTGTAAAATTTAATGAACTGTTGTTAAGAAAAGAATCCTGCTTAAATTCTGAAGTTCCCGGAGGAAAAATTCTTCAGGAAGTAAGGGATTTTTCAAACATTTGTCTATCTTCAATATCTTTAGGACTTGCTCAAGCTTCTTTAGATGCAGCAACGAAGTATTCAAAGGAAAGAAAACAATTCTCCAGGCTAATATGTGAATTTGAAATGATTCAGGAAATGCTTTCAGATATAAAAATTAAAATAGAAACAGCCCGGTTGCTGGTCTATGATGCAGCCTCAAAATTTGATAACAACCAGAACTATTCGTTATCTGCAGCAATAGCCAGAGTATATTGCGGTAATATGGCTGTTTCCTCTGCTCTTAATGCTATACAAATTTATGGTGGTTACGGTTATATTAAAGATTATCCTGTTGAACGCTATTTCAGAGACTCCAAAGTTCTCCAGTTATTAGAAGCTTCTCCCAGAACTATAAAAATAGATATAGCCAGGGAAGTACTAAGATGATACTAAATGACAAACATTTACAATTTAAAAAAAAAGTAAAAGAATTCGCTGATAATGTAGTTGCTCCAAGAGCTATAGAGCTCGATCTGAAAAGTGAATTCCCCCATGACCTTGTAAAAAAAATGGGAGAAATGGGATTATACGGACTATTTATTCCCAAAAAGTATGGTGGTGCAGGGCTTGATACTTTATCTTATGCGATAGCTGTAGAAGAAATAAGTCGTGCTTGTGGCTCTACTGGAATTTTTTTTGCTGCTCATTCTTCCCTTGCTATTGCTCCCATTTATATTGCTGGTAATGAAATTCAAAAGCAGAAGTGGCTCATTCCATTAGCAAAAGGGGAAAAAATTGGTTCTTTCGGTCTAACTGAGCCCAATGCAGGCAGTGATGCTTCTGCAACTGAAACCACTGTAAAACTAATAGGTGATGAATATATAATAAATGGAACAAAATGTTTTATTACTTCCGGTCATGTAGCAGATGTAATTGTCCTCACTGCCACAAAAGACCCATCATTGGGCTATCATGGAATTTCTGCATTCATTGTTGAAAAAGGAACTCCGGGATTCATACTGGGAAAAGAAGAAGATAAATTGGGTTTGCGGGGTTCGATTACTTCAGAACTTATTTTTGAAGATTGTAAAATCCCCAAAGAGAATCTTTTAGGAAATGAAGGTGATGGCTTTAAAATTTTCATGCAGACTCTTGATGGTGGAAGAATCTCTATTGGTGCTCTTGCACTTGGCATTGCTCAGGGTGCCCTGGATGCAACAGTAAAATTCGTAAAAACCAATTCAAAAAATAATAGATTATTATCAAGATATCAATCCATTCAATCAATGATAGCTGAAATTGGCACAGAAATCGAAGCTGCCCGGTTGCTTATCCATCAGTCTGCTGCTCTTAAAGATGCAGGAAAACCTTTAACAAAAGAAGCTGCAATGGCAAAATATTACGCTTCAAAAATAGGCATGAAAGCTACTAATATAGCAATAGAAATTCACGGAATGTTGGGTCTAACTAAAAAATACCCGGTTGAACGTTTTATTCGTGACGAGAAACTGATGGAAATAGGTGAAGGAACTTCAGAAATTCAAAAAATCGTAATAGCCAGACAAATATTAGGAAAATAAAAAATTTAGGAAAGGAGAAGTTATGAATTTTGGTTTAACAAATGACCAGAAAATGCTTCAATCTGAGGTCAGGAAATTTGCTGAAAACGAATTGGCACCATTAGCACCTGAAATTGATATTTCGGGTGAATTTCCAAAAGAAAGTATAAAGAAACTGGCAGAGCTCGGTTTACTCGGCATCTTTGTTCCCGAAAAATATGGTGGTTCAGAATTTGATTATGTATCTTTGGCCATTGCTGTGGAAGAAATTTCCAGGGCTTGTGCTTCTACTGGTGTCATAGTTGCGGTTAATAATTCTCTTTGTGCTTATCCTATTATGCAATTTGGAACAGAAGAACAAAAACAAAAATATCTACCGCTTATCTGTTCAGGAGAAAAGATCGGAGCAATTGGGATTACTGAGCCAAATGCAGGATCTGATGTTGCAGCAATGGAAACTACTGCTGTTATGGAAGGAGATCATTACATATTAAATGGCACCAAAAGATTCATAACTAATGCAGGAGAAGCTGGAATATTTGTAATTTTTGCATATACTAATAAAGAACTCAAACATAAAGGAATTAGTGCTTTCATCGTTGAACGGGATACTCCTGGTTTTTCTCTCGGTAAACATGAAGACTTAATGGGAATCAGGGCTACTGCGAACTGTGAATTGATTTATGAAGACTGTAAAATTCCAAAAGAAAATTTATTAGGAGAAGAAGGTCAGGGATTTTATATTTGTATGAATACTCTTGATGTTTCTCGTATCGATATCGGAGCTCAAGCAGTAGGAATTTCCCAGGCAGCTTTAGATGAAGCTGTAAAATATTCTAAGGAGCGAGTGGCTTTTGGCAGACCTATTTGCAAATTTGAAATGATCCAGAATATGCTTGCTGAAATGGCTACCCAGATTCACGCTGCCAGGATGCTTGTCTATTATGCTGCCTGGTGCAAAGATGCAGGAATAAAAAGATTTTCCAAAGAAGCTGCCATGGCAAAATATTACGCAGCAAATATTTCAGTAGATGTTACTCGCAAAGCTGTTCAAATTTTCGGTGGATATGGATATTCCAAAGATTATACTGTGGAAAGATTATATCGTGATGCCAAAATCCTTGAACTTTATGAAGGCACATCGGAAATTCAAAAGGTGGTTATTGCAAGTGAGCTTCTAAAATAAAATTTTAAGTTATTTATAATTTTAAGTATTAGAAATTTTGGACTTTTAAAATTGGGAGGAAATTTTGGATATAATTGTTTGTATTAAACGAGTTCCGCAAACTGCTGAAGCTGAAGTAACAATAGATTCATCTGGAAAGGATATTGAAAAAGATCGATTAAGTTTTGATATTAACGAATCGGATTCTTATGCACTTGAGGAAGCAGTTATTCTAAAAGAAAAATTTGGCGGAACAATAACAGTAATATCTGTCGGTTACCAGGATACCGAGGATACCCTACGTATCGCTCTTGCCAAGGGAGCAGATAACGCAATCAGAGTAAAAGCTGAAGATTTTGAACATATCGATGGATATAAAACATCACAGATTTTGAAGTCAGTAATAGAAAAAGAAAGTTATGATCTGATTTTCGCAGGTTGTATAGCTACTGATGATGCTTATTCACAGGTAGGTGTTACACTCGCAGAATTACTGAATATTCCTCATGCATCTCTGGTAATAAATATTGATACATCAGAAAATAGAGCAGATGTTAACAGGGAACTTGAGGAAGGCTTAATGGGACATCTTGATATTTCATTACCTGCTCTTTTTACTATCCAGACAGGTATAAATGAACCCCGATATGCTTCCCTTATCGCTATCAGAAGAGCAGCGAAAAAAGAAATCAAAGTAATAGGACAGGAAGAAATCAATAAAGATAATCTATTATTAAACACCGAAATTGAAGAATTGTTCATCCCACCTAAAACAAAAGAAGTAGAGATTCTTACAGGAAGTCCTGCAGAATCTGCATCTAAACTTGCTGAAATATTTAAAGAAAAAGGATTAATATAGCGGAGGTATAAATGTCTGATATTTTTGTACTTATAGAACATCGTCAGGGAAAAATCAGGGATATTAGCTTTGAACTGCTGAATTGCGGGAGAAAGCTTGCAGAAAAAACGAACTCAAATCTTACTGCATTATTGCTTGGATACAATACAGAAAATTTCGTAGAAAAAATCAAATCACAGGCACATCGTATCCTCGTTATTAATAGCGAAGTTTTTAAAGATTTTAACTCCGAATCATATCAAATAGCTCTTTCTGAAATACTTAAGAAAGAAACTCCCTTTATCACTTTAATTGGTCATACCGCTTGTGGAATGGACCTTTGCCCTGCGCTTGCCACTCAAATGGAATTTCCTTTTACCACAGACTGCCTGGATGTAGATGTTGTTGAAAATAAAGTTAAAGTGACCCGACAAATGTATGATGGAAAGCTAAATGCCAAATTAATAATTCGTGAGAATCCTTCTTACTTATTTACTTTAAGAGCTGGAAATTTTCCTTCAGAAGAAAGCAGTTTAAAGACTGAGATTATTAATATTAAATCATCTGTTACTGAGCCGGATTATCGCAAATTTGTCGAATATATCGAAGCTGTTGCAGGAGACGTTGATATCACAAAATCTGATATTGTTATTGGTATTGGAAGGGGAATTAAAGAGCAGGAAAATCTTAGTATGATCGAAGAATTTGCAGATAATATTGGTGGAGTTGTAGCTTGTTCCAGACCAATCGTTGATGCTGATTGGCTTCCCAAAGACAGGCAGGTTGGTTCATCAGGTAAGACCATAAAACCTAAATTATACATTGCTATTGGTATTTCAGGTGCTTTCCAGCATATTACCGGAATGAAGGGAGCTGAAACCATAATTGCCATAAATAAAGATCCTAATGCACCAATATTTAATGAAGCGGATTATGGTATTGTTGATGATCTGTTCAAGGTTGTACCTGTCCTCAAAGAAAAGGTAATGGAGTTAAAATAAAATTTGAAAAAGATAGGTGTATTTGTCTGTCATTGTGGTCGTAATATAAGTGCCACAGTTAATATCGACAATGTTGTTAAGAAAATAAAAAAATATCCCGGAGTTTCTTTTTGTACAGATAATAAATATATGTGTTCAGATCCGGGACAGGATTTGATTAAAAAAGCAATCAAAGAAAAAAAATTAGGTAGCGTTGTTATAGCTGCTTGTTCCCCATCTCTTCATGAAGTTACTTTTAGAAATAACAGTGTAAAAGCAGGTTTAAATCCTTATCTTACTGAGATTGCCAATATCAGGGAGCAATGCAGCTGGGTTCATACGAATATCGAAGAAGCTACAAAGAAAGCCATCAATATAATTGAATCTATAATTGAAAAAATAAAACTGAATGAATCCCTTTCTCCTGTTAAAGTTAAAGTAAATCCAAAAGTACTTGTCATAGGTGCTGGAATTGCCGGAATACAAACCTCCTTAGATGTTGCAAATGCAGGTCATAAAGTTATCCTGATTGAAAGAAGTCCATCAATTGGTGGACGCATGGCTCAACTTTCAGAAACTTTTCCCACTTTAGATTGTTCCCAATGTATATTAACTCCCAAAATGGTTGAGGTTTCCCAACATAAAAATATCAGTTTATATACATTTTCGGAATTAGAAGAAATCTCTGGAAATGTTGGAAATTTCAAAGTAAAAATCAAAAAGAAAGCTTCTTGTGTTGATAATACAAAATGTACTGGTTGTGGAATTTGCAGCGAGAAATGTCCTGTGAGTGTTGATTCGGAATTCGATGAAGGACTGGGGAAAAGAAAAGCTATCTATTCCCCATTCCCACAGGCAGTCCCAAACAAACCGGTTATTGATAAAGAAAACTGTACATTTTTTCTGAAAGATGGGAAATGCGGAGTATGTAAGATTGTCTGTCCTTTTGAAGCTATTGATTTCAATCAGAAAGATGAGATAATTGAAAAAGAAGTGGGAGCAGTTATTGTAGCCACCGGATATGAACTCTATCCAATGAAAAATATTAAGGAATACGGAGCCGGGAAATATCCTGATGTAATAAATGGATTGCAGTTTGAAAGATTACTCTCAGCTTCAGGACCAACTGAAGGTGAAATTCACAGACCTTCTGACAATAAAATTCCTAAAAGAGTTGCTTTCATTTCCTGTGTCGGTTCACGTGACCCGGAACATCATCTTCCCTATTGTTCAAAAATATGCTGTATGTATATGGTAAAACATGCATTTCTCTATAAAGAGCATGTTCCGGATGGTGAAGCTATAGTTTTCTCAATCGATACCAGAACCAGTGGTAAAGATTATGAAGAATTTTTCACAAGGGCAAAAGAAGAAGGAAATATTTTGTATATCCGTGGAAAACCAGCGAGGATTATTAAACAGGGAAACGAATTAGTTATTTGGTGCATAAACACTCTAACCGGGAAACAGCTTCGGGTAAAATGTGATATGGTTGTGCTATCAATGGCAATAGTTCCCTCATCAGGAGCATTGCAACTGGCAAAAGAATTACGAATACAGACAAACAGTTTCGGTTTCTTTTCAGAAGCTCATCCTAAATTACGTCCTGTAGAATCTTTAGTACCGGGATTTTATTTGGCTGGAACCGCACAAAGCCCAAAAGATATTCCGGATACTGTATCCCAGGCTTCCGGAGCAGCAGCAAAAGTGTTAACTCTACTTTCCAGTGATGAAATTTCCCATTCTCCAATTATAGCAACTGTAAATGAGGAGCTATGTTCCGGTTGCGGAATTTGTGTGGAAACATGTCCTTATGATGCTCGTGAAATGGATGAGGAAAGGCAGATCGCCACTGTTAAAGAGATTCTTTGTGAAGGTTGCGGAGCCTGCATCAGTGCCTGTCCTTCAGGAGCTTCACAGCAGAGAAATCTCACTGATGACCAAATAAATAATATGATAAAAGTAATATTGCAGTAAAGGGTATGTTTTAAATTAGAGGTTAAACTTGAAAGACAAAAAAACTTTAACAACTGAGATCAATCCAGAGATAAGAGATATCCTGATTGAAATGGGAGCTGAGGATATTTATAAATGTTATCAATGCGGAAAATGTACCAGTGCTTGTCCCTGGTTCCAAGTTGAAATATATGATTATCCGGTTTATAAATTCTCTCTTGAAACAGCTCTGGGAGCAGTTGCCAGCAGCGAAGACAAGAAAGAATTAGATAAGGAAATTGATTTGATATATCGTTGTGTTGGATGTGAAGCCTGCCTGGAGCAATGTCCGCACGGTATCAGTACTCCCAATATCTTACGAGCTGCTCGCCGTCTTCTGGTTGATTTTGATTCCTTTCCGGAAACCTTAAAATCAATAGTCCAAAAAACCCATAATGTAGGGAATCCTTTTGGTGAACACAGAGAAAATAGAGCGGATTGGGCAAAAGGAAAAAATGTCCCCGATTATCAAGAAGGAATGGAATTTCTGTATTTTCCCTGCTGTCTACCTGCATACGAAGCCAGAAATCAAAAAGTAGCACAGGCTACTGTTGGGATTTTACAAAAAAGTAATGTCTCCTATGGAATACTCGGAGTACAAGAAACCTGCTGTGGTGAGGTTATCAGAAGAATTGGTGCTGAAAATATCTTCGCAGAAGTTGCAAAAGCTAATATTAAAGCATTCTCTGATTCAGGTGTAACAAAGGTACTCGTAACTTCTCCACACTGTTATACCACCTTTAAAAATGAATATCCTGATTTTGGTGCTGACTTTGAAGTTCTACACACTACACAATATCTTTCACACCTTATAGAAACAGGAAAACTAAAAATTAACAAAAGTTTTAATAAAAGGGTAGTTTACCACGACCCATGCACTTTAGGCAGGAAAAATAATATTTATGAGGAACCGAGAAATATATTGAAAAGCATTCCGGGGTTAGAATTTCTCGAAGTAGAAGATTTTAATCGAAACCTAAGTCTTTGCTGTGGAGCCGGAAGTGGTGGCTTATGGTTGGAATGGGATAAAGAAGAACGAATTGTCAATGTACGGCTTAAACAGTTGATGGATACTGGAGCAGAGATTATCGCTGTTGCCTGTCCATACTGCTTGCAGATGTTTGAAGAAACCATAAAATCGATGGATACTGATATTCAGGTTATGGATATTGCGGAAATACTTTTTGAATGTTTATAATTTAAGGAAGCAAATATACAATGGATTTATTACAAAGATTTCTGAAAGGTGAAAAACCAGCAATAGCAAGAGTTATTACTCAAATCGAAAATGGCACTGATCCCAAACTTTTAGAAGAGATTTTTCCACATACAGGCAAAGCATATTATATTGGTATTACCGGTCCTCCCGGAGCAGGAAAGTCCTCACTTGTAAATGCTATAGTTCCAAAATTATTAGAAAACAATCAAAAAGTGGGAATTATCGCCGTTGATCCGACTTCACCTTTTTCCGGTGGAGCTTTGCTCGGCGACCGTATTAGAATGAATGATCTTGCTTTGAATGAAAATGTTTTTATCCGAAGCATGGCAACACGAGGAAGTCTGGGTGGACTTGCTTCAAAAACCAAAGATGTGGCACTGGTTCTAGATGCTGCTGGATTTGATTACGTATTGATCGAAACGGTTGGTGTAGGACAGGTGGAATTGGATATTGCCCAGGTTTGTGACACTACAGTTGTTGTATTAGTTCCTGAATCCGGTGATGCAATCCAGGCAATGAAAGCTGGTATCCTGGAAGTTGCTGATATTCTGATTGTGAATAAAGGAGATAGAACCGGTGCGGACAGACTGGTTTTGGAATTGAAATTCGCATTTGAATTAAGAGAACAGACTATTGGATGGGATGTTCCAATAATCAAGACTGTTGCAATTGAAAATCAAGGGATAGATGAACTCGTTTCTAATATAAGGTCGCAAAAAAAATATTTAGAATCCAGTGGCAAACTTGAGGAAGAAAGAAAAAATAAATTAGCTGTCAGAATCCATGAATTAATCGAAGAAAAAATAAAAGCACATCTTCACGATTATGTGATTGATAAAGCGAAACTTGAAGAAATGATTAATAAAGCTTATAATCGCAAAATCACTCCTCACCTTATCTCAGATGAAATTACAAAAAAGATTTTCTAAATGAGAGATAATAAATGGATAAAAGGTTTGACATCCAATTTCCTCGTTATGAAGTCTTGCAATGCTGAATAGCGTTGTTTTCTTTGTAATATATAGTTTAGCAAAGTTTGATAGAGTGTAGTTCTCAGGAAGAAGTTGGCTACAAGAAATTAATATGTAATTAGTGTTCATTCATGTTATCCCTGTGAAAAAACAACTTGTCATTCCTGTTTGGCGGGATTTATTTGAGTGAATTCATTTGCTTTGCAGAAGCTCCGAGCTTCGGAACGAATGTAAGCGGTTAAATAATTTTTGGAGGTTGAATGGATAAAATATTTTGGGAAGAACAAATGAAAAAATTAAAAGAACGCGATTTTAAATTTTCTACATTATCCAATATTAAAATCAATCCACTTTATACACCTGACGACCTTCCTGACCTTGATTATGAAAAAGATTTAAATTATCCTGGAGGATTTCCTTTCACACGCGGTGTTTATCCTAACATGTATCGTGGTAGATTGTGGACAATGCGCCAATTCTCCGGATTTGGAACTGCTAAAGATACTAATAATCGTTACAAATATCTCTTGAAGCACGGGCAAACAGGTTTA
>JAUXFF010000053.1 GCA_030620155.1 Candidatus Cloacimonadota bacterium | reverse complement strand
CACTTGTCCGCCGTAGCTTTAGCGAAGGTGGAACACCCAAAACCCAGCACCCAATACCCACTTGTCCGCCGTAGCTTTAGCGAAGGTGGAACACCCAATACCCAATACCCACAAATTCCCATAAATGCCTATAAATGCCTATAAATACCCATAAATGCCAATATCATGCCTACAAATTCCAACTTAACCCACACTGTATACATATCAAACCAAATACTTACTTGTCCGCTGTAGCTTCTATTTCTCCTTTCCTTCTTGACAATTGATAGATTTAAAATTGTTTGATTTTTTTATTTGAATAGAATGAGGAAAATGTGAAGTATTTTTCAGTAAATTTTAATAATTTTATACAAGAAGCCGGGAAAGTTCATCCTCAACTGGATTATAAAAATCTTAATAAAGCATTGATATTTGCCATAGAAGCTCATAAGCGACAAAAACGTGAATCAGGAGAAGAATATATCAATCATCCTGTAAATGTTGCATACATACTTGTGACTATGAAAATGGATACTGCTACAGTAATTGCAGGACTTTTACATGATGTTCTGGAAGATACGAATTATAAGCATGAAGACCTTGTTAAACACTTTGGAAGTGAAATTGCCGATCTGGTTAATGGTGTTACAAAAATTGAAAGCTTTCCATACCATACAAAAGAAAAAAGAAAGGAACTGCAAGCAGAAAACTTCAGGAAACTTCTTATTTCAATAACTAAAGATGTACGCATAATTCTTATCAAACTTGCTGATAGAGTTCATAATATGCGAACCCTGGAATATCTTCCTCAATATAAACAAATTCGGATTGCGAGAGAAACCCTGGATATTTACGCTCCTTTAGCCAATCGTTTTGGAATAGCAAAAATTCAGTGGGAGCTGGAAGATCTGTGCTTTAAATATCTCTATCCAAATGAATATAAGAAAATAATAGATAAAAGCTCACCCGGAAAGAAAGAACGCCATTTTTTTATTAACGATATTATAGAGAGTATAAGAAACCTTCTTTCTCAATCTAAAATTGAAGCTGAAGTTATGGGTAGAAGTAAAAATCTCTACAGTACTTACCTTAAAAATATTATTAAAAAAATTAAATTTGAAGAAATTCTGGATTTGATAGGCATAAGGATAATTGTGAAATCTGTTGAAGATTGCTATAAAGTTCTAGGTGTTATCCAAACTAAATATACACCAATTAAAAAAGGTTTCAGGGATTATATTTCTCAGCCAAAACCTAATGGATATCAATCCTTGCATATTGTTGTTGAAAGTGAGGAAAATAAAATAATCGAGATACAGATACGCACATTTGAAATGCACCTGGTTGCTGAAGAAGGGATTGCAGCTCACTGGAGATACAAAGAATTTTATAATCCTCCTTCTAAAAGGAGAAAAAAGGTAACAGAAGTCCCTCAAATACAGGAAACCTTTGAAAGACAACTAACCTGGATCAGAACATTTTTAAGAGCCCAGGACAACCAGGATCCAAAAACTTTTTTGCAATCCTTGAAATTAAATCTATATCCTGATATAATCGTTGTCAGAACTCCGGAGAATGACTATTTTCAATTACAAAAACATTCTACACCTATTGACTTAGCTTTTAAGGTTCATACTGAAGTCGGCTTTCATTGCGAAGGCGCATTTATTAATGGGAAACTGACTCCCATACGAACAGAATTGCATACCGGTGATGTTGTTCAAATCAAAACTTCTCCTCAGGCAAAACCCAGTAAAGATTGGATAAACATAATAAGGTCAGCTAAATCGCGGCAGAAGGTAAGGTCTTATTTTAGCCAGATGGAATTGCAGGAATTCCTGGAATTAGGAAAAGAAATATTCTATAAAAAATCCAGGAAAATCCATCTTAAAATTGAAAGTGAAGAAAAGATACTGGAAATTGCCCGTTTATTAAAAGTGAACGATGTTAAAACTTTTTTTATAAAACTGGGTAAAGAAGAGATCCTTTTTGATGAAGTTAAAACTGTTTTAGAAAAGTCACAATTGGAAGATAAGGATATTGTTAGACCAGGAGAACAAATTGAATTTGATGATAATATACTTATATCGAAACGGCGTGAAGCAAAAGGTATAGTTATAGAGAATATAGATAGTATTTTGATACGTTATGCAAAATGCTGTAATCCTGTTCCAGGTGATAAAATAGTTGGTTATACAACCCGTGGAAGAGGGCTTACTGTCCATCGAGATGACTGTACAAACCCGGGTTTTGTAAATTTAAGGAAACGAGAACCTGAAAGGATCACAAAAGTGAAATGGGATTATAAAAAGAAAGAAAAAAATGAAAACTGATTCTTTGAAATACCAAAAAAACGTTAGAAACTATCCTTATTTCCGATTCTTCTTTAACATGCTCATTATTGGTCCGATACTTGTTCCTTTCATGCTTTTTAAAGGATTGAGTTATTTACAGATCATGCTCCTTCAATCTATTTCAGCAATATCGGTATTTTTTTTTGAAGTTCCTACAGGTGCCATTGCAGATAAAGTTTCTCGTAGACTTTCTCTGATTTTCAGTGGATTTTTTATAGCAGGAGGTTTACTTTTATACATTATTTTCAAGTCATTTTACATATTCGCTATTGCAGAAATAATCTTCGGAATAGGTATGACCTTTTCAAGTGGCGCTGATTCCGCAATTTTATACGAAAGCTTAGTAAAATTAGACCGAAAGAAAGAATATCAAATAAAAGAAGGACATGCGGGATTTTATGTTTTTATGGGTCATGCTATCGGTTCTATTATTAGTAGTTTTTTATATACCTATAACCCTTTTATACCTTTCTGGATCAGTATTTTCAATATATTTATCGCTATTCTGATAGCATTTGGATTTAAAGATACGGAGCGGAAGAAAAGCGAACACAAATATCTTCTCCACATTTTCAAAAGCATTAATATTTCGATTAAGACACCCAGGATTTTATGGACTGTTCTTTTTGCAGCTTTGATGGGATTTGTTTTCCGAACAACATTCTGGCTTTATCAACCATATTTCAGTCATGTAGGCATTGAGGTCAAATGGTTTGGGCTTATCTTTTGTTTTTATAATTTACTGGCAGCTTTTTCATCAAAGTATTTAGTGAAAAAATTCTATGATGTACGTCCCCGAAAAGTTCTTTTAAGTCTCGCTTTACTTCTTGCAGGAACTTACCTGATCCCGGCATTTCTTATATTCCCGGGTGCAATAGTCATAATTGGAATGCAGCAGCTTATCAGAGGTTTGTATTCACCAACACTGAGATTTTATATTAATCACCAGATCAAAGATGAGTACCGGGCAACTGTAATCTCGTTAGTAAGTCTGTCTGCAAGCCTGGGATTTGCTATTTTTTCACCATTTGTCGGGATAAGTTTAGATAAATCAGGTACCATAGAGACTTATATCAGGATGGGAATAATCACTATCGGTGGAGTTCTGTTATTATCACTTTTAAGAAAAATCCAGAAAATAAAGAAAAAAAGAAGCATTAAAAACCCGGAGTGATGACTTCCTTTTATGATTCTGAAAAGAAAAATAGACTATGTCCGAAGTGATCTGGGATGTGTTGTTTAAGTGTTCAATTAACATTCTGAATAGAAAAAGAACATTATTACATAACATTAAAATTAATAATGTTATGACAAGGATAGTGATTCTATTGAGGGAAAATTAAAAAATAACTAAGATTTTTCTATTCTTTTTCCTTAGTTTTCTTTTTAGGGTAAAAAATGATTACAATAATTGCCATTACCGCTAAAATTATATTGCCTATTAAGATAGAAAGATTGGGAGATTCAATATTTATATTAGCAATAATCAATATTAATACCCCAATTAAATGAAGCCATACAAAAAAAAGATTAAGCGTTTTCGACTTTCCCAGGATAGTAATGATTTGTATAATCCATGCACCTATAAGTAAAATAATCCCAATCAATACAAGAAATGTTTGAATAGGCATTCTTACCTCCATTAGTTTTTTAAATTCTCAAGCTGAAATTTAATTTTCATCCTTTCCCTTTTTCCCAATTTATTTCATACATTGTCAAGACTATTTTATCAATATCAAAATAAATAAGATAGAGACTGCTCTTTTTTTTTACCACTGCAGGAAGGAGTGTGAAGGTAAGTCGAACTTCGTTCAACTTCAGTCTTTACTACGTTTCAGTCTCCACCACGTTTCAGTCTTCACTACGTTACGCCCCGACAAGACGCATGGACAGGCAAAGGACGCAAAGAATGAAAAAATAATAACTAAATCAGGTTATTTATCAAAAATAAATTGCTTGATTAATTTTTTTCTTTAAATAATTATGGATTGGGAATATTTAGATGTCTTTTCATATCCGGAAATAAATGTGGGTAGGATGAACATTTTAGGAAAGGATTGATGTGAGATGAAATAATAACCAATTTTGTTAATCGCATAAGTCACTTTAAATGGAGATTGATTTTATGAGCACTGATAAACAAAATAAAAGAAACAAATTTAAGGAAATTAAATTTTGAAGCAGGAAAAATGTCTAAAAAAAGATTAAGATTTATAGTTATATTAGTTTCACTGGTTGTATTAGCTTACATACTTGTTACAAAAGTCTTCATGGGAACAGAACAACAGAACGAAGAAAATCTTCGCAATGAGAAAATACCATCTTCAGCTATGCTGTCACAGGATGCTCTTTTAATTTTCCAGAACATAAACTATATCCACGACGCAATCGTATTATCTGCTGATTACCTGGTTCATGCCAATAACCCCAATGGAAAATTTATATATCGCATAAATCTTAACTCCGAAATTAGACCGAAGGATAAATACAACATCTTAAGGCATGCAGGCACTATGTATGCCCTGGCAGAATATTACCTGAGATACCCGGATGAAGATACTCGTAAAGTCCTGGAAAAAGCAGGTGGATTTATGCAAAAATATTTCCTGGGTCCGCTTCTCGAAAAAGAAAATTTACTCGCTATATGGTCTCCTCCTGAAATAACTAATAGCGGTAATCCATTACAAGCTAAACTCGGAGGTACAGGACTGGGACTTGTAGCTTTGATAAGCCTTGAGAAAATCAGTCCGGGATTTACATCTCTTGATGACCTGCAGGGATTAGGCAGGTTTATTGTTTATATGCAAAAGAGAAATGGAAATTTTTTTTCTAAATATATCCCTTCAGAAAATGGCAGGAATGATCTGTGGCAATCGTTGTATTATCCCGGTGAAGCTGCATTAGGTATGATAATGTTGTATGAAATAGATCCTTCTCCACTATGGCTGGAAGTTTCCATGAAAGCTTTGACTTATTTAGCCCAGAAACGAAAAGGACAAATTTCTGTTCCGGTAGATCACTGGGCACTTCTGGCTACTGATAAACTTCTTTCTGTTTGTTCTGCAGATGAGTTATCAGAATCGCGAGAATTGCTTATAAATCACGCTATCCAGATTTGTAAACAAATGCTGGGTGAACAACTCAAGCATCCCTTTAACCCCATACTCGATGGTTCATTTACTCCAGATGGCAAGACTACCCCCACAGCTACACGTTTGGAAGGTTTGCTGGCAGCACTGAATTTCCTACCGGAAGAAGAGCAAATTCTGAGGAACCAGATTGAGTCTTCAATACATCATGGTATAGCATTTTTACTTAGAGCTCAAATAAATTCAGGTGAATATGCCGGAGCAATACCTCGAGCTATTCGTTTAATATCGGCAGGTGAACCAGGTTTTGAAAAAAATTTCAATGAACGTGCCACAGAAGTGCGTATAGACTATGTTCAGCATGCTCTGAATGCATGGCTTTTGTATGAGCAGAAATTCAGAAACAGTCCTGAATAGGTTGAATAAATAAAAGAAATCCGTGAGAATCCGTCCTATCAGTGTCATCCGTGTTCTATAAAAAAAGAATAAAAAAACTATGAGAATCCGTCAAATCCGCGTCATCCGTGTTCTATTTATATGAATTTAGAACTAAAATTCCAAAATCCAAATATCCCACGTACAGTCACTACGTTCCTTACGGGGCAGGCAAATTACAAATAAATTACAAATTCCAATTAAAAAAACCGGTTTTTGTATTGTTACAAAGTATCTTCCGAATTCCCCCAAAAGTGAAATAATCCGTGAACATCCGTATAATCTGTTTCATCCGTGTTCTATCCGTGTTCTATTTTATAATTGAAATGCTGTTATTGCTGACTTTTTCTTTATGAGAAATTTAAATAGATTTATAGTTTAATTTCAGAAAGGAACACCTGATATAGTAAGAAAGTATCTTTATACTTTATCAAGAATTGCAACTACTACTATTCCTATTACAAATACTATAATAAATATCAGGAAGATCATTCCGGGTATTGAAAGTTTAAGGGCTGCACCACATTTTGGACATCTGGAAACTTTAGAACTAACTTTTTTTCCACAAATTCTACATTTTATCATAGCCATATAATAACTCCTAACAAAAGTGATTCGATTCTATAAATATAAAACTTTTCCTTTAATAAAATTAAATAAGCTTAAGCAAAAAATCATTGCTTAATTTTTTGTAAAATCTGGTTGTATAATAAAGATAAAGATATTGAAAAGGGAATATTTTTTTTCGCATGTTGTATAATACTGTATGCTTCCATAATCCTGTCGTGGTCAAGATAAATCCTGATCAGATCCATATAACTTGTAGCAGAACCGGGAGCCAATTTAATGCTTTTTAAAAGGTTATCAATAGCTTGCTCAATCTTCCCGATTTTTTCACATACAAGACCGAAACCACGGAAGAAATGGTAAGATTCTACTTTCATTTTTTCTGCTTTCTGGTATGCTACATACGATTTTAACCATTTATTCAGGTGTGAATATGCCAACCCTTTTAAATAATAGAGATTACCTTGTTTGCCAAATAATTTTTCAGCTTTTGACAGATATTCAATAGCTTTTGAATATTTTTTCTGGGAAAAAAATAGTTCAGCCAGGAAAATATAGGGAATCTCAGAAGAAGATTTAAAACTTAACAATTTCTTAATTGTTTTTATACTTTCATCGATTTTTCCGATCTTAGAATATGCAAAAGACTTATTATAATACAATTCGGGAAATTTTTCTGTTACTTCATTATAGTATTCTAAAGCAAGCATATATTCTTTTATGGATAGAAAACAATTACCAATTCGAAATAATGTATCTGAATTGTCTTTGTTGAAAGAAAGTATATCCTGGTAAATCTGTATAGCTTTAAGAAATAATTTTTTAGAAAAATATAGATCTGCTAATTCTTTGTATAACCTTATATCTTCCGGACATTCCTTTATACTTTCCTTCAATAATTTTCGTGCTTTAAGCCAGTTGTTCTCCCTTAGGAATTTTGCCTGCCAGAGGATATTATCAATTTTATTCACTATACAATCCCTCTATTGTTTTTAGTATTTCTTTCATATTAAAACTTCTATTAACATAATTCCTGATTTTAGAACTTCCATTAAAACCTTTTGTGTAATTTGAAAGATGGGTCTTCATTTCCCTTACAGCTAAGGTCTCGCCTTTATCTTTAATTGCTAATAAACAATGCTCCTTGATAATATTAAATTTTTCTTTCAGGTCGATATCTTGTTTTTTTTCATTCTTTAATACTTTTTTAATTTCCATAAATAACCAGGGCTTTCCTATTGCTCCTCTGCCTATCATTATTGAATCACATCCTGTTGTTGAAAACATTTCGATAGCATCTTCTTCTGTCCTGATATCTCCATTACCCACTACAGGTAAAGAAATATTTTCCTTTAATTTTTTTATCAGACTCCAATCACTGTGACCTGAATACATTTGACTTTTTGTACGAGCATGGAAACATATTATATCCAGTCCTGAATCTTCAAGCTTCCTGGAAAACTCTATTACATTTATATTGAATTTATCCCATCCGGATCGAATTTTTGCTGAAACAGGTAAATGGACACCTGATAAAGCTCTTTTTATTTCGCTGACCATTTTTCCCGCAATCTCAGGTCTTTTCATCAAAGCTGCCCCAGCTCCTTTTTTTATGACTTTCCTGACGGGACATCCCATATTTATATCAATAAAATCCGGATTTTTGGTTAGTATTATTTCTACTGCTTTAGCCATTTTTAAAGGGTCAGATCCGAAAAGCTGGATCCCGAAAGGTCTTTGGATTTCGGTAAATTGAGCATATTTGATACTTCTTTCTCTACTATATAAAAGCCCATCAGCACTGACCATTTCGCTTACAACTACATCTGCTCCACATTGTTTACATATTGTACGAAAACTCTTATCCGTAACACCTGCAAGTGGTGCTAACCAGACTTTTTTATCAGTCAACTGATTTATTTTTTCCCTTATTAAAACCATAATTACTTATCAATTAGGTAGTAGATCGCAATTCCAGCTGCAACTGCAACATTTAATGATTCTATTTTGTCGGTCAATGGGATCTTTATCCTGATATCAGAGATTTCCAGGATTTCTTTGGAAATACCGAATGCTTCCGAACCTAATACTAAAATAATATTTTTATCAGGTTTTTTTAATTTAAAGAGACTAATTGAATCTTCCATTGTTGTAGTGATTATTACTGATTTCTGAATTTTCAGCCATTTATAATCTTTTTTTTCAATTGGAACTGAAAAAACTGTTCCTGAAGAGGCTCTGATGACTTTTGGATTAAAGATTTCGCAGCAGTCCGGAGATAATACAACTCCTGAAATTCCGGCAGCAGCAGCAGTCCTGACTATTGCTCCAAGGTTCCCAGGTTCTTTTATATTATCCAGATATAGAAGAAATTCCCTGTTTTTTATTTGTCTGGTTTCTGCTCTTATTAATGCACTGATCTGTGAAGGGGATTTTGTAGAAGAAATCCTTTCAAATTGCCAATCTTCAAATAAAAAAATATTTTTGGGTTTGAAACAACCGGTATCATAAGAAGCTGATTTGCTGATATAAAGTTCTTCTATAGTTATCCCATTTTGATGTATTTGCTTGATTGTTCTATATCCTTCAACAATAACTTTTTTTGATATTTCTCTATATTTTTTTTGTTTTAATTTTACAAGCTCTTTCAGATAATTATTTGAGATTTTTTCCATCACTTTTACCCATATATTGCTTTGATTTTTTCGATTTCAACATCATCGATTTGTTCTGGTTTCAAATTTTCTTTTGCATACTTAAGAAATAATCCTGAATCCAGTAAAAGAGTTAATATATCTTTGTCAATTTCGTTATCTCTGGCAGTATGAGCCAGGATTTTCAAAGTTTCCGATAAAGTTTTTCCTTTTTTATAAGGTCTGTCGCTTGCTGTTAAAGATTCAAATATGTCTGCAACTGCAATAATCCTTGATTGCAACGGCATTTTTTCTTCTGTCAGTTTAAAAGGATAACCCTTTCCATTGAGTTTCTCATGATGGGAAGATGCATAAAGAGGAACATTTTTAAATTTCACGGGAAAAGATAGTTGTGAAAGCATATCATGAGTGACCATGACATGATCTCTCATTTTTTCCATTTCTTCATTAAGTAATGTTCCCTTTTGGATAGAAAGGTTGTTCTTTTCATTCTCAGAAATTAGAAAATATTTTTTCCCTCTATATTCATAATTAAATTGAAATATTCTTTCTATTCTGTCAATATCTTCTTTTTTCAAAAATTCTGGTTCCTTATTTGTCTTTTGTAGGAAAACCCAATCTTCTTCAAGTTGTGATAAGGTTTTTTCTATGCTCTTTTTTGAGCTATTATCTTTATTTGATATTTTTTCATTTTCAAGAATCAGTTTTAGCAATTCATATCTTGTTTTTATTAACTCGATCCTGTCAAATATTGTCTCCAATTTAGTTGCTTTATCCATAATGTATACTGGAGTTGTAATTTTACCAAAGTCATGCATCCATCCTGCCATACTGATTTCCTGGATATCTACATCAGAAAACCTAACATTTTTGAAATACTTGTTGTCCTTCTGAATCTTATGAGTTATTAGTTCTGTAAGATTTGCAACACGGGCAATATGTCCTCCTGTAAATTTGGATTTTTTATCTATTGCAGATGCAATAACCTTAATAAACTGGTATAATAGATTTTCCAATCCTTTGATCAGTTTTTTATTCGTTAAAGCAATAGCTGCTTGTGAAGCAAGTGAAGTCAACATTGTAATATGTTCCTTATTGAACGGAACAATCTCGAAATGGTGATCAATCGAATTTATGAGTTGGATTACTCCCAACACCTCATTTTCATGGTTTTTTAATGGAATAGCTACCATTGATTTTGAATGGTAATTGTTGGCTGAATCATATTTTTTTGTTCCACTGTTATCAAATATGTCCTGGTTGTAAACATCATCGATATGTGTTGATTCCTTGGTATGAAAAACATAGGAAACAAAATTTTTTAAGTTCTTGTTCCCATTTTTTTCGTATAGAGGTACACTTGGCCATCTGGAAATATCTGCTCTGCCCAGTCTTATATTTTTCGAGAGAGTACAAACAAATTGAAAATCCAAAAATTTCTTATCGTCTGATACAGTATACAAGGAACCTGCGTCAGCATTAGAATAATGTATAGCTTCTTCAAGTACTAATTCAAAAAATTCATCAATGTTTTTTTCAGCAGATATTGCTATTCCTATTTTTGTGAGTTTATCTATATGATCAGTTGCACTTAAATAGATTTTCATTATTAACCTCTTTAAAAAAGGATTTTTAAAACAAAAGTTTAGATTATTATTTATGTCAATATATTTGTCTTTGAGACATAAAGTGTTTTTTTGAGACAGCTCCGCCACTGAAATACACGTAGATTTACAAATTTAAAGGAAAGATATATCTAAGTTGATTGATATAAATTAATTAAGTATAGCATGGTTAGGAAAAGAATGGGGAAAAATATTATTATATGAAGACTCGTTTTTTATCAAGTTTTTACGTTTATAATATTTTCTTAGTACAAATAATATTTAATATTTGACAGAAAAAAAATAATTATTTTTAAAGTAATTGATATATTTTTTTGATTCTCCCATTATTTCATAAGGTTTTTATTATTGTTAATTGTATTTAGCATTTTGAGGATTGAATAAAGGACGAGATAGTATGAGCACAATTTTAATTGTTGAAGATGATAAAAATTTACAATTGACACTTGCCCAAATTTTAAGGGAAGAAGGATTTGAAATTATAACTACGATGTGGGGAAGTGTAGCAATTGAAAAGGTTAAAAAGGGAATTCCTGATTTAATATTACTTGATATTATGCTTCCCGGCATGAATGGAATGAAAGTTCTGGATAAAGTAAAAGAGATAGATCATACGTTACCTGTTATAATGATCACTGGTTATGGTAATGCAGAAAGAGCGATTAGAGCTATTGAATTAGGAGCTTATGATTTTATTGCCAAACCCTCTGATTTTGAGAAACTGATTTCTAAAATAGATAATGCTTTAAGAAATACTAGAAAAAAAAAATGTGCTTTTTTAAGACATATAAAAAAATGTTCTCTGGATATTAGGGAATATAAAGAAATATTTTGTAATTTATTCAAAAAAAAGTAATTAAATTTATTATCTTTGGTATTAATAAAATTTTGGATTAAAAATTGTAACCACCCAATTCATCATAATTCGATAAATCTATTAAAAGATTATTATAACGATTTGTTAAATAGATATGATATGTTTTTTCAGGGTAGAAATAAAGTATTATAATTTCTTGAGAGGAAGTTACTATGGAAACAATATTATTATCAGCAGGTGAATCCAGAAGAATGAGGGAGGATAAAGCTTTATTAAATATTGGAGATAAGAAAATAATATGTCACATTTTAGATAAATTGCTTAAGTTCTCAAAAAAAGTATTTATTATTCTTTCTGATAATTATGACAATGTTAAAGAATTTCTTATAAAGAACCATTATCCCATGGATAGGATCTTTTTAGTTTTCAATGAGAACAGCAGAATGGGTATGTTCTCTTCAGTTATTAAAGGATTTCAAAGTGTTTCAGGGAAGGAATTAATTCTTTTGCAAATGATTGATCAACCATTTATTACAATGAGTTTATACAAGCAACTTATTGTCAGTATTGATGATGAAAATCTTATTTTCCAACCTGCAAAACTAATTAAAGGAAAACCACGCTTTGGACATCCAATATTATTTTCTAACAAATTCAGGGAGATTTTATTAAAACATAAGGAAGAAGCTAACCTTAGGGATGTTATCAATTTATATCGTGATAAAAGAAAGATAGTTGAAACAGAAGAGGACTGTATATTTGATAATTTGAATACTGTTGAAGATTTAAATAAGAAAAAAGAGGAAACAGGATTTGGAAACAACAGTCTTTGATATTTTAAAAAAAGCTGTTGAAAATCAAAAAAAATCTATTGCCTTTGTTTTGGCAACAGTTGTTGTGGGTATAGAAAAAACTCCAGGCAGAAGCGGTTTTAAATTGTTATCTTATCCGGACGGGAGTTCCGAAGGAACAGTTGGTGGTGGAAAACTTGAAAGAATAGTTTTGGATAAATGTCGCGAAATTCATAAGACCCATAAAAATGATTTTCTTGAGTTCAAGCTGACTGATAATTCGGATGGAATTGGAATGGAATGTGGAGGAGTAGCTAAGGTTTTCTTAGAATATTATTCTCCTTCCAAAAAAGTATATATTTTTGGAGCAGGTCATTTATGTCGAAGTCTGGTTCCAATTCTTAATTCAATAGGATTTTATACTATCATTGTTGATAATAGAAAAGATTTTGCCAATAAAGATAAAATCCCGGAAGCTAAAGAAGTATATGCTCAAGATTATTTGGAATATATATCTAACTTCCATCCTCTGGAAAATGATGCAATAGTCATATTTACACATGGTCATAAATATGATTATGATATATTGGATTACCTGTGTGGAAAAAATGTAGATGTGAAATATCTCGGAATGATAGGTTCGAAAATCAAAGTAATAAAAGCAGTTAATAATATAAAAGGAAAAAAATATAAAGGTGATCTCATCGAGAAGATATATGCTCCCATAGGTTTGAACATAGGTAAAACAACAACTCAGGAAATTGCCATCGCTATAGCTGCAGAGATTCTGGCAGTTTATAATGAAGTTGGAAATGTCTGTTCTATGAGGGATAAATTGGATTAATACCCTGGTAAGAGATTAAGGACCAATAACTATGAATTTTATTGAAAATTTATTAATTCAAATCCCGTTTTTAAATTCTCCTTTTGCTATCAAAATATTGAAATCCATAATAATAATTGCAATTCTCTGGTTATTCAAAATTTTTATTGTTAAGATCATCCAGAGAAATATTACTGATGCAAAGTCCCGTTATCGATGGCGAAAATTTATAAATTCCATTATTATTATCGTAATTATAATAATAGTTGGGAGTATCTGGTATAAAGGTGTTCAATCTATTGCTACTTTCCTGGGATTACTTTCTGCAGGTATTGCTATTGCGCTTAAAGATGTGATTGCAAATATTGCAGGGTGGGTTTATATTATTTCACGCAGTCCTTTTGAAGTTGGAGACAGGATACAGTTAGGACCTCATGCTGGTGATGTGATCGACCTGAGTCTTTTTGAATTCTCGATACTTGAAATAGGAAACTGGGTCGAGGCAGACCAGAGTACAGGCAGGATCATTCACATTCCGAATGGCAAAATATTTACACTGGACCTGGCAAATTACGATAAAGGGTTCAAATATATATGGAATGAAATTCGAGTAGTTATCACCTTTGAAAGCAACTGGCAGGAAGCAAAAAAGATACTTCTGAAAATTGCTAATAAAAAAAGTGAAAACATAACTACTACTGTAGAACGTCAGATAAAAAGAGCAGCTAAGAAATTCCTGATATACTATAAACATCTTACACCAATTGTTTATACGGATGTTAGAGACCATGGGGTTCAACTAACCATCCGCCATCTTTGTGAAACCAGGAAAAGAAGAGGATATACCGAAGCTATCTGGGAAGATATTTTAAAGGAATTTTCCAAACACGAGGATATAGATTTTGCTTATCCGACTACCAGGTTTTATGACAATTTGAAAGAAGGAAAAAAATAGTAGAGAAAGGACTATAACTGTCCAAGATCACCTATCGCTTTGGAGCACAGCGAAATAGTGGTCAGTTGAAGCGGTGGTTAGACACCCCAATTGACTAAGAATAATTACTAAAAATTTTATCAATACACTTTTCAATAATTGACTGCAAGAAGT
>JAUXFF010000044.1 GCA_030620155.1 Candidatus Cloacimonadota bacterium | reverse complement strand
CCGATATAAAAGAACCGGAATCCGCAGTACCTGGAATGCCCGGAGCAGGCATGGGCGGCGGAATGCCCGGAATGTATTAAACTTAAAATTATAAACATTCATAAAATCTTAAAGGAGTTTCCAGATTATGAGGAAACTCCTTATTTTTTAATTTCCTTTCTCTTTATAAAGTATGAATTTATCATTTTTTTTTAATAAAAACTCTTGACACCAAAAAGTGCTATTTTTTTGATACTTCACCACGTGCCGAAGTGGTGAAATTGGTATACGCAGTGGACTCAAAATCCTCCGAGCTTTTGCTCATGCCGGTTCGATTCCGGCCTTCGGCACCAGTAATATAATGGAGGCTATAATAAATAGTTGTTAAATCAACATTCTGTCTTACGATTTTTCAATATTCAATTAATCTATTAAATTCTGGAGGTGTTTAAAATGAAAACTAAACTTATTTATCTCAGTCTCATAATAGCCTTTTTTATTCCTATTACTGTAAATGCGATATCTGAAGCAGCTGTACTATTCTTATTGATTGAACCAAGTGCTCGCGCAAGTGGAATGGGGCAAGCCTATGTTGCCCAGGTTGATGATGGGTTCGCTGGATATTGGAATCCGGGGGCAATGGCTTTCAATAGAAAAACACAATTTGCGAGTATGTATTCAAATTGGCTTGGTGAGGTATTCAATGATTTATACTATTTCCATTTAGCTGGAAATCAATACTTAGAAGATATCGGTAATCTGGGTCTGAATTTCACATATATGTCTTATGGTGAACAGGACAAAATGAGCGAAACAGGTGAACATGAGGGTACATTCCGAAGTTATGATTTATCTGTAGCTACAACATACGGTTATCAGGTAGATCCAACAATAGGTCTTGGTTTGACTTTTAAGTTTATTCTAAGTGACCTTGCCCCGGAAGGAACCGGTGAAACAGAATCAAATAAAAAGGGTCAAGGCATGAGCTATGCTTTTGATTTGGGATTAAAAACCAGGGGTGTAAATGTAGGTCAAATCCTTGTTTCACCATACAATGGAATATTAGCTTTGTATAATGGCATTGCTTATATCGGAGGATTCGGAGGGGCAAAATATTCGGGATACAGCGTACCTATAAAAAGACTGGATTTTGGTTTGAATCTTCAAAATGTCGGTCCCAATATTACATATATAAATGAATCTCAGTCTGACCCTCTTCCAATGAACTGGAGAATGGGATTTTCTTATAGAGCCTTAGAATCAGAATATAATAAATTAAGTATCAATTGTGATATGAATAAACTTCTCGCAAATGATGACCCGGTCTATAAAAGAATCTTTTCTGCCTGGACTGATGATTTTGGTAAACAAATCGATGAAGATACTGGCGAGAAAATAGATGATTTTGCTTCTTTCAAGAATTTTATCAATTCTATTGAGATAAGATCAATTATCTGGAATTTTGGTACGGAATATGTTTATATGGACCTGCTTTCCTTGAGAGGTGGATATATTCTAGATAGAGCAGGAGAAATCAAAGGTTTTTCTTTTGGCGCAGGGATTCATTATACCTATAAAGAATATCTTTTCAATGTTGATTATTCCTTCCAACCCGCAGGTGATTTACAAGATTATAACCAGATTCTCTCTATAAAACTCGAATTCTAATCTATGAGAAAGTTATTACTTTCTGCGTTGATAGTTCTTGGACTAATAATCCCTCAACAATCATCAGCTACAAAAATAAATATTCTGAAATCCAAGGATAGAAAAGCTTTTCAAAAAAGAATTCATTTTTTAGAAAATTATTTTTCAAAACCTGGAAAGCCGGAGTTAAATAAAAGAAACGGTAATAAACTTCTTGTTTTACTAATAGAATTTGATGATACTGAATTATTCGAAGATAATCCTCAGACTACTGGAAATGGAAAATTCCAAATAGACCCCTCTGATTATCCTATTACACTGGGTAAACCACCTCATGATCGTGATTTTTTTTTAATGCAGTTAGAAGCTCTAAAACATTATTACCGGGCTGCAAGTCTTTATTCTAATGATGGGTTTAATGAATATGGTTTTAACCTGGAATATGATATATTTCCCCAACCTGAAGTACCTGGAGTATTTCAAGCCTATACATTACCTCATGAAATGGCATATTACAGTCCTGCAGGTGCATCCTACGAATTAATGATCTCCCGGTTTGAAGAATATTTTCAGGATTGTTTCACTATCGCTGATGGAGATGAAGACATAGATTTCAGTCAATTCGGACATTTTATGTTAATACATGCTGGATCAGACTGGCAGCATGACATTTTCGGTGACACACCATCAGATATGCCCTCCTTTTTTATCAAAATTGGTGAGGGAAAAGAAGTAATCGTAGACGAAGGAATAATTATTGATAATTCATGTAATATACCGGAAACAATAACTCAAGATATACAAATTAATAATGGTGGTGATCCTGCCTCTGTAGAAGGCTATGGATTAATCAATGCTGTTATGGCTCATGAATTCGGTCATTCAATGGGTTTTGTAGATCTATACAATACCCGGAATAATTATCCGGCAGTCGGTTACTATGATATTATGGATAGCGGTGGTATGGGGGGATTAACTCTACCGTTTGATGAAAATGGTGAGATTAATTATGATGATTATCAATATTTCTATGATATAGAAGGAGGACTCCCGATTCTACCCGGAGTCTGGTCACGTTTAATAGCCTGGGAAGAAGACTTTCGTGATCGCGGTATTTTAAAAGATTTTTCCGAATTGAATTTCGACGAAATAATAGAAATCAATCCTGCTGAAAAAAAAATAATCCCTAATGAAAATATACCCTATTTTGTAAAATTACAATTCAATGACCATGAATATATTCTCATTGAGAACAGACAAATAGATCCTGACGGAGATGGTGGTACAGCCGTACAAAGTTCTCCTGACCAGAGAGTGATCCTTTATCCAACCCCTATTTCTGATACTGCTATGGATACAATCTCCTATGAATATGACTATCTTCTTCCTGGATGGTTCACAGCAACCGGAGAAGCTATAGGCGGCGGATTAGTAATCTGGCATATTGATGAAGAAATATTATATGAAAATAATAACTTCGAAAATAACACCATTAACCAGTTTCATGATCGTAGAGCTGTAAAAATTATCGAGGCTGATAACATTGAAGATATTGGAAATCCTTATGCACCACCCTGGTCATGGCGTGGTACAGAATACGATCCATTCTATAAATATAGCCCTGTATTGGATGAAAATGGATTTTTTGTTCAATGGGATGAACAATTTTCCAGCACAGGTCCCATAGCAACTCATAATGATTCCCTTTCAGGAATTACAGAACCTCCACTTGCATCCAATGAAGGGAATCCTTCAATATATGCTGTTTACGAAATAAGCAGCTATAGCCTTGAGGAAAATATCGAAAGAGTAATGTCTTTTAAAATAGGCACTCATCTGTTTAATCATACGGAAAAACTAACAGAATGTGACTCTATCACAGCAGTTGGACTTATAGGTAATTCCTATGATTTTCCTACATTTCCCATTATCTCGGAAACAGGGATCAATTTTTTCACATTAATGGGTGGTTCATGGTTTGAAAATCAGTTTGGTGAGACTCTTCCCTTCCATTATGAGACTGAATCCCCCATATTTTCTTTTAATTACTTTGAAGACAATTATGATGAAAAAAATGAATATATCATAGTAAGTGATAAAACATTAAATTTTGTGACACCTATCAATACTGAAGAGAATCCTCCAATTGAATTAACTTTTTCTTCAGAAATATCTGAAGTACCTTTGTTTTTAGAACAAGATTCTTCCTTAGTTATTCCAACTTTTAATAAATTATTTATCGAACAGGATTCATTAGAGATATCAAATGCCAGATGTGCATTTAACGGATCAGAAATTGTTGCAGTTTCTAACAGTAATATATATTTTATAGATCCGACTCCCCCGTATGATTTTGTAAGTATAGAACTACCTGAAACTGACCCGGATTATTCACCTGTTTGTTATAAAGATAATAATAATCCTTCTTATAATGCAACATTTATACAAGACGTTCTTGGTGATGTTTATAAAATTCAGAATAACCACGTTGAAAGAATATTCAGTTTATATCCCTACACATCATCACTTCCCACACAACTGGGAATTGGAAATTTTATCCAATATGATCAGATCCACCTTGTATTTGCTGCTGATGATAGAGCATTTGTTATTACTCTGGATGGAACTTTGCTCCCTGACTTTCCGGCTTATATTGAGGATAAAACATTTAAATCCAAAAGTTATCCGAAAATAATAAAATTTTATAACGAGCCTATTATTCTTTTTGAAGAACAAAATCAGGGTTATATTGCTATTGATATCAATGCAAATTATCGGCAAGAATATTCATTATTCTGGGATAAATTAGATAATTCATACCAATTTTATTGGGATAATGATTCTGAAAGACTTTATTTTATTTACAGTAACTCCAATTCTCATTTATTTTCTTCATATATGGAAAACATCGATGAAAATCCAATATTCTGGAATGGGTATAAAAATGGGGACTATTCTCTTTTTACTGGTAATATAAATTACGAAATTGATGAAAACGTGAAACTATCTGCTTTTGTTTTTCCTAATCCTGTAAAAAATGGGGAAGCTAAAATAAGAGTTAGAGATTCCAAAGATGATATAAAATTAAAGATATTTGATATCGCAGGCAATCTCATCTATAAAAAAAGTATCTTAAAAGAACCAAATAAAGAACAGGACATTCCCTGGGATACCAGGAATATTGAATCAGGTGTATACTTTGGCATTATTAAATCAGGTAAAGAATCGAAAAAAATCCCTATTGCTGTTGAAAATTAGGAGAATTAATGAAAACTAAATTAATTTTAATCATCATTTTAGCTGGTTTTTGTGTTTCCCTTTCCGCACAGGAAATTTCAGATGATATCTTTAAAATCAATTATGAACAGAAATCAGTACCTAAGGCAGTTATACTTTCTGCACTTTTGCCTGGAGCAGGTCAATTTTATGTTAGCCCCAAAAATATTACAGCTTACATTTTTCCGGTAATTGAAATAGGATTATTATTTGGGTATTTTCATTTTACGAACAAGGGAGAAAATAAAGAGAAAGATTATGAACACTATGCTACAGGTGAAATTATTGGATATGAGGATGATGATCCTATAAATGGAGATCCTATTTACCGCTATGATAGAGATAAATTTAACCATGCGAAAGATGATTTAATTGAAGAGATAGGTAATTCCTTTTATGATAATTACTTCAATCTGGACGACGAAAATACCCAGCATTTTTATGAAGATATAGGTAAATACAATAAATATATTTTTGGTTGGGCAGACTGGTTCGATATTTATGCAACAGATGCTGAGGGGTATTGGACTAATCCAGACTGGAGACCCTGGCTTGAGAGTGACCAGGGTGACAAATGGTCGGGGAATGAACCAACAAATACTGGATCAGAATATTATGTTGGAAATGAAGGAATTTATAATGACCATTCAGGAATATATAGTGGAATGAGAGCAAAATACATCAAAATGAGAGATAATGCTGAGAAGTATTATGATAAAGCCGAATATTTCAGTTTTGGTATTGTATTTAACCATATCTTCTCAGCTCTTGATGCTGTTAGAGTTACTAAAAGATACAATGCAGAATATATCTCAAATAATAATTTCAGAATTAAAATAGCCCCTGTATTTGTAAATAATAATATATGTCCTGCACTTTTAGTAAGTAAGGGCTTCTAAATTATGAAAAAAATTGTCACTTTAATTATTTTACTGTCATTTATTACAAGTGTTTGTGCAGAACAATTATCCACAAAAAAAGCTGTTTTATTATCAGCTCTTGTTCCGGGTCTTGGAGAAATATACACTAAAGACTACACTAAAGCAGGTATCTTTCTAAGTACTGAATTAGCAATTATTTTTTCTTATATGCGTTTAAAATCGGAAACTGAATGGGCAATAAAATCATATGAACAGTTTGCATATTCTAAAGCTGACATTCCCAAAAACAGTTCTGATAGATATTATCAGCGTATTCAAGATTATTTCAGCAGTGAAGAATACAACGAAAGCGTTATAAGTTTTGCAAGGAATGTTTATTTAAGTGCAAACTCACCTTATTATAACCCCGCATACTACTATGAATACCTGGATTTATATCTTATCCCGGATGAGCAAGCATGGGACTGGCAAAATAATAAAAATTGGTATAAATACAAAGACCTTCGTCGTGAAAAACAAGATTTTGAAATATTAATGAATTTCACCTTTGGGGCTGCAATTTTAAATAGAATCGTCAGTATCATTGATTCAGCCATTTCAGTAAAAAAAGTAAATAGAAAAAACTCTTTACTCGGAAATCTTGTTATAGAACCTGATTGGAAAAAGAAAGGGATGAGAATTAGCTATGAATACAATTTTTAAATCTTATATATTAATATTATTATTGATGCTCATTTTTTCAATACCAATTTATGCTGAGGATTTTAACCCCAGGATAGCTTTGTTAAAATCTGCTATTTTGCCTGGATGGGGTGAAATTTCATTAGGAGATAAAACCGGTTATATTTTCATGGCTACTGAATTTATTTTCTGGTCTTCCAAGATTTATTTTAATGAGGAAGAAAAGTTAAAGGAAAAAGAAGCTTATAATTATGCATTAAAATATGCTCACATAGATCCTCATAATAATTATAACGAAACATATTATTACAACATATCGAGATTCATCAGTTCCGGATTTGAACCAGGTGGATATAATGCCTATGTAGTTCAACAGGCAGAAAATATAGAAGACCCGATATTAAAGCAGGAATACATACAAAACAATATCTATTCTGATGAATATTATTGGAATTGGGATAACAAGGATAAAATGCATGAATATGGTATAAAAAGAAAAGATGCATCTCATTTTGTAGATTATGCAAAAACTATTGGTGGTGCTATAATAGCAAACCATGTTTTTAGTGCTATAAATTCACTAAGAGTTAGTTCAAAATTAAAAAAAATGAATCTGAGTATTTATTTTGATAGAAATATGAATCCAAATCTTATTTGTTCTTATAAATTCTAATTTTAGTGATGAAAAGATTGTAAAAAAAAATTGGTAATCAGTAACCCTTATTGTCTCGATAGAATAAACGTAATGTTTTGGTGGAGTTTTCTTAGGAGAAAAAATGGCAGTCATAATTACTGGTAAAAATTTAAAAATTGAAGATGTTTATCGAGTTGCCTACGGCTTTGAAAAGGTAAAACTGCATCAGGATTCTTTAGAAAAAATAAAAAAATGTAGAAATTTTATTGAAAAGAAAATCGATGAAAAAGAGATCATGTACGGTGTTAATACAGGAATAGGTGAATTCTCCGAAATCGTTTTAAATGATGAGCAAATCAAGCAGTTCCAGAAATACCTTATTTATAATCACTCAGCCGGGATTGGAGAACCATGCCCGATCGAGCATGTTAGAGCTGCTATGCTATCCAGAATAAACGTACATGCTAATGGTAATTCAGCTTGCAGACCTATTATTACCCAGACACTTATTGAAATGCTGAATAAAGGTGTAACACCCGTAGTATGTGAAAAAGGTAGTGTCGGAGCTTGTGGTGACCTTTCTCCCATGAGTCAGATTGCTCTTCTTCATATGGGAGAAGGAGAAGCTTTTTATCAAGGTGAACGCCTTGCCGGCAAGACTGCAATGGACCGTGCAGGCATCAAAATTCCAGGTCTTCAAGCTCGTGATGGACTGGCTTCAATTAATGGAAGTAATTTCACTGCGGGTATGGCTGCTCTGCAAGTTTATGAAGCAGAAAGATTTCTGAAACAAGCGGAAATAGCAGCAGCAATGACCCTGGAAGCTTTAATGGCAAATCTGAAACCTTATGATGAAAGACTCCATGAATTGCGAGGATTTCAAGGAGCTGTAACTTCTGCTAAAAATATTAAAAAAATGATAAAAGGTTCTGACTTACTCAAAGGAATGAAAGTCAGGGTCCAGGATGCGTATAGTATGCGTTCTACTCCACAAGTAATTGGTGCTGCCAGGGATCAGCTTCGATGGACCCGGAGTCAACTCGAAATAGAATTAAATGGGGTTGGAGATAATCCGGTTTTCTTACCTGATGAGGAAATAGTTCTTACCGGTGCTAATTTCCAGGGTTCCCCGATATCAGTTCCACTGGATATGCTCGGAGCTGTTATCACAATGGTTTGTGTGATTTCCGAACGCCGATTGAACCGTTTGCTGAATCCGGCTCTTAATGCAGGTCTTCCAGCTTTTCTAACAAAAGGAGCAGGAATGTACTCGGGACTTATGTTAAGTCAATACACAGCAGATATGATGATAGTTGAACAGCGAATACTATCAAATCCTGCTTCAATTCAGTCTATCCCTGCAGCAGCAGACCAGGAAGATTTTGTCAGTATGGGCATGAATTCCGCTCTTAAGACAAGACAGATAATTAATAATGCCTATGGTATTCTGGGAATTGAATTGATAGCAGCAGCTCAAGCTCTGGATTTCAGGGATTTCAAAATGGGTAGAGGAACCCAGGAAGCTCACAATGCTGTAAGGAAAGTAGTGGAACATCTTGATGTTGACAGACCGCTTTTTGACGATCATAATAATATGATGGAAGCTGTGAAAAAACGTGATATTCTTCATTATGTAGAGAATGAGATAGGAGAATTACAAACTTACTAATAGATCATGTGCTTATATAACAATAGAACCTTGTGGATTTATCTATAATTAATTTCACAAGGTTATATATTTTCTGGAGTAATAATGACTATTTTACTGGATGGAAACAGCTTAACATCAGAGGATGTGTACAAAGTCGCATATGAATTCGAAAAAGTTGCACTCCACTCGAATGCTATTGAAAAAGTTAACAAATGCAGAAAATATGTTGAAAAAATAATTTCCGAAAAAAAAACAATCTATGGATTAACAACTGGATTTGGAAAGCTCAGCAACGTAAAGATCCCTACAGAACAGATCGAAGAACTTCAAGAGAATTTAATATTAAGTCATTCTACCGGAGTTGGTTCTTATTTATCAATTCCGGAAACAAGAGCAATTATATTGCTTAGAATCAATGTTCTTGCTAAAGGATATTCCGGAATTTGTATAGAAACACTTCAAACTTTAATAACTATTCTTAATTCAAAAATTCATCCTTGCATTCCTGAGAAAGGTTCTGTAGGAGCAAGTGGTGATCTGGCGCCACTTTCCCACCTGGCTTTAATTCTTATTGGGAAAGGAAAAGCAGAATATTACGGTGAAGTATTAACGGGAGCAGAAGTCCTGAAAAAAGCTGATCTCACACCGATAAAACTCAGAGCTAAAGAAGGTCTGGCACTAAATAACGGAACTCAAGTAATGACAGCCGTAACAACTTTAGCCCTTTTAAGAGCTGAAAATCTATGCAAAATTGCAGATATATGTGCCAGCATCAGTATAGATGCGCTCCTGGCAACTCCTGATGCCTTTAATAACCTGATACATGAAGTAAGACCTCATCCGGGACAGATCATTTCAGCGCAAAATATATCTAATCTTTTAGAAGGAAGTGACCTGAGAAAAACTCACGAATACTGCGAAAATGTTCAGGATGCTTATAGCCTGCGTTGTACACCTCAAGTTAATGGTGCAGTACGTGACGCCCTGAAGTATGTTAGAAATATTTTAAAGATAGAATTAAATTCAGCTACGGATAATCCTCTTATCTTTCCTGACGTAGATAAGGTCATCTCAGGAGGGAACTTTCATGGTGAGCCAATTGCATTTGCAGCAGATACTCTCGGTTTTACAGTATCAGAGTTGGGTAATATATCAGAAAGGAGAACAGAACACTTACTAAATCCTGCTCTGAATAGAGGTCTGAAACCCTTTTTAGCTCCTCGTCCGGGGCTTGACTCCGGTTTTATGATAGCGCAAGTAACGGCAGCAGCATTAATTTCGGAAAATAAGGTCCTTTCCCATCCTGCATCAGTTGACTCCATTCCTACTTCAGCTAATCAAGAGGATCATGTAAGTATGGGAACAATAAGTGCTATTAAGGCCAGAAATATAATTGATAATACAGCTTATATTCTTGGTATCGAATTAATGATTGCATGCCAGGCATTAGATACAAGGGAATACAAAAGTTCCAAAATTATTGAAATTATAAAATCTGAAGTCAGAAAAACAGTAACATTCCTTGAGAAAGACAGGATACTTTCTGAAGACATCAGAAATATGAAAAAGTTAATAGAATCAGGTATTATTCCTGAAATTGTAGAAAAACATATTGAGTTAAAATAGGAGTAACTTTGTATTTAAAAAAATATGTTATATTGGTCCTGGTTTCACTAATTTTATTCTCCGGTTGTGCTTACTTCAATACTTTTTATAATGCAAAAAAACATTTCAATGAAGCTCAAGAAATTCCGCTGGATCAAAATGGCAGACCCCAATCTAATGCTATACAAAAATACAACAAAGCGATAAAAAAGTGTGGGATAATCCTTACAGATTATAAAAATAGCAGATATGCTGATGACGCTCTATTTCTGTTAGCAAAATCACTCTTTTATAAAGGAACTAATTATACTCAATCTATTGAAAAGTTTCAAGATATAATTGCATTTTATCCTGAAAGTGAATTTGTACCTGAATCAAAAATTTATATTGCAAGAGCTAACTACAAGTTTAATAATAAGCAGTTAGCTTATCATATGCTTCAAGAATTCATTAATGATCCTCAATACAAAAAATACCATCCTTCAACACTAACGATTCTGGCAAATTATCACCTTAATGATAAAGAATTAGTCGAAGCAAATTATTACTTACAAAAAATTATTGATACATATCCGGATTCTAAAGAATATGAAGAAGCCTTTTTTCTCCAAGGTAAAACTTATCATATTGCTCAAAATTTTCCTCTATCTAATGAAGTCTTTTACTCATTATTGAAATCCAGAGTGGAAAAAAAATATAAATTAGAAGCTCGATATTACATCTCTTATAATTATCTTTTATTAGAAGAATATAATAACGCTCTTGATATTATTTCAAAACTATTGAAAGAAGAATACAGAACTGAACATATTGCCAAAATCAAATTAATTCAAGCTCGTTGTCTTAGCGGTCTTACTCAGATTGAAGCTATTCAAATATTTGAAGAAATCATTAAAAATAATAGTAAATCAGCTATCGCAGCAGAAGCTTCTTTTTATTTTGCTGAATTATATCTTAAAATTTTTGGTGATTATGAAAAAGCGATTGAGTATTATAACAACGTAAACAAAGAGTACAAAAATTCTGAATTTATTGAAACTGCTTTATCCAGAAGTGTAGTTGCAGCTGAAATTATTCAATATAATAATCCGGATGCCAATATCCTTACCGAAGACCTTGTCAATCAGCAATTCAGACTTGCTGAATATTATATAGAAGTACTTGACCTCCCGGACTCAGCTCTCTCTATCTATAATAACATAATCTCCCAAAAAGAAGTTCTTATTCTAACGTTAGATTCGCTTAAAATAAAATTTAAAGAGTATGATATTACACCGGACTCTTTAAACTTACAAGATAGTCTAAGCTCAATAGAATTTCATTCTTTTCAAGATTCTTTCCCAGAAATAGATACTATATTCATAAATATTGATTCTTTATTCTTCCCTGATACATTGTACTTGCTTGACTCATTGGCATTAAACGACACACTATATACTCAGGATTCCTTATTAATTCAAGATTCATTGTATATTTCTGATTCAACGAGAATTGATACTTTCAAAACAATAAGTGATTCGGTTGTAACTGCAAATATTGAGTCCATTAAAACTCAAATCAACAGGATAGAGCAGGATATTACTAAATTTGATGATGAATTTATACCATTTGCTCTTTTTATAAAAATCTGGCTATATAAAAGCATTTATACGGATAGTTTAAAAGCAAATGAAATTTATCAGCAACTGCAAAATGAATACCCGGAAAATAAATATACTTTCGTAGCATATTCTCTCTTAACAAATCAAGATGTTGAAATTATTACTCCTAGACTTAAACAAGAAACAGAGGAATATAATAATGCAATAAAACTAACCGAAGCTGAGCCATATGAAGCTATTAAATTGCTTGAACCTATCTCAGACAATACGGAACATGAGTTCAATATTAAAGCTACTTATACTATTGGATATATTTATTATTTTATATTAAATGATAGCACTTCAGCAAAACCATTTCTGGATAAGATCCTTGAAAAGGAAAATGTTGGAGAATATAAAACTGAAATAAATAAATTTTATAATGGGAAGAATTTTATTCTATTGGAACGATTGCCTTATATTACATCTTTAGAAGAAGCTGAACAGCAAGAAACAAGTATTGAAAAAGAAGATACCGGGGAATACGATGAAGAAGTACTAACTATAGAGCTTGAAGAGGAAAGCGATTCATTAAAAACCAAATCAACTCAGGATACATCGAATTACTTAACTCCAATTAAAATTATTTCTCGTATTGACCCGATTCTTCCTGCTGGCATAACGTTTCCAGATAAAGAAATCTTTGTTAATATCTTTGTGTCAGCTAACGGTGAGACGGGTGAAATTATAATTTTAGACGAAATGATATCCAATAATAAAGAATTATCAGAAATTATCAGGAATGTAATTCTCCAGTGGGAATTTCTACCAGCTACTTTTAGTGGTGAACCAATTGATTCCAAGATTGATACTTCTTTGAGATTTAAACAGGAGAAAATCGATACTGAAAATATGGAAAACCATTAAATGTTTAATTCTGAGTATTTAGGCTTATATTCAAAACAGAACTTTATCTTAAAATGCTTTTTTATCCTTTCGGGAATATTATTTTCATTAACTTTAAATCTTCGCGAATTTTATTTCATCTTTCTTTTAACTTTAATTTATTTCATCTTCTCTCCTAAAATTTACTTATTATGGTTAAAAACCATATTAAAACTAATTCCTTTCTTCATTTCCTTATTTGTTTTTGGGTTTATTCTAAATTTATCATATCCAAAACAAATCATTCTCTCTTCAAGGATTCTGTATATTTTACTTTTATCAATTTATTTAATCTCAACAACTTCTTTGGAAAATATTAAACCAAAATCAAAACACATTAAAAACAATCAAATTATCACAGAGATATTTTTCTTTATTGCTGCAACGATAAGTTTTATTCCAATATTCCTGCAGCAGTATAAAATTGCTTCAGTAAAAGAAAAAAATTTCTTTAATATTATTTCTGAAGCTGTTATTTTGAGTAAAAACAAGATAAGTGAAGTAGAAAAAGAAACAGTTGATAAATTCAATAAAAACGGTTGTATTAGTTCATTTTGGATTCTACCTAATATATATTTGATCTTTATCCTTATTATTTTTATCCTGATCTTTATTCTATTCATGTAAAACATATGAAACGTTTTCTATTAAGAATTAATTATGACGGCACAAATTTTAAAGGCTGGCAATCTCAAAAACATGGTAGAACAGTTCAAGACACCCTGGAATCTGTGCTATCTGAAATAACCAAAGCAAATATCACAGTCGTAGGATCAGGTAGAACAGATGCAGGTGTACATGCGATACGTCAATATGCTCATTTTGACCTGAATTTAAATATAACACCGGATCAATTGATACGAGCAATAAATTCTAAACTGCCTGATGATTTAAAAATAACAAATGTATTCCAGGTTGTTAATAATTTCCACGCACGTTACGATGCAGAAAAAAGAGTTTATAAATACATGATAACAAGCAATAAATCACCTTTTAATCGTTTTTATAAAACCTGTTTTCATAGAAAGATTATAGCTCCTGAAAATATGGAAAAATGTTTACATTATTTTATTGGTGAATATGATTTTACATCTTTTTCAAAATCAAATCCCGATATCAAAAGTAATATTTGTACAATTAACAACTTTGAACTTCATAAAGAAAATGAAGATTTAGTATTCATAATCTCAGCAAATAGATTTCTACACAATATGGTCAGAAGAATTATAGGAACAATAGTAAATATTTCCCATGCAAACATTGACCCGGAAATAATAAATAAACTAATTAACAGAAAAAACCCATCTCATAAACTGATTTCCACAGCTCCTCCGCAAGGTTTGTATTTACTTGATGTAAGATATCCGGAAAATCTGTTCATTTAATTCAGCTTTTTGATTATTATTAACTACAATATATATTTAGTTCCTACACCAAGATCATTCACATTGGATCATCAGACTGCCCTTTATAAAAGAGTTTTCAGGTTATTACTATATATGTTTTTAAAAATGGTATGTTAATTGCTTTTTAATACAATGTTGATATAATAAAAAAAAGGCATTAAAGAGATAATTTTATTGACGGAAAATGCCTGTTATTTAAATAAAGAACAATATTGTCAGACTTAGGAGGATTAAATGTTAAAATTTAGAAATTCAATAATACTTTTGGTCTTCATTATTATTACAGTCCTTATAATTAATGCCTGTGATTCGAGAAAGGGTAAACTCAATCCCAATAGCATTCCCATTATTTCGATTACCAATTATTTTGGTGTAGATGATGAAGAAGACCTTGGGGACCCTGAAATATTTCAACAAACAATAGAATGGAGTGCATACGATATCGATGGTGTTGTCGAAGGATTTGCTTTCAAAGTACTAAATGAAGAAGGTGTACCGATTCCAACAGCCGGATATGAAGTTCTGGATGAGAATGGCTGGGTAAAACACTATCGACACAATGCCGATACAACTATCCCCCTTGAGCAATCTGATGAGACTACGATCTGGATTGAACATACCTTTGTAGAAATAAATTTCCCTGCAGCAGATGCCTCTGGAGATAGTATTAATACAACAAGTTCATTCCAGGTTAAATGTATTGATAATAGAGAAGGAGAAAGTGCAACAGCCACAAAATACTTTAATGCGTTCTCAAATGTCCCTTACCTTACTGTATCATCAAGTAAAGGATTTATTGATGGTGAGACAATAGGGCTTGGAGTAGTAATCAATTTTATCCTCCCCCCTGGTGAAGGTTTAGCTGTAAATTACGAACCATATTATTATAAATATAAACTGGAAAAAAGAGATCTGGATCATAATCTGATCCCGGAATCCGAAGGTGGCTATCCTGATCAATGGTTTGATACTTTTAACCAGGAAGATATAGAAGAAATTACATTAACCAGCGAAACCGAATTAGCTTTAACAGCTAATACATTTGATGGAGAAACCCCCCTTGATTCAACATACATTTTAGCAAAAGGTGTAAACATT
>JAUXFF010000001.1 GCA_030620155.1 Candidatus Cloacimonadota bacterium | reverse complement strand
CTTCGTGATAATATGGCACCTTCCGTGGAAAGACTTGTACAAAGAAAACACCAATTTGCCATAGTTGATGAAGTTGACAGCGTACTCATTGATGAAGCCAGAACTCCCCTGATAATCAGTGGACCGGTTCAAGAAAGTAAGAATTTTTATAAAGAATTAAAACCGGTTATTTTAAAGCTTGTAAATGCTCAAAATATTCTAATTAATAGATATCTGTTCGAAGTAAAGGAACTTCTTAAAAGAGAAGAAGTTGATAGAGATGAGGTTGGAAAGTTACTTCTTTTAATCAGCCGAGCAGCACCCAGGAATAAATCATTTATTAAATTGATGAAAGATCAGGAACTGAAAAAAACGGTTAAAGATGTAGAAGGATTTTATATCAGAGATAAAAAATTACACGAAATCGATGCAGAATTATTCTATGTGTTTGAAGAAAGACAGAACAGTGTTGAATTATCAGAAAAAGGGAATGATCTTGTAGCTCAGAAAGACCCGGAGTTATTTATTCTGGAACAACTGGATGAACAACTTGATGAAGTAGATTTAAATGACAAACTATCATTCAATGAGAAAAAGAAATTAAAAGAAGAGATAACATCTGAATTTTTAGATAAGAATGAAAAACTCCATAATATAAAACAATTATTGAAAAGTTATACTATTTTTGAAAAAGATGTTGATTATGTAGTGATTGAAAATAAAGTTATCATAGTCGATGAATTCACAGGTCGTATGATGCCTGGTAGAAGATTCAGTGATGGATTGCATCAAGCGTTGGAAGCTAAAGAAAATGTTACTATTGAAGAAGCAACTCAAACTTTTGCAACTGTAACTTTGCAGAATTATTTCAGAATGTATGATAAATTATCGGGTATGACAGGAACTGCAATAACTGAAGAAGATGAGTTCATGGAAATTTACAATCTACCTGTTAAAGTTATTCCCACTAATTTACCTATTTCAAGGATCGATCACGAAGATGTGATTTATTTGACAAAAAATGAAAAGTATAAAGCTATCATAGATGAAATAGAATACTGGCACGGTCTGGAAAAACCCATATTAGTGGGAACTGTCAGTGTTGAGGTTTCCGAAACCTTAAGCAGGCTTTTAAGAAGAAAAAATATCAACCATAATGTTCTTAATGCAAAATATCATGAACAGGAAGCAGAGATAATCATATCTGCCGGAGAACCGGGTGCTGTCACCATTGCAACCAATATGGCAGGACGTGGTACAGACATAAAGTTAGGTTCCGGAGTAGTTACCCAAGAAAAGAATACATATTTGAATATATCAAAGAAAATCACTGAGGAGAATCCTTATGGAGTACCTCTTGACGGATTACATGTAATAGGAACAGAGCGTCATGAAAGTAGACGTATTGACAGACAGTTGAGAGGTAGAAGCGGTAGACAGGGAGACCCGGGGACATCAAGGTTTTATTTATCTCTTGAAGATGATTTAATGCGTTTATTTGCTCCGGATAAATTAGCACCCATGATGATGAAATTAGGTTTTAAGGAAGGTGAGGCAATTATCCATCCATGGATGACAAAAGCTGTTGAAAGAGCCCAGACAAGAGTTGAAGCTTATAATTTTGAAAGCCGAAAACAGCTAATTAAGTATGATGAAGTGATGAATCAACAACGGGAAGTGATTTATACTTATAGAAGCAATGTTCTTAAAGGATATGACCTGAAGTTTGAAATCGTCGAAATGATAAAGGATACTGTTGCAGAATTAACTGAAAATGAAATTGCCGGTGAAAGTTATTATGAGAATTGGCCTATAGAAAATATCCTCAACTGGATAAAATCCAATCTGAATGTAGTTATAAATGAAAAAGATGTGATTAAAGAAAATCCAACTGTTGATAACTTAATTGCTAATATTGAAGAAGTTGTTTTAAAAGCATATCAGAAAAGAGAAGAAACTCTCAGTTCCCACCAGATGAGGGAAATCGAGAGGAGAGTATTATTGAGTGTTGTGGATGAATTGTGGCGTGATCATCTACATGAAATGGATTTATTAAGAGAAAGTATTGGCTTCAGGGCATATGCACAAAAAGATCCGTTAATCGAATATAAAAAAGAATCTTACACTTTGTTCCAAACCTTAGGATCGAACATAAATAGAAATGTTGCCAAAAAGGTATTTACAACTTATATTATCGCTCCTGAGGATTTACAGGATTTTCTTAAAATGGCTCAACAACGTCATGCTTCAAGTTCTGCATTTGAGAAAGTCAGAGCTACAGCTCCCGATGCATCCCTGGGACCTACTCCTCCTCCTCCAACTGGTGAAAAACCAAAATTAAAACCCAGGGTGGTTGAAGATAAAGTAGGAAGAAATGATCCTTGTCCCTGTGGCAGTGGAAAGAAATATAAAAAATGCTGTGGTAAGATAGTGAATATATGATTAAATAATAGAAAATTGTTAGAGGTCAATTAATGGATTATTCAGGTATAGAAGAATTTCTTGAAAAATTATTTAGTAACAGTTTTACAAGAAAGAAGTTAGATAAGTATGAAATGTCAGAAAAAGAATTAAAGGTCTTTATGGAAGGTCTTGTAAAGAGTAATGAAACTAAAATCTATAATCGGATATTAGCAGAAGATGAAAGAAGAGCAATAACTCCCGAGGCTTTTGGCTATCTGGTTGAATTATTGAGTTTAAAATCTATAGATAAGAATTTATTTGAAAATGTTATCTCTTTGTCAATGCAGCTTCATGTTTTTCTAAAAAGGAAAATAGATAAAAGGATGATGGATGATATAGTTAACTTTCTAATTTTTTCAGGACGGGGGGAAGTTACAATTAGAGATATCCTGGAGATTTTATTTGTTCAGGATAGCGATTTAATTTTCAACGAAGATATAAATTAAGGATTTTTTATGGGTAAAAATTTAATAATAGTCGAGTCGCCTGCAAAAGCCAGAACCATTGGTAAATTTTTAGGAAATAAGTATAATATTAAGGCATCTATGGGTCATGTTAGAGATCTTCCTCAAAAGACTTTTGGTGTAAGTGTTCAGAACAATTTCAAAGCACAATATATTATAGATCCAAAAAAGAAAAAAATAATAACTGAATTAAAAAAAGCTGCTGAGATTGCGGATAATATCTATTTGGCACCTGATCATGACAGGGAAGGGGAAGCAATAGCATGGCATCTGGTAAATGTCCTACAAAAAGAGATAAATAATAAACCTATTTACAGAATAATATTTAATGAAATAACTAAAACTGCTATTAGAAATGCTTTAGCTAATCCGGGAGAAATTGATCAGAGAAAAGTTGAATCCCAGCAAGCCAGAAGGATCCTGGATAGAATTGTTGGTTATAATATAAGTCCACTTCTTTGGAAAATTATCACGACAAAACTAAGTGCCGGGCGGGTTCAGTCTGTTGCTTTAAGATTAATTTGCGAACGAGATGAGGAAATTAAGAATTTTGTACCTAAAGAATTCTGGAACATAGAAGCTATATTAAGTAAAAATGAACTTCCTTCCTTTAAAGCGGTTTTACAAAAGTGGGAAAATAAGAAGATAGAACTTAAAACTAAAGAACAAACTGATAATATTCTCAAAGAGATAAAGAATAATGAATTCATTTTATCAAAAATAAAAGAAACTTCCCGTAAAATTCATCCTTCTCCGCCATATATAACCAGTACTCTTCAGCAAGATGCTGCCAGGCTTCTGAATTTCACAGCGAAAAAAACCATGATGATTGCTCAGCAATTATACGAGGGTATAACTCTTGATGGAGAAACTGTAGGTTTAATTAGCTATATGAGAACTGATTCATTACGGGTTGCGAATGAAGCTTTAAATATGTGTCGTAATCTTATTTCCGAAAGATTTGGTTCAGAGAAACTTAATCCTAAGACCAGGGTTTTTAAGAATAGAAGTTCAGCACAGGATGCTCATGAAGCTATACGTCCTACTAATCCTTTTAAAACACCGGAAAGCATAAGCCCCTTTTTAAAGCAAGAGCAATTAAAACTTTACACTCTGATCTGGCAGAAATTTGTAGCAACCCAGATGTTACCTGCTTTATTAAAATCAAAGAACCTGGATATTACAGCAGGCAAGGCAACTTTTAATACTATCGGTTCCACCATTATTGATAAAGGTTTTATAGAGGTTTTTCCTCATACAAAGATTTCTCTTGGTGAGAATATTGATCCCGGTTATCAACAGGGTGATACTCTGGAACCAAAAAAACTGGAAGGTTTTCAACGATTTACAAAACCGCCAGTTCACTATTCGGAAGCTTTATTAATAAAAGAACTGGAATCAAAGGGAATCGGGCGCCCATCCACCTATGCTTCAATAACAAGCACAATCTTAACCAGGAAATATGTTAGAATCAAGGCCAAGCGATTTTATCCAACAGAATTAGGTCTGACCGTTAATAATTTTTTAGTCTCAAACTTTGAAGATTTTTTCAATGTTGAATTTACTGCAAAAATGGAAAACGGACTGGATGATGTGGAATACGGTAAAGTTATCTGGTATGATCTTCTTCGTGATTACTATGATTCATTAAAAAATTTGATCAGTAAAGTTAACTTTAAAAAGGCAAAAGAGTCCATAACTGAGAAGACTGATATCAAATGTGAAAAATGTGGTGGTGATATGGTCATTAAATGGGGAAGAAACGGTCAGTTTCTTGCATGTTCAAACTTTCCTCAATGTAAAAACATAAAAAGTTTCGAAAAAGATGAAGAAGGGAAAGTAAAAGTAATTGAGTCAGAAAAAATTGAAGAAAAATGCCCCCAATGTGGAAGTGATTTAATTGTTAAGAATGGAAGATTTGGTAAATTCATTGCATGTTCCAATTATCCCAGATGTAAATTTACAAAGCCTGTTAGCCTGGGAATTAGGTGTCCTGAATGTAAAACAGGTGAAATTGTAGAGAAGAAAAATAAAAAGGGCAGGTATTTCTACTCATGTACACAATATCCGGAATGCAAATTCATTACAAATATAAAGCCGTTAAATATTAAATGTCCTGAATGTGGGAACTATTATCTTGAACAAATGTATTCCAAATCTAAGGGAAAGTATAAAAAGTGTCCGAAATGCGGTAAGGAATTATATTAATGCACTTAAATGAAAGTGTAAAGAGCAGCCTGCAAAATATTTTTTCCCATAAATTAAGATCTTTTCTTACTTTATTAGGTATTATAATCGGTGTCTTTGCGGTTGTGACCATGTTTTCTTCTGTTTATGGATTAAAAAACCTGATTTATGAAAGAATGGAAGGCATGGGTTGGAATAATTCTATTTTAATTTATCCTTCTTCAGGAGAAGAAAATACTTCAAGTTTCAGAAGAATGCGTTTTAGATATATAAAAAGAGAACACAAACCTTTAACATTTTCTGATTACCTGATGTTGAAAAAAGAAATAAAAACTAAATATATTTACGGAATAGTTGAAAATTATGAAAAATATTATCATCAAACAAATGAAGACTATGTACAGATAAGAGCTACAAACAAAGATTTTTTTGAAGCACAGACTTATCCTCTTCTTTCCGGAAGATATTTTAATATATTTGAAAATGCTAACTCTTCAAAAGTTTGTGTTGTAGGATATCATTTTGCGGATAATTATCTTAAAAATGAAAACCCTCTGGGGAAATTAATTAAAATAGGCACGAATCGTTATAAAATTATTGGGGTATTGGACTTAGATGTTTTAAATCAAGATGGAATGAATTTCAATCCCTGGCAAAGAAGACGTGATTTAAGAGCGGTTTATATTCCACTTTCTACAGGTTCAAGATATCTGCGAGCAGGAAATGCGGTTGATTATATTTATCTGCAGGCTGAGAATGATAACACATTTGCAGAAATGAAGACCCATACACACCAGAAACTTCTAGCAAAACATATGATGGCTCATGATTTTTCTTTTAATGATGTTGGTGCTTTAATGTTAAAGATAACCCAGGAATTGCAGGATATGATGAAGAAATGGAATATTACGCTATCTGCTATAGCTTCAATTTCCTTAATAGTAGGTGGGATAGGACTTTTTAGTACACTGCTGATCTCCATAAATGAACGTATGATGGAAATAGGTGTTAGAAAAAGCATTGGGGCAACCGACTTGGATATTTTTCTTCATTTTATATTGGAAGCAGTGATTTTAGCTTTGATTGGTGCTTTAATCGGAATCGGGATTTCAACATTTATAGTTAAAGTAATAGCTATTGCCTTAAAATCCGATTTTCCTGTTCCCATACAAGGAGTTCTGTTAGGTTTAGGATTTTCTCTATTTATTGGATTAATTTCAGGATTCTATCCTGCTATAAAAGCATCAAAGATTGATCCCATAAAAGCAATTTATTATTTTGAATAAGTTTCCATTTCTGTTATTCTGGCATAACTACACGATTTCTGCCTTGCTTTTTCCCTTTATATAAAGCTTGATCAGCTTTTCTTATATAATCATCAGTATCTGCATCTTTAACATTGTAGAGACTTACTCCAAATGACATTGTAATGTTAACAACTGATCCTTTAAAGTAAAACTGGTTGTTGGCGATTTTTTTTCGTAATTTTTCAGCTAAACCCTTACCACCGATCAGGGTGGTCTCCGGTAATAAAAACAAAAATTCTTCACCACCCCATCTCCCAACTACATCCTGCTTTCTTAAAAAAGAGATCATTAAATGAGAAAGTGATTTGAGAACATAATCTCCACATTCGTGACCATGTTGATCATTAACTGATTTAAAATCATCAATATCACTCATAATCAGTACAAAAGGTCTTCCACTTCTCTCAAAACGATGTTTCTCATATTCAATCTTCTCCAATATACCTCTTCGATTGGATAATCTCGTTAATGGATCGGTTCTGGCAATTTGTTTTAATTGCTCATTCACAATTTGCATTTCTTTTATGATTTTTTCTCTAAAACGATATTTAGTAAAAATAATGATAGAAACAATAATAATAAGGATAAAAATCAAAAAATATATTATATACAAATAGCTGGTTTTTTTCAGGTTGTTAATTTCCTGATCTTTTTTATCAGTCTCAAATCGTGACTCTATTTTTGTAAAAATTTTCTGGTTTTCCCTATCATATATTTTTTCTTTCTCATTAGAATAAAGGGTGTTGTATTCAAGAGCTTTTTTGTAGTTTTTATTATCTGAATATACATCAGATAAAAGAGAATATGCATCAATCTTAAGATCAATAGCGCCAATTTCATTTGATAATTGTAAACCTTTATTTAAATACAATATAGAATTATCAAAATTATCAATAACAGCGTATAATTTACCAATATTAATACACGTATTTGCAATTCCGTATTTTTCTCCTATTTCTTCTGTAATTCGGAGTGATTTGAACAAGTATTCCAAAGCTTTGTCAGGTATTCCCAAATTATAATAGACTAATCCAATATTATTGGAAGTAGTTGCTATACCATTCTTATTACCAAGTTCTTCCTCAATATCTAATGATTTCAGGTAATATTCCAATGCAATGTAATAATCTTTTGATTCATCATATACAATACCAATATTATTCAAAATAGTCGCAATACCTTTATCATCTCTAATTTTTTCGTAAATCGCTAAAGCTTGTAGATAGTATTCCAAAGCTTTAGAATAATCATCAGTATCATAATAAAAGTTGCCTATATTACAAAGAGACATGGAGATACCTTTTTCATTCTCAATTTCCTCTTCGATCTTCAAGGATTGTAAATAATATTCTAAAGCTTTATCCAAATTGTTAATTCTTCTATGAACAAGACCTAAATTATTTAAAACTTTCGCTACACCGACGAAATTTTTAATTTCCTCATTTATTGATAAAGATTTCTGATAATATTTAAGTGCTTCATCATATTCACTTAGAAAGTAATATCCACTCGCAATATTATTTAAGGCATCAGCTTGTAATTTTTTATTGTTGATTTTCTTTGAAATTTCAAGAGCTTGATTACCATATCCAATGCTTTTTTCAGGAGAATTTTCTCTATAATGCTCTGATAATGAATTTAGTATTTCAATTTTCTCAATCCCGGAAGCTTTCTGAAGCTTAATTTCGAGACTATCGATAATACTATATGAGAAAATTGCACTGCTTAATATAAAAATTAAACAAAGAGTAAGGAATAATTTCATTTTTTTAACCTTTTTAAACTGCCAATTTTTATTGAGCGTCCACTATCCAGTCAGCAAAAAATCATATTAAGTAATAAATATTAAATAAATATTTTTACGTCAAACTAATTTTAAATTGGAATCTTAATTCTGTATCTATTAATTTTAGGAATTGTTGTTTTTTACTCTATTGGTCTAATGTAGTATTAGATTCTGAAAAGTTCTTATTTTAAAAGTGTTACTTTTTTTACAGACAGTACTTTACCTGTCCCGACATTAACAAGTTTACAATAATAAACACCAGAAGCACAATTTTCTGCATTCCATTCAATTCCGTCATCCTGAGCCCTTCGACTCTGCTCAGGACAAGCTGTGTCGAAGGATAAAGGAATTGTGTGTACTTTCTGTCCTTTGATATTAAAGATTTCAATCCGCCACTGCGGACAATTTTGAAGATTATTATAATCTTCTGCTATAATTTCGAAATTAATACTTGGATTAAAGGGATTTGGATAAGCATTGAATTCTACATCTGGTTTTGGAATAATTTCTTCTTCAACTGCAATATTGGGGTCTGCTTCCTCTAGATCAGGATTACCTGCATAAACATAAACTTTACCACAGTAACAATTGTCAATAAATGAAGCATTATTACCTTTACCTCCAACTGCAATATCATCACAATTATCATTATTAAAGTCACCTACTGCAACTGACCAACCTAAACCAACACCATGATCCCCTTCAATATGATAGTCATAAGTTCCATTCTGACAACCGAGATATACATATGCATCTCCATTAATACCAGCCATACCTCCTGGATTTCCAGCAACAAAATCATCTTTTCCATCTGCATTCAAATCACCGAAATCATTGTTTCTGTTTACTAACCAATCATTGAAATTCAAATGCATTTGTTGTGATAGCATTATTTCCGAGCCAAACCATATGTCAGGTCCGTTATAATCTATTCCAACATTAAAATCATCAATTCCGTCACCATTCCAGTCTCCAATAGCAATTCCTCCGGTCGTATCATAGTAAGGATAGGGCGCAGTATCTGTTAAAATGATATCAGTGATAGAATCATTTTCAATACCTCCAAAATATAGTAATTTAATAACATATTCATATCCGTAATATCCAATGATAAAATCATTAAACCCATTATTATTTACATCTCCTATACCACTAATTCGAGTATTGTTAATACCAAGCTGACAAAAATAGTGAAGTTCAAATTCATTTCCATAAATTAAATATACCCAATCTTCATTAGTGGCTGTATTTCTTGAGATAACAAATCCGGTATCATCATACCCGTCTCCGTTAATATCACCCAACCATTTCAGGTCTGGAGTATTATCAGCGTTATACTCATTTCCGAGAAACTCATAAGTATAATCCGGAATGGAGTCCATAATATCATTTCCTAATAAAATATTAGCTAAATAATGTGATAAATCCTCATCATAATCGTAATAATAAGAAAAATATCCTAGGTCTTCATAACCATCATCGTTCATATCACCAAGATTTTCAAGATGGTTACCTAAGTTTTTTAAACTATCATAACCGGATATAGTAAAATCAACCGAATCAGCAAAGCCTTCTTCTTTTCCAAAATAGAAATATATTTTTCCCCAAGGATTAGCCTGGGCAGGCCAACCGGGGTATTCAGGATCCCATTTGTGTGCACCAACTGCAAGATCATCAATTCCATCACCGTTAAAATCCAAACTTGCAACCTGAAAACCAAATTCAGAGCGAGGATGTTCACCTGTAAGTTCTGCAATTAATTCCATGTAGTTTTCTGCAAATAAGAAAGAAAAAAGCAAAATTAAAAAGAAAATAATCTTAAAACGCATTTTATGCTCCCATAATGTCTAATTGTATTAGTACAGCTAAATAAAAGTTTATGAAATAAAAGTCAAATAGTTTTTTCTTTGTTATTATATGTTATAATTTTAATCCCTCTGCCACAAATATATCATTGACTTTCCCTATTAAAAAGTGGAGTCTTTTATTTCAACAAAGTTAATTTTTTATCTTATTAAAATCATTTTCTTGGCTTCACTTATAAAGTCATCAGTTCTTATTCTATATAGATAAATTCCTGATGCATGATTTTCCGCATCCCAGGTAACAGAGAGAGTGTGACCGGGTGAGGGTGAGACAATGAGAAATTCTTTCACTTTTTGTCCTTTGATATTAAAGATTTCAATTCGCATTTGTTCGTTTTGTTGGTTTTGCCTGCCGTGGCGAAGCTCTGCGGAGACTGGTTCGTTGCTAAATTGAATCGTAGTTGAGGGATTGAACGGATTAGGATAATTGTTTAATTGAATCAAATTTTGATTAAGTATTAGCTCGTCATCTACAGCAACAGGTGGTCCATAATAGCCATGTCCACCGTAAGCGCCCATATCGTTTAAAATAGTACCCATGGCAGGATATAAAGCATAACCAGGGCTATATGGGTCTTCAATGTCGTAATACAAGCTGTCCGGATTACCAGTATCTATACAGGGTGAGTCTTCACTAAGATGAAATTCACCATCTGAAAACATTGGATCCATATCAATATTTCCTGTTCCCTGCCAGCCTTCCTGAATATCTGAATATGTAACCGCAGATGTACATCCACCGTATAAAAATAATTCTATGTCCTCATTATTCCATAATATACTATTTACAATAACTACATCACATTCACACGCACACCCTATTCCGCCTACAATTCCTTCATCGCCTATATTATTCTCACTGATAGTTACATTTGTTAAGTTTAAATACGCTTCATCACAGTAATCTCCCTCACAAAAAATACCTCCGGCGTCTTCATCAGCATAATTATCAGCAACTATACTATTGACCATAATCATCTCTGCTCCTAATATTGACAGTCCTCCTCCCAAACCTTGTACACTGTTTCCTTTTATAATAACATCTTGTAATAGAAGGGGTCCTGTTCCATCAGAATAAATCCCTCCACCGAATTCAACACCACTATTTCCACTAATAATGACATTTGTAAGTATTGGACTGGAATTAGTACATCCAATACCGCCACCCCAATAAGCAGAATTATTTTCTATATTAACATTACTAATATCTGGATTAGAATTGTCATAGAAATGAATACCTCCACCAATACCATTAGATACATGGTTTTCTATTACATCCAAATAATCTAAAATTGGACTGGATTCTTCGCAGAAAATTCCCCCTCCAGCACCTATGGCACTGTTATTTATGATATTCACATTTTCCAGAGTCGGATTAGAATTAAATCTACAACTAATCCCACCTCCCCAGGTAGCACTATTTCCAATAATAGTGACATTAACCAAACTCGGACAAGAGCTGTCAGTGCAAGATATACCTCCACCGTAATTTTGTGAGGTATTGTTGCTAATGGTTACATCTATCAGGATCGGGCTGGAATTATTAAAACCAATTCCATAACCATTAGTAACAATACTATTTTTTACAACTGCGCATGATGAATTGTTGAAACTCACACAACCAGGGTCAAATTTGCAAAAACTCATTTTTGAGCTATCCTGAAATGAAGTATCTGTTTCACAAAAATATAATCCCGCAAAAGTATCTGTTGTATCACTTGCTGTAAAACTTATTGTGTCACTTTCAGTTCCTTCTGCTATCAATCTTCCATATACTCTAAAATGATTTTGTTCTGGGAAAAAAATATTTACTCCCGGTTCAATAATTAATGTACTGTCTACGGGAACATTTATGTGCCCATCAATTATGTATGGGCTGCCCTCTATTGTCCAGGAACCGCTTACATCTCCTCCCGGTATATGGGTTTGGGTAAAAGATATGTTGTTTATAATCAATAAAACTGAAATAATTATAAATTTCTTCATTTTTGGTTCTTCCTATTTCTTCTAAGCACAAAAATATTTAAGATATAATTGAAATTAATGTCAATTATTTTTTTCATCTTTTAGATAGATCACTTAATTAACAACATTTTCCTAACTGCCTTAGTTGTATTATTTATTTTAAGTTTATAGAAATAAATTCCTGAACTAACAGGTTGATTATTTTCATCTGTTCCATCCCAGGTAACAGAGAGGGTGTGACCGGGAGAGGGTGAGACAATGAGAAATTCTTTCACTTTTTGACCTTTGATGTTATAAATTTCAATTTTTATTTGTTCGTATTTGCCTGCCCCGTTGTATAACTGGGGTTGGTTTTGTTCGTTGCTAAATTGAATCGTAGTTGAGGGATTGAACGGATTAGGGTAATTGTTTAGCAACAATGTTTTTCCAAAATCTAAATGATTATTATCTATAGATACAAAACCATCATTCCTGAATAAATTTATACCACCATCGTACTCACCGAGAATCATATCTTTATCATTATCATTATCAATATCGAAAAAACAAATTGTTGGAAAACGACCAACATAGATATCTCCATAGTTAATGCAATCAAACTCAAAACAGAAGTTATATATATCACCTGTATTTCTGTAGAAAATGATGTTATTATTAAAAAAACTTTCACTTAGAAACAAATCATAATCACCATCATTGTCTTCATCCATAAAATCTACCTTACCAAATAAGGAGTTTATTATACTATCAAATTGCCAGTCAGGGGAGAATTGATCTCCTTCATTACGATAGAAATGAATACCGGGTGTAGAACCTACAATACCATTTTGAGAACTTATAAACATATCCAGATCACCATCTGCATCTATATCTACCAAAGAAGGTGTAAACTTAATATCACCATCATCACTGAAATTTATAACCATTGTTCCAATTGAATCAAATTGAGGAATGTAAATATCTCCAGTATTTTCATGGAACATAATTAAAGAATTATTAATTAAGCCAACAAATAGATCATAGTCTCCATCTGAATCAATATCAGCAAAATCAATTGAATTGACTCCATCATTATTATAATTAATATAAGGAAAAGAGGATGACTGGAGTTCCCATGCAGGTTGTTCTGGTGTATTAATATTATTATAATAATATATATTAATCGGACAAGAATAATATTCATATACTTCACTACTACCAATAACAAACATTTCAGCTTTATTATCTCCATCAATATCACAAAAAGCGGGTGAACTATAAAATCCAGCATCAAGTGTTATCGGATTATCTCCTATAAAATCCCAAATAGGCTCATTAGATGAACCTATATTTTCATAAAATAATATCTTACCTTTCAATACACCAACAAACATATCATAATCTCCATCATTATCAATATCACAAAATTCTGGTGACTTAACCATACCACTAGTTTCATTATAGTCATCTGTTACTAGATTCCATTCTGGTGATTCTGGGATTCCAATATTCTCATAATATAGTAAATGATATGGTATACCAATAAAACAATCATAATCTCCATCATCATTAATATCAACAAATATAGGTCGATGATTATTCCATCCCCCTCCATCATCGAAATAGTTTGAACTTACTAATACAAAAATGGGATTTGCAGCATCACCTATATTTTCATAATAGACCTCTCTAAAGTAATTTCCAAATAATAAATCTAAATCATCATCATTATCAATATCAGCAAAAGTAGTTTTACAGAAATTCCTAATTAGACCAGATAAGGTTTCTATATCCTGAAATTTATCTGAGACAAATTCCCAAATAGGATTCTGGGCATTTCCGATATTTCTATAAAAATGAATACCAACAGTAGGGTCAAACGAATATCCACCAACAAACATATCAAGATCGTCATCATTATCAATGTCAGCAAATGTCACATTAATTAAATCAAAGTAATAAAAATTAATGTCATTATATGTATCTGTTACAAAATGCCAGATACAATTTTCCTGTGTTCCAATATTCTCAAAATAATGAATTTTTCCTCCATTATCATTATTATCTCTAGAAGAACCTATAAAACAGTCGTAATCCCCATCGTCATCAATATCAGCAAAGGTTGGACTTGAGATTGTAAAACCTCCTGTATATAGAGGTTTTCCTGCCCCATCATGATATATATGAGTCCAGTTAATTGATTGAGTAAAAGCTATATTTTTTATGATAAGTATAAATAAAATAATTAATATTTTTTTCATTTTTGTTCTTCCTTTTTGGGTTGAGTACAAAGATATTTAGGATATAAATGAAATTAATGTCAATTATTTTTTTAATCTTTTAGATAGATAACTTAATAGACAACATTTCCCTAACTTTCTAAGTTGTATTATTTATCTTCAGTTTATAGAAATAAATTCCTGATGATAGATCTTCTGCGTTCCAGGTTATGGAACTGTTCGCCCTTCGACTACGCTCAGGATGACACGAGCGAACAGTTCCTCCTTGTGGTTCGATAAGTTCACCTTAACACGAACTCGGAGAAAGAGTTCCAACTTTTTGACCGTTACAATTTTCAATTTTCAATTGCCAATTGTCAATTTTCATTTGTAGGTATTATGGGTTTTTTCTTGACTAAAAAATAGTTAGATAATATTAAAAAATATATTAATTTAATTTCTTACATGATTTTTGTTTCTTTTTTTTATGATAAAGGAAGAGCTGTTGTACGAATTGATAAGTTTTGGAGATAGAATTTCGACCGGGACATTCAAGCTTCACTCAAGATTTACGAGGAATATAAATTTCGTTAATGAAGAGAAATTAATCTGTCTCACAAATAAAGAAGATAATGTAAGCCCTATAAATATAGTTATAAAAGCCTTAAATTATCGAGATATAAACTCAATAAAAATAGATAATAATTCCATCACAATTCGTAATAGTTGTATTAAACTTAATAAAAACAAAATTTATAATTCCTTGATTGAGTTAAATTCTCTTAATGAAGATGTATTTGAGACCAATCTCAAGATCTTTCAAAAATGTCTACTTAGATATTCTCCTTGCAAAAGCCTTACTTTCCTTCTCGATAAGGAGCGGGAGAATAATTTTCACCAGGGTTTCGAAAAGGAATTATTAAAGAAAATGAAATTGGGAGTAAGATATATTTTAGAAAATAATTTACTCGAGGGTGTGAAAAAGATAAAAGGAGCAGGATCCGGATTAACTCCCAGTGGAGATGATTTCATTGCCGGATTGCTTTTCGGACTTTACATTTTAGAAAAGATTTATTCCCTCAATCTTAAAGAGATACGAGAGGAAATTTATAATATTTCAAAAAGTAATAATATCATTTCAAACACTTTTTTATATCTTGCTAAAGAGGGTTCATTTTTTAAAAAATTAAAAGAGCTTGTGCTTTCATTATTTTATTCCGGAGAAAAAGAAGTTTTTATGAATACAAAAAAAATAATGAATATGGGTGCCACTTCCGGCAGTGATCTGGCAACCGGTCTTTTAATAACATTAAGAGAATTAAAAAAAATAAGTTATGAATTTCAGAGAGAAGTTGAAATAAATCTAAAGGTCATATCAAAATAAATGAGTTCTGCAAAATTAAGGAAAATTTCAGAAACCATTGAAATGGTTGAAATTTTCATGCCGAAGTTTGTTGGATCCCCACAACTGATCCGTCTGAGCCGGAGTAAACAGTTGTGGGTTAATTCAATACATATTATAGCATTAGCCCACAGTTTTAACTGTGGGTTGAAAAATCATACAAACCATACAATAACCGCTTCAGCGGTTTCCACTTCTATTTTGCAGAATTCATTATCAAAATAATTGAGAGGGGAAAATAATGATTTTAAGAGGATTTATTAAAACAGGAGAATATTTTGATTCTGTTAGTTTGATGATAGTTTCAAAAGAAATAAATAAAATTGAAGGAATAGTTGATTCTGCTGTTATTATGGGAACCAAAGAGAACAAATCAATTCTTAATACTGCGGGTCTTCTTATTAATAAATTTCAGGAAGCAGGTGATACTGACCTTTTAATAGTAATAAAAGCTGAAACGGAAAATGTAGTAAATAAGACCTTTAAAAAAGTTGATGACCTCCTGGAAGAGATGAGGAATCCCGTTGATCAAACAACTGATTTTCTTCCCAAAAGTTTTGAAGGAGCTTTGAAATTTCTTCCTGAAGCCAATCTTTCCCTTATTTCAGTTGCAGGTAAATATGCTGCTCATGAAGCGAGAAAAGCTCTTGAAAACGGACTTCATGTAATGATTTTCTCTGATAATGTTTCTATCGAGGACGAAATTAAATTAAAAAAGTATGCTCAGAAAAAAAACCTTCTTGTAATGGGACCTGATTGTGGGACAGCGATTATCAATGGAATTCCACTTGCTTTTGCTAATGTTGTGAATAGGGGAGACATTGGCATTGTTGCAGCTTCCGGTACCGGGTTACAGGAAGTAAGTTCTATAATTTCAAATGAAGGGAAAGGGATATCTCAGGCGATAGGCACAGGTGGAAGAGATGTTACAAAAGAAGTAGGTGGAATAATGTTTGTTTCCGCGTTAAGGGCATTAGCTGAGGATAAGAATACAAAAATAATTATCCTGGTTTCCAAACCTCCTCATGAAGAAGTTTTAAGGAATATTGCAGATGAAATTCAAAAAATAACTAAGCGGGTTGTAGCTCTATTTATTGGAATAGAACCTGAAATCCTGAAAAATACAGGAGCGATAAATACCAGAACTCTTGAACAAGCAGCACTTATAGCAGTTTCTCTCTCAAAAGGTGAGGATTATGAAACAAAATTAAAAACACTTGAAAAAAGGAAGGAACACATAAAAAAAATAGCTTTATATGAAGCAAAAAGGAAAATAGATAAACAGAAGTATGTTCGTGGGCTTTTCAGCGGTGGAACACTTTGTGATGAAGCACAACTTATATTTAAAGGATTAATTGGCGATGTTTACAGTAACACCCCTTTAAATCCGGAGTTTAAACTAAAAGATTCCTGGAAAAGTTTTAAAAATAGTGTTATAGATTTAGGGGAAGATGAATTTACTGTTGGCAGACCCCATCCAATGATCGATTTTTCTTTGAGAAATAAAAGGATACTGGAAGAATCAAAAAATCCTGAGGTAGCTGTAATTCTCCTTGATATTGTGTTAGGTTTCGGAGCAAATATGAAGCCTGCTGAGGAACTCATTCCTATAATAAGGAAAGCAAAAGAATTGTCTCCCAATCTGTCCATTATTTGCTCCATTACAGGTACTGACAAAGATCCTCAGAACAGGAAAAATGTTCATCACAGATTAGAAAAAACTGGTGTGATCGTGATGCCATCGAATGCGGCTGCCAGCGAATTAGCTGGAAAAATTATTAAACATCTGGGAGGAAATTAAATGAGTTTAAATGATTTGTTTAATAAAGAACTGAAAGTAATAAACACCGGATTAATATCATTTAAAGAAAATCTGGAAAAAACCGGAACACAGGTTATTCAGGTTGATTGGAGACCTCCAGTTGGTATAAACGAAAAAATAACAAAAAAGATTAAGAATAATTTATCTGAAATAGAAAAAGCGAATCAGAAAGCCCTTAAAATCATCTTAAATGGGAAACCTGTTTTAATAGGTCTTGAAAAAGCGATTGATGTCATTCCAGGTATGAAAAAAAATCTGATATTACATGCAGGTCCGCCTGTAACCTGGGATAGAATGTGCGGTCCAACCAGGGGAGCAATAATCGGTGCTTTGATCTATGAGGGTTTAGCAGAAAATACGAGAGAAGCTGAACAAATAGCATCCTCAGGCGAAATTGAGTATGCTCCCTGTCATGAGCATTCAACTGTGGGACCTATGGCTGGAATTGTTTCTACTTCAATGCCGGTTTTTGTTTTAAAGAACGAAGAATATGGAAATTATGCCTATTGTACAATGAATGAGGGTCTGGGAAAAGTTCTGAGATATGGTGCTTTCAGCGAAGAAGTCATAAAAAAACTCAAATGGATGGACACTGTTCTGTATCCTGCCCTTAAAAAAGCAATCGAGAAAATTGAAAGAATTGACTTGAAAAATATTATTGCCCAAGCCCTTCATATGGGAGATGAAGTACACAATAGAAATAGAGCTGCAACATCACTTTTTTATAGAATTATAGCACCTGAAGTCATTAAAACAGTCAAAGATCCTGATACTGCATCTGATGTTTTGAATTTTATTAATGGCAATGATCATTTCTTTTTGAACCTTTCTATGCCTGCTGCTAAGGTGACTCTGGATGCAGCCAGGAATATAAAAAACAGCAGTGTGTGTGTCGTCTTGTCTCGAAATGGGACCGATTTCGGTATCCAACTTTCAGGAACAGGTGATTTATGGTTTACAGGACCGGCTCCTCTCCCTGATGCTCTTTTCTTCCCTGGATTCATTAAAGAAGATGCTAATCCTGATATTGGAGATAGTTCCATAACTGAAACCGCTGGCTTGGGGGGATTTGCTATAGCTTCTGCTCCTGCTATTGTTCAATTCGTAGGTGGAACTGCTAATGATGCTGTTAATTATACTTTGGCAATGTACGAGATCACAGTTGGGGAAAATAATGTTTATCAGATTCCATACCTGAATTTCAGGGGAACCCCGACCGCAATCGATGTTATTAAAGTTATCGAAAAAAATGTGACACCTTTTATTGATACTGGCGTAGCTCATAAGGACCCTGGTGTCGGACAAGTTGGTGCAGGTGTTTTAAGTGCCCCGATGGAACCATTTATAAAAGCTATTGAAGGATTTGCTGATAGGTTAAATTGATGATGGAAATAAACATAACCATCAGTGTGGTCCGCCACTCCGCCAGAAAGCCGGCGGACAAGTCCGTGGCGGAAAAAGATGAGAACAGTAGAAAACTGAAGAATGTAGATGTATGGTATTTAATGTGAAATATATTAACCTAAAAAAAAGTCCGGCTTCGTAGAGATGGAACTCTCCCTGCTGCTCCGTCAAGTGCCGGACTTCGCCCTGATCTCTTAAAATAAAGAGAGGGAACATAAGAAAAGCAATCCGCCTACGCAAAGAAAAGCGAGAAGAATATTGCTATGGCGTGACTAAAGGAAGAATTTAGCTACGCCGTGATAATCCGGCTTCGCTTAAGATAAGCAAGGAGAATTTAGCTACGCCGTGATAAAGGAGGAAATAATGGATATTAACGAATTTTTAAAATTTATGGGTAATGTAAAAGTTCATGATCTCACGCAAAGATTGAGTATTCACACACCACCCTGGCCCAGCTATATGCCATTAGGCATTCAATATTTCAAGAGACTTGCAGGTGCTCATATGGGTCAGGGAGCCAATGGACAGATAATAACTACCAGCAATCATGTTGGAACCCATATTGATGGTGAAATCCATTTCCACGCCAGCGGAAGAACTATCGGTCAGGTTCCTATAGAAGAATGGATTGGATCCGGAGTTGTTGTTGATATTTCCAATGATGTAGATGATTATGACCTGTATTCACCGGAAATGCTCATGAAAAAAGCTGAAATTAAAAAAGGTGATATCATCATCATTGATACAGGTTATCACAAATATGGTTGGGATCAACCTGATTCTGATGAACTACGTTATTTTGTGAAACATCCGGGACCTGATCCTGAATTCCATAAATGGGCTTTAGAAATGAAATTCAAATGGATCGGTGTGGATTGCGGCAGTGCTGATCACCCAATGAATACAATTATCAGGGACTGGCATCCAAAACCATTCAAGGAAGCTGAAAAGAAATTAAAAGAAAAATACGGAAAATCCTGGGATGAAATGTTCCCCCTGGAAGAATATTACCAGGTAATGCATTTGAACCTTTTCCCAAAAGGTCTTGTTCACGCTGAAAATCTTGGTGGAGATATTAAAAAAGTCAGTAATAAAAGAGTCTGGATAGGTCTCTTCCCATTAAGAGGAATTGAACTCGAATCTTCCATGTGTAGAATAGTTGCTTTGGAACCTCCTGAGTAGACTTACTTTCCGAAGCTTCTTTCAAAGGAATTCTTTCAATTAAGATTCGGAAAGTTTCAAAATTCTTAACCTTCCGAATCTTCTTATGCGAAAAAACAGGGAGAAAGCTTCGGAAGGGGAAAATTTCGGGGCTACGACGTGACTAAAGGAAGAATTTTCTTTCTGAGGTATCTTTTAATCATCTTTTAGAATCCTTTGTAGTTCCCTTTCAACGAAAGGGAAACGTAGAAAAGCAATCCGTCTTCGCTAAAGATAAGCAAGTAGAATTTAGCTATGACGTGACTAAAGGAAGAAATTTCTTTCTACAGCATCTTATGATCCCTTTTGATAAAAGGGATTAGCAGGGATTCTTTCAACTAAGATTCGGAAAGTTTCTAGATAGTTCTTAACCTTCCGAACGGATGCAATCCTTCTGAACGGTGAAGGTGAGCAGTTGCTGTCAACCGTTCGCAATCCGGCAGCTGCCGGAGTTGCGAACGGTTTTATTTAACCTTCCGAATTTTATTATGAGGGAAAGCAAGGAGAAACTTCGGAAGGTGATGCAATGAGTAAGTAGGCGGTTAAAAACAGTCCGGCTTCATTACATTACGCCGGGACAAGGAGGATTTATGCCGGTTATCCAGGGATTTGAATATTTTAAACCGAAAACTTTGAATGAAGCATTACATCTTCTTTCAAACAATAGGGGACAGGCAAGTATATTAGCCGGAGGAACAGATATTGTTGTTCAGTTCAAGGAAGATTTGATAACTTCTAAAGCATTAATCGATATTAAAGGAATAACTGAATTGTCCAAAATTGAGATCAAAGAGGATAAATTATTCATCGGTGCTTGTGTTACTTTCACTGACCTGATAGAATCAGAACTAATTAAAAACAAATTTCCTATTATCTGGGAAGCTTCCAAAACAGTTGGGTCTGTGGGTATAAGAAATAGAGCTACAATGGTAGGAAATATCTGTTCAGCTGTTCCTTCTGCTGATTCTGCACCTGCTTTGTTAGTTTATGAAGCACTTGTTATCTTAAAAAATAAGGATGGGGAAAGACTGGTTCCAATATCAGATTGGTTTATTGCACCAAAAAAGACAGGAATACAAAAAGATGAAATTGTTGTTGGAATTTTGATTCATATCCCCAAAAAGAAATATGCATGTTGTTATGAAAAGTTGAGTAGATATGAAGGTGAAGACCTTGCTCAAGCAGGCATTGGAATTTTAGCTTTTGAAGATCATTATTACAGGATAGCCTTCTGTGCAGTTGGTCCGATCCCAACAAGAGCACCAAAATTAGAACAATTTCTCAATGGGAAAAAAATTACAAGTCCTATCATTGAGGAAGCCAAGAAAATACTCCTTGAGGAGATCACACCAATTACTGATATCCGTTCGTCGAGAAAATATAGGATCCATATGGTGAAATTAATGTTTGAAAGAGGTTTGAAAAAAGTCATTTCACGTTTAGAGGGAGGTAAAGATGCCTGAAATACAATTTACCCTAAATGGTGAAAGAAGAACCGTTAATATCGAAGCAAATGATATTTTACTGGATGTTTTGCGCGATAAACTAGGAATAAAAAGTCCTAAATGCGGATGTGATAGAGGAGATTGCGGGGCTTGCGCTGTTTTATTAAATGGTAAAAGTGTGAGAAGTTGTTTGATATTTGCTATTGAAGTAAATGAACAGGAGATTACCACATTGGAAGGTATATCAAAAAATGAACTTTCACCACTTCAGCAAGCGTTTATTAACAATAATTCATTTCAATGCGGTTATTGTGCACCGGGAATAATTATCACAGCAACAGAGCTATTGAATAAGAATCCACATCCCACACGAGAAGAAGTTAAAGAAAATCTCTCTGGAAATCTTTGTAGATGTACTGGATATATTCCCATAATTGAGGCAGTTCTGGAAGCTTCCAAAAGGGGAAAAAATGAATAAATTAAAGTATGTTGGTCATCCTGTTACAAGAATAGACAGTCTGGAAAAAGTTACTGGTTCAGCTCAATTTGTTGATGATATCGATTTTGGACCGAATCTCCTTTATGCTGAGATAATAGAAAGCACCTTCGCTCATGCGATAATAAAAAATATAGAAACCTCATCAGCAGAAAGAGTACCTGATGTTGTTAAAGTTTTTACCGGTAAGGATTTTCCTTATAAATTCGGGCTTTATATGAAGGATAGATTCATTTTTGCTCAGGATAGAGTAAGATTTATTGGTGAACAGGTTGCTGCTGTTGTTGCCAGAAATCCTAAAGCTGCGAAAATAGCAGCTAAGCTTGTTAAGGTGGAATACGAGCCCTTACCTGAAGTTTTAGACCAGATGGAAGCTTTAAAAGAAGATTCTATCTTGATTCATCCTGATCTTGGTGATTATCCACATGTACCCTGGTTTTTTCCAAAAGCAAATACAAATGTTGCTCACTGGCGAAAAACGCGAAGAGGAAATATTGAGAAAGGATTTGAAGAAGCTGATGTTATTCTCGAAGATACTTATACGGTCCCCAGATATTCTCATTGTGCAATTGAAACTCATGTAGCAGTAGGAAAATTTGATTATTCCGGAAGATTAACCGTTTGGGCTTCCTCTCAATCACCGAATGTTCAAAGAAATTTATTTTCCGAAGCTCTTTCTCCTCTTGGATTATCACATAAAGATATTCGTGTGATTACTCCTCATGTGGGAGGCGGATTCGGTGGAAAAGCCGGAGTAACCATGGAAATAATGGTTGCAGCAATTGCTACTAAACTAAAGGGTAATTCAGTTAAAATCAGATGGACTAGGGAACAGGAATTCTACAATACCTATCAAAGACTTGGAGTTATCGCTAAAATCACTCTTGGTGCCAAAAAAGACGGAACCATCACAGCATTAGACCATAAACTTTACTGGGATGCAGGAGCTTATGTAGAGTACGGTGCTAATGTTGTGAATGCAGTTGGACTCTCTGCTACTGGTCCTTATAGAATTGCCAATATTTCCATCGATTCTGCATGTGTTTATACAAATCTTCCACCTGGAGGTCCCTATCGTGGATTTGGTTATTCGGAATTTTTGTTTGGATTGGAATCTCATATAGATAGAGTTGCCAAAAAACTCGGAATTGAACCGGTTCTATTCCGAAGAATAAATGCTATCAAAGAAGGTGATACACTTGCTTACGGAGCAAAAATGAATGCTAATGGATTGTTACAGGCTATAGAAAAAGTATCAAAAGAGATTAAGTGGTATGAAGGAAAAATTGAATCGGAAGATCCTGTAAAAGTAATTGGAAAAGGATTTTCCATATTCTGGAAAGCTCCAGCCATGCCTCCCAATGCTTCTTCTTCTGCATTTCTGAAATTCAATGAAGATGCAAGTATCAATATTCTTGTATCAGGAATGGATATTGGACAGGGTTATCTAACTGTTATGGCTCAAATTGCTGCTGAAATCCTTTCCATTCCACCTTCCAGAATAAGAGTTGAACGTCCTGATACTGATAGAAATCCATATGAGTGGCAGACAGTTGCTTCTCATGTAACCTGGTCTTGTGGAAATGCTGTTAAGAAAGCTGCTCTTGATGCCAGAGAACAAATTTATGACTTGATCGAAAGAACTCATTATCTCGACAGGGATACGATTTATCTGGAAGATGAAAAGGTTAAAAGCAGAACAAAACCTGATTTTGAATTGGCTTTAAAAGATTTTGTAATAAATGGCATCCAGGTGGAAGATGGAACATTTAAGGGAGGTCCAATAACAGGAAGAGGAACTTTTATGCCGGAATTTACTTCAACAGATGCAGATCCAGAAACAAGCCAGGGAGGACATCCGAATGTACATTATACAGTGGGTGCAGCTGCTGTGATCCTTCAAATAGATAAAGAAACCGGGAAAATGAAGGTTCTTAAAGTTGTGGAAGCTGTTGATGCTGGGAAAGCTATCAACCCTGATCTGGTTAAAGGACAGGTTACAGGTGGTCTCATGCAGGGTCTGGCTACTGTTCTTTATGAAGATATGAGATTTGATAATAAAGGGAAAATGCTTAATCCGAATTTCACAGATTATAAGATTCCAACCTCAATGGATATTCCTGATGAGATAGTACCTATTATTATTGAGGTTCCTCAACCTGATGGACCGTTTGGTGCAAGAGGAATAGGAGAACACACAATGCTTCCGGCTGCACCAATGATCGCAAATGCTATCGAGGACGCTCTTGGGATTAGAATTAAATCCATGCCGATTACAGCTGAAAAAGTTGCTTTGGCAATCCTGAAAAAAGGAGAGAAATAAATGCCCAAACCATTAGAAGGAATAAAAGTTCTGGATCTTTCCCGGATTCTTGCCGGTCCTTACTGCACGATGATTTTAAGTGAGTTGGGAGCAGAAATTATCAAAGTAGAATTACCAGAAAAAGGTGATGATTCCCGCCATTATGGTCCTTTCAAAAACGAACAAAGTGTTTATTTCATCAGCATAAACAGAGGGAAAAAGAGTATAACTCTAAATCTGAAATCTTATGAAGGGATAAAAATTCTCAAAGAAATGGTGAAGAAATTTGATATTTTAATAGAAAATTTTCGTCCCGGAACTATGGAAAAACTGGGCATTGGTTATGATGTTCTTAAAAAGATAAATCCCAGGTTGATCTATGCTGCTGCTTCCGGTTTTGGTCACACAGGTCCGGATTCTCACAAACCTGCTTATGATATGTTAGTTCAGGCAATGGGTGGAATGATGAGTATTACCGGTTGGCAGGATACTCCACCCACAAGAGTTGGAATGTCGATTGGTGATATTGGCACTTCCCTGTTTACAGCAATTGGAATAAATTCGGCTTTGTATCAAAGAGAAAAAACCGGTGTCGGTCAAAAAATTGATGTTGCGATGCTGGACTGCCAGGTAGCTTTATTGGAAAATGCTTTAGTACGTTATCAAGTTGATGGAAAACCGCCCAAACCTGTAGGCAATCGACATCCGACGATTACTCCTTTTCAGGCATTCAAAGCAAATGATGACTACTTTGTGCTGGCTTTAGGAAATGACAATCTCTGGAAAAAATTCTGCAATGTTATCGAGAGGAAAGACCTGATCAATGATGCCAGGTTTACCACAAATGACGATAGAACAAAAAACCTGGGAATAATCATTCCCATACTTGAGAAAATGTTTCTAGAAAAAAACGCATCCGAATGGATTCAGCAATTTGCAAGTAAGGGAATTCCCTGCGGACCGATAAATTCGATGGATAAAGTAATGACAAACAAGCAGATCCTTTTCAGGAATATGATCGTAGAAGTAAAAGATGAAAAAGCAGGAACAACTAAAATTACAGGTAATCCGATCAAGATGACATCGATTCCGGAAGAAACTAAGCGCGAACACGCTCCTGAAATCGGTGAGCACACAAAAGAAATCCTGAACAAATATCTCGGTTATGATGATGATAAGATAGAGCAACTGAAAAAAGACGGTGTGATCTGAATGAAATATATTTCCAAATGTTCTTTATCAGAAACAATTTTTCAACTGCGGAAAAAAGAACTTGCACCTGAAAAATTGATCGATGATCTTTGTGATAAACTTGATAAATGGGACTCAATAATCAAAGCATTTCTTCCGGAACACGATAGACAAAAAAGATTACATAAAGAATTAAAACAACTTTATCAGAAATTTCCTGACCAAAAAACAAGACCGATATTATTTGGAATTCCTGTTAGTGTAAAAGATATTTTTTATGTGGATGGTTTTCTGACAAAAGCGGGCTCTAAACTTCCTGAAAAATTGTTTTTTAGCAAAGAGGCTTCCTGTGTTACAAAGCTGCGAAATGCAGGTGCTTTAATTTTAGGAAAAACCCATACTACTGAGTTTGCTTATCAGGAACCCGGACCTACACGAAATCCGCGAAATTTGAATCACACTCCCGGAGGTTCCAGCAGTGGTTCCGCAGCAGCGGTGTCAGCAAGTTTTTGTCCTTTAGCACTAGGTACTCAAACTATTGGTTCTATAACTCGACCTGCATCATATTGTGGTATTATTGGTTTTAAATCAAGTTACGGACGCATTTCAGCTGATGGAATTGTACCTTTTTCTCAATCTGCTGACCATATTGGTTTTTTTACACAGGATATTGAAGGTATAGATATAATCGCTTCAATTCTCTGCCAGGATTGGAATTCGAATTATAAATTTTCTGAAAAAATGCCTGTTTTAGCGGTTCCTGAAGGAAATTATCTTTACCAATCATCGCAAAAAAGTTTGAATGTTTTTGAAACTCAATTAGCAAAACTTCAAAAAGCAGGATATGTGATCAAACATATCAAAACATTTGATAATATAGATAATATCAATTTTCAACATAGATTGATGATTTCTGCTGAGATGGCACAAGTTCATATAAATTGGTTTAAAAAGTATAAAAAATTATATGGAAAAGCCACTAAAGAATTTATTCAACAAGGACAAAAAGTTACAAAACAGAATCTAAATAAAGCTCGTGAAGGGCAGGTTATTTTAAGGAAAGAACTGGAAGAACTTAAAAATAAATTTAAATTCAACCTATGGATCACTCCTTCGACAACAACAGATGCACCCGAAGGAATAAACTCAACCGGAGATCCGGCAATGAATCTCCCTTGGACATATTCAGGATTACCAACAATCACTATTCCTGCAGGAACTTCTCAAAATGGGCTTCCTCTTGGATTACAGATAATTGCGTCTTTTATGGAAGATGAGAAACTTGTCTATGATGTAAAAGGAATTAATAAATCGTTGAATTCGTAAATTTTACAAATAGAATGCCCCTCTGGAGAAGAAACTTAATAAAAAATGACTCCGTCGGAGTCACCTATTTGTAATAAAAATATCAATAAAACAGATCAAACTCCAGCGGAGCGTACTAACGTAGAATAAATAAAGACCCAACTCCTAAGGGGTGCAATAATTTAACCCGATGTGTTAACATCGGGATTGACGTACATATCATTACCCACTTCACCCTGAAGGGGTGATATAATATATCCGATGATGAAAGATACATCTGGACTTGATGTCACTCCTTCGGAGTTTGAACATATATTATCTTTTTATCAGGATGTTGACACATCCTGCTAAAAGATTTAACCTCTTCGAGGTTTTATAAATATCTCGTAAAACCCCTAAGGGGTGCAATAATTTAACCCGATGTGTTAACATCGGGATTGACGTACATATCATTACCCACTTCACCCTGAAGGGGTGATATAATATATCGAACTACTGTTTTCACATATGTTTTCCCGTCACGGACCTGTTAAATATCCAGCGGTTGCCGGATTCCCACTTTCGTGAGAATGACACCTGTAAGAAATTTCGGAAAATTGATTAAACAATCTTTTTTTTCAAATATTGTATCCACTCCCATTCAACCGTTCGCAAGGTCTTTCATTGTTAATTTCAGTTAGTTTTGCCTGCCATGGCGAAGTGTAACGAAGACAGGTTCGTTGCTAAATTTTCTTAATAAACAAACACCACACCACTATTGGGAAATATCCACTCGTCTTTTTGAGATGAGATAGAAATACTGTCTTTCTTGTTTTCTATTTGAGGAAATTTATTTCTACCTGAAAAAATAGGTACAGCTTCAACTTTTTGCAATAATTTATTAAAAATGAACTCGATATTAACACCCTGGGTCATCTCGATTATATAGACTGATAATTGATGAGAGCTTTGGGGGTAATAAGTTCTCGTAGAAATAGAGAAATTTACTTCTTTGCCGACAAGTTCTTTTAATTTTTGATGATAACATCGGATTTCAATACATCCACCGCTGATTTTTATATCATTATAAAGTTCAATTTCATTGATTTTTACTGAAGTAATATCGAAAAACTCAGTTTCAAGATCAAAGTTATTATCCAGTAACCAGCGATATTCCACATCTTTTCTTAAAAAATATTTTTCAAGAAGATTTTCATTTTTTGCACAAGCTACATAAAAATAATCATTCTGTAATTTCTTATTAAAAGTAAGAGTCGTATTTACTAGAAAATAATCTTTTAGAAATGCGCTTTTGGTTTCCTTAAATTCGATAGTATGAACAAAATTATTCCTATAACAAATTTCTTTATCCCTTTCTGCGAAAAATCTTTTTAAAACATCTGAATAAATAAGATTTGCTATTTCTTTACTTTGTAGACGCTGTTCAATAGCGGTTTCAATAATGAAATTCAGTTTTTCATCCGAATAATCAGTAGAAACAAAATCTCTTCTTAATAGGGGAGAGGAGTCTATAATTTTTCCATTATCTTTATAATATCTTTTTGCTCTTCTACCTACCTGGCATAAGATTTCATAACTGGAACCATTAAAAAGTCCGGTTAAATTTTCTGCTCTTAAATTACTATTTTCATCTCCTAAAAGAATTACTTTATCATTTACATCAATTTTATTTAGATTTGAAACATCAACTGCGATCATATCCATACTTACTTTCCCGACTATGTTGCAGATTTTTTCTTTGATGAGAACCTTTCCTTTATTAGAAAGCATAAAATCGTAACCATCAGCATAACCAACGGGTAATATGGCATATTTTATTTTTTTGGAAGCAATATAAGTTCTGTTATACCCTATCGATTCCCCTTTGTCTGCTATTTTTATCTGACTGATTCTGGATTTGAAGGTCATTACAGGTTTTAAATTAACTTTTTCTTCGAGGGATTTGTCTGAATAAACTCCATAGGAAAGCAGACCGATTCTCACTAAGTTTGAAAAATCGTCTTTTGAAGTTATTACCGCGCTGCTATTGGAGATATGAGTATATTCAGGGGAAAAATCCAGTTGAGATAAAATCTGTTTGAATTTTTTTAACTGATCCTGAGTGTATTTTTGATCATTTTCACTTGCTGAATAATGAGAAAATATTCCTTCAATTTCCAGGTTTTCCAGGTTTCTTATTTTTTTGATGATTTCAATGGCTTCTTTAGCATAAATACCGCTTCTTCCCATACCTGTATCAATATTTATGTGGATCTTTATTCTAATATCCTTAGATTTAGTATAATTACCCAATTTTTCAGCAAAATCAACTGTAGAAACGGATGGAGTTAATCCTGATCCTATGATTCTTTCAATTTCATTTTCTAAAGAGGGTGATAAAATAAGAATTGGTATTTCTATTCCCTGGTATCTCAGTAGCATCCCTTCATCTACATTAGCAACTCCTAAAAATGTCACTCCACATTTAACTGCTCTTTCAGCAATTTGAAAAGCTCCATGTCCATACGCATCAGCTTTTACAATTTGCATTATCTCTATACCGGGAGATAAAAAATTTCTTAGTTCTTTAAGATTATGTTCAAAATTTGTAAGATTGATCTCTGTCCAGCTTCTGTCGTTTTGCATCTTTACCTCGTGTCACCTGCCCTCTTTAGCAGTGGCTTTTAGATAATTTTTTATTTATAATTATTTTATTATTTTTTCTGTCTGTTAAAATCCTGTGCAATTCAGCCTGCATTGCCGTAGTTTTATCGAAGGCAGTGGCTGATTAAAAGAACTTAGCAGCAATATTAGCCAGTAATGATCTTTCTCCTTTTTCCAGTGTAATATGTCCTACGATATTTTCATTTTTCAATTTCTCAACTGCAATGCTTAAGCCATTACTCTCTGAATCTAAATATGGTATATCGATCTGGTAAGGATCTCCGGTAATTACTATTTTAGTGCCTTCCCCAGCTCGTGTAATTATGGTTTTCATTTCATGCGGAGTAAGATTTTGAGCCTCATCAATAATAAGAAATTGATTTGGTAAACTTCTTCCACGAATGTACGTTAAAGGTTCCAACTCTATAAATCCAAAATCCAGATAATCTTTTAATTGCGGTTGTTTCTTCCCGAAAATCTTACCATTATCATTGTCAACCCGATCATTTTTTTGTGATAATAATATTTCCATATTGTCATATATGGGTTGCATCCAGGGATTAAATTTTTCTGCTTTTGTGCCGGGTAAGTATCCGATATCTTTACCAATTGGTGATATAGGTCTGGAAACTACTAACCGCGTAAAATTATTTTGTTCAACAACCTGGTTTAAACCTGCAGCTAAAGCAATTAATGTTTTCCCCGTACCTGCTTTTCCAACCAGGCTTACTAGTTTTACTGAAGTATCTAAAAGTAACTCAAATGCCATAAATTGTTCATCGTTTCTTGCTTTAATACCAAAAAGTTCCTGACCAGTGTAGAAAGTTAGTGGATAAAGTACATTATCTTCAGGTGAATATCGAACGATTAATTCTGCTTTCTCATCTTCGATATTTTTACAAAATCTTATAAACTGATTAGGGAAGAATGTACCATTATTATTGACTTCAAATCTATTTTTTAAGAATTCCTTTTCCTTAAGTTCATCAATAATTTTCTTATTAACTTTAATATTTACATAACCGGTATATAATTCCTGGAAATTGATCTTATCTGACTCATAATTCTCTGCAGCTAAGCCTACAGCATCTGCTTTTATGCGAACATTTGCATCTTTGGAAATTAAAACAACACGTTTATCGGGATTCTTCTTTTTAATGTAAAGAGCAGTTCCTATGATAAGATTATCATTTGTGTCAGTAATTAATATTTCATTTGTTGTTTCAGAAACCTTACGACTTATCACAACCTGGATAATTCCACCACTCTCAGTTTTTACTCCTTTCTGCAAAGAACCATCTTCACGTAACTTATCCAGATATCGTCCGATCTGACGGGCATTTCTTCCTTTTTCATCTATTCCCTTTTTAAAATTATCAATTTCCTCAATTACAACAATAGGAATTACGACAAGGCATTCTCCAAATGAAAACATGGATTGTGGATTATGAATCAGAACATTAGTATCTAACACAAAAATTTTCTGCATACAATCTCCTTATATTTTTATCCTTTAAGTTTATACTTAATAAATCTCTATTTTTATTAAAATATAAGCGATTTATTGTCAAATATAAAATCTTCGTAAACACGAGTTTTTAGAATCTCTAAAAATATCTTGCAATAAAGTTCTTCTTTTTTTCTCTGGTATAAATTTTGGGGATTATGTAATTAAAAGGGAACTGCAAAATAGAAGTGGAAACCGTTCCCAGTTAAATGAAAAAGGATTTAACGGGACAAGTGAAGCGGTTATTGTATGGTTTATGTGGTTTTTTGACCCACAGTTGATCCGGCAGCTGCCGGAAATACAATAATATGTATCGAATTAACCCACAACTCTTGCCCTGATGTATATTGGGGTCAGTTGTGGGGATCTAGCAAACTTCAACATGAAAATTTCAACCATTTTAATGGTTTTTGAAATTTTCCATAAATTTTGCAGGACTCGTTTATGTAATTAAGTTTATGGAGTTCTTTAATTATGGGCAATAGAAGAAAAGGCAGAGAGGTAGCTTTACAAACTTTATATTCTCTAGAGTATTTTGATTCTGAGTCAGATATCTCTCCAAGGGATACTTCTTCTGTCTTTTATGAAAAACTGTTAGAGATTACAAATAATAAAAATATAAAGAGTGATAGTCAAATTTTCGAATTTGCTGAAAAAATCTTAATACATTTGTTAGAAAATATTGATAAAATTGACAAAATAATAGAGAAAAATACAAAAAATTGGTCTTTTAATAAAATTGCATTTTTAGATAAAAGTATTTTAAGAATTGGGGTTTATGAATTACTTTTTACAGATACAGCCCCGCCGATTATCATAAACGAAGCGATCGAAATTTCTAAAAAATATTGTTCCGAAAGTTCGGGAAAATTCATTAATGGTATTCTAAACGCTGTTGTAGAAGGACAAAATGAAAATAAAACTTAAATGCAGTATAGGAATTATAGTTCATAACGAGGCATCAAATATCGCTAAATTGCTGAATGCTTTATTGAACCAGGAACTTGAGAAAGTTATAATTGCTGAAATTATTGTTGTGTCCAGCGCTTCAACTGATGGTACTGATGAAATCGTACGAAAGTATGTTGATAAATATCCCAAAATTTCTTTGATAACAGAACCGGAAAGAAGAGGTAAGTCTTCTGCTATTAATAAATTCATTAAAGCTGCATCATCTGATATTTTGATTATTGAGAGTGGTGATACAATACCAGCTAAAGATACTGTCGAAAAATTTGTTATCCCATTTTTCATAGAGAAAACCGGCATGACAGGTGGTAGACCTGTTCCTGAAAACGATCCGGGAACATTTGTTGGATACAGTGTAAACCTTTTATGGAAGCTTCATCATAAAATGGCTATGATATCACCTAAATTAGGTGAGATGGTGGCTTTTAGAAAAATATTTAACGAGATTCCTGAAAAAAGTGCTGTTGACGAAGCCAGTATCGAAGCTTTAATGAGGGAAAAAGGATTGGAACTTAAGTATATCCCTGATGCTATTGTACACAACAAAGGTCCGGAAAATTTAAAAGACTTTATCAAACAACGCAGAAGAATAGCTTCCGGGCATATATGGCTAAAAGAAACAGAAAATTATTCCGTTGCGTCTCAAAATAGAAATATTTTATTAAAATTAGCTGTTTCCGAAATACTTGAAAATCCCTTTAAAGTTTTTTTTCTAATTGGAACCATACTAGTTGAAATCTATAGTAGAATAATGGGCTGGTTTGATCTGAAAATTAAAAAGAAAAATCCATTTAAATGGGAAATTGCAAAATCAACTAAAAATCTGAAACGCGAGAATTAAAAAATGTTTGAATTGTTACCAAAAATTTTCACTTATAAATGTTTTCGTAGTTTTGGATTCCCGAAACTTATGCCCATGAATTATACATTGAGCTTACTTTACACATGTAATTCAAGATGTAAAACCTGCTTTGTCTACAATAAAAAAGCAGATAATTTAACATTATCCGAATATGAAAAGATATTAAAAAAAATCGGTCATTCACCCTATTGGATAACATTAAGTGGGGGAGAACCTTTTTTAAGAAAGGATATTGTTGATATCTGTAAAATAATTTATAAATATTCTAAACCTAAAATTATAAATATTCCTACAAATGGTATTCTGGTAGATGCTATTGTTAAAAATGTTTCTGAAATCGCACAATTCTGTTCTAAAACTCAAATTATTATAAATCTTTCTATTGACGCAGTTGGGGAACAACATGATAAAATAAGACAGGTTCCCGGTAATTATAAAAAAATAATGACGGTATTTCATAAACTTAAAGAGCTTTCATTTAAAAATGTTTCAGTGGGAATTCATACGGTAATTTCAAAATTCAATGTTCATGATTTTTCTAAAATTGCTACTGATTTGATGAGTCTTAAACCTGATTCATATATTACTGAAATTGCAGAACAAAGAAATGAACTGGATACGATGTATAAAAAAATTACTCCTCAGCTCCTTTCATATAGAACTGCTATTGATTTCTTAATTCATAGGATTAAAAATGAAGAATTTTCTGGAATGAATAAAATAACCCAGGCTTTCAGGATTGAATACTATGACTTAGTAAAAAAGATCTTACGAGATAAAACACAGATTATTCCCTGTTTTTCTGGAATAGCTTCCGTACATATTTCTCCTGAAGGAGATGTATGGTCATGTTGTATTAAAGCAGAATCACTTGGCAATCTTAGAAAAAATGATTATAATTTCAAGAAAATCTGGTTTAATGATAAATTCAAAAAAGAGAGAAAGTCTATCAAGAATAAAGAATGTTATTGTCCTTTAGCTAATGCTTCTTATACTAATATGCTTATGGATATACCTACATTAATAAGAGTATTCTATAGAAGCTTTATTAAATGGTGGAGTTAAATTATGTATAAAATATTAGATATTTCAGATACTATTAAAAGCAATTTATCATATGTAAATATATTTAAAGATCAAAATATAAATATAATATTATTAACTTATAATCTTACTGATACAAAATTTCTAAGAAGTATTAACTCACACCTTATAAATAACTTATGTAAACTGGAAATTGAAATGGTTCCTCCGGAAGAATTAGAAAGTGAATTAACTGAATTTTTTATTGAACAAAACTGGCAGCTATTCTCTAAGTTTTTAGATAAAGAAAATTATGAGTTTGGTACTTCAGTCATTTTAATAATAACAATAAATGAAGATATATTCATAGTTCAATTTGGAAGAATGCTTTGCGGTATTATCAAGGAAAATAAATTGGAATATATTGGTAAAAGCTGGGATAATTTTAAAATAAAAACAAAAAAAGATCTCTTTCTATTGGGAAGTAGGGATGAAGATATTAATGTTAAGATTAACAAACCTTTACTTGATAAAAATTCCTTACTATTTTCCATTCCATCATTAGAGGCAGATAAAATTGCTTCTGGAATTACGATATTAAATATTAAAAGAAAAATCAGGAAATTATTTAAAATCCAAAGTTTTCCATATGTTATCCTTTGCTCCCAAGAATTCACTAGTCGTGAAAGAGAATCCCGGATTAAAAAGCTCTGGAAAAAATTATGCAAATAAGAATTACATCAATTATTCTGATAGTAGTGATTATTTTATCTGTTATTTATGTTTTTTATGGTAAGAACTGGTTTGCAGAACAGCAATTCATACAAAAACAAAGAAGCTCAGAATTCGTAAGAAATGAGTTAATGGAAAAATTTCTTGAAATCCAGGAACAATCTCAAGAATTGCTAAATGATATTCTGAAAGAAACTTATGATTTGAATTTATTACCAGGTCAGAAAATAACTCTAAAGAAAGAATGGTCACGGGAATTGGATTTCGAATTATCTCTTAAACCTGTATTTGACCATAAACAGATGTATCTTATTTCTGAAAACACATTGAAATCAATAAGCAAAAAACCAGGTATCCTTAAATGGGAAAGGGTGTTTGAAGAAGGGATAATCGGTATTGAACTACTGGATGCTAACCGGTTATTGGTTGTGATAGAAGGTAATAAAATGTTTTGTTTACATCGCGATCTTGGAACTGATATCTGGGAAAGAAATCTTAATTGTAATCCTCATATTGATTATGAATTTAATTCCATATTTCAAATTTCTCTTGATAAATATAGACGACTTGATAGTAGTATAATTTTGTTACTGTCCGATAATTCTATAACAGCATTAAATAACATCACTGGTGAGTCTCTTGCAACTTATGTATCAAAGAATAAAATTCATTTTGTCAGCGATTTTGATCTAATTGAAAAATGTATTTATATTTATGAAGATAATTGCCTTGTTAAGATTGACTTTATTGTAAAAAGTTAAAATGGAAATCTTTAAAAAGTCTTACCAGGATATAAATTATTGTATACGTTGTGGAGCCGTTCTAACACTTAAAAAAGACCCGGAAAATAAAATGCGACCACATTGCAATAATTGCGGATGGACTTATTACAAAAATCCAATTCCAGCTTCTGCTTGCGTTATAATTAACAACAAATCAGAAATTGTAATCATTAAGAGAAAATTCCCACCGAATCCCAATGAATGGGCTTTACCAAGTGGATACATTGAAATAAATCAAGATCCTGAAACTACCGCTATTGAGGAAATGAAAGAAGAAACAGGTCTTGATGGAACTGTCGAAGAATCCCTGGGATATTACACAGATTTTTCTCCAATATATGAAAAAGTAATTTCTTTTGGCTTTCTTATGAAGGTCACTGGAGGTAAGCTTCAGGCTGGTGATGACGCTGCTGAAGCGCGTTATGTGAAGCTGGATAATTTACCTGATATCGCATTTCCTTCTCATAGATTTTTTATTGAAAAAGTGAAGGAAAAGATTAGCCACGAAGGGCACAGACAAAGATAAGTATCGTACAATAAGAAGAATTAAAGTCAGTGTAAGTCAAGTGGCTAAAAAAGCCACAAGACTTACACAGAGAAACACAGACGGAAAAAATAAATATAATTTGACTGTAATAAAACAAAATAATTAAGGACTTATGATGGTTAAGAAGTATTTGTATTCAGATTTAACAGAGAAAATTATCAAATGTTTTTATGTTGTTTATGACGAATTAGGAGCTGGGTTTTTAGAATTTGTATATGTTAAGGCTTTGATAATTGAATTGAAAAATATAGGTTTAAAGGTTAATTTCGAAAAAGAAATCAAAGTTAATTATAAAGGAACAATAATTGGAAAATTCCGTGCTGACCTTGTTGTAGAAGATAAAGTAATAATTGAAATAAAAGCAGTTAGTACTCTGAATTCACAACATGAAGCTCAATTATTGAATTACTTAAAAGCAACCGGAATTAGAATTGGACTGATAGTTAATTTTGGAAGTAAACTTGAATTTAAAAGAAGAATATTTTAATTATAGACTGAAACAAACATTAACAGAAAAAAGTCAGTGATCAGTCAGTGTAAGTCAGTGGTCAAAAAAAGTAGCCACAGACAAACACAGATATTTCACAGAAAAAGAAATTATTTGTTTTTTTAGAAAAGTCAATGATAAAAAATAACAAAAGTCAGTGATCAGTCAGTGTAAGTCAGTGGCCAAAAAAAGTAGCCACCTGCCTACGACAAAACTACGGCAAGGCAGGCAGACAAACACAGACGGAAATAATTTTTAAAAATAAGAGGAATTAAAAGTCAGTGATAGTCAGTGTAAGTCAGTGGCCAAAAAGGAATAATATGGAAATAAATAAAAACTATGAACCACAGAAAATTGAAAAAAAATGGTATAAACACTGGATAGAAAAAGGTTATTTTACGCCAGAAATAGTAAAAAATAAAAAACCTTTTACAATTTTAATTCCACCGCCGAATGTTACAAATATTTTGCATATGGGACATGTTTTGAATAATACTCTTCAGGATGTGATGATACGTTATAAAAGAATGACAGGAATCCCCACTTTATGGCTTCCAGGTGTTGATCATGCTGGTATCGCCACTCAGAACATGGTCGAAAAAGAACTAACAAAAGAAGGAAAAACACGTCATGAAATTGGTAGAGAAGAATTGATAAAACGTATCTGGAAATGGAAAGAAGAAAAAGGTGATAGAATAATAGAACAATTAAAGCAACTTGGTTGTTCCTGTGATTGGACAAAACAGAGATTCACAATGGATGAAGGACTTTCAAAAGCAGTTAAAGAAGTTTTCGTAAAACTATATGAAAAAGGGCTTATTTATAAAGGAAAACGTATTATCAACTGGTGTCCGCGGTGCGTTACAGCACTTTCGAACGATGAAGTTGAGCATGAAGATGAAAAAGGTTATCTCTGGGATCTCAGGTATCCTTTCAAGGATGGAAAAGGATATGTTACAGTGGCAACAACACGACCCGAAACTATGCTCGGAGATACTGCTGTAGCTGTAAACCCTGAAGATGAACGGTATAAAGCCTTTGTTGGTAAAACTGTTGTGCTACCGTTTATTGAACGCGAAATTCCAATTATTGCAGATGAGTTTGTTGATATGGAATTTGGAAGCGGTTGCGTGAAAGTTACACCAGCTCATGATCCAAATGATTATGAGATCGGTTTGCGACATGATCTTGAGCAGGTTATAGTTATTGACGAACATGGCGTAATGAATGAAAATGCAGGAAAAGAATTTATGGGTCTGGATAGATTTGAAGCACGTGATAAAATTGTTAAAGGATTAAAAGAAAAAGGACTTATGGGAGAGATAAAACCTCACGAGCTTGCTGTTGGACAGTGCTATCGTTGTGATACGATTATCGAACCATATCTTTCTGACCAATGGTTCGTTAAGATGAAACCTCTTGCCAGAAGAGCTATTGAGGTTGTTAAAGACGGACAGATAAAATTTCAGCCACAGAGATGGATAAAAGTATATTTGCATTGGATGGAAAATGTTCGGGATTGGTGTGTATCGCGTCAAATCTGGTGGGGCCACAGAATACCGGTTTATTATTGCCGGAACTGTGAAGAGATCGTAGTTGCTAAAGAGGAACCTGAGACCTGTCCAAAATGTGGGCATAATCAATTCAAACAAGATGAAGATGTGCTCGATACATGGTTCTCAAGCTGGCTCTGGCCATTTTCAACCTTAGGCTGGCCCGAAGAAACCGAAGAACTGAATTATTTCCTTCCCACTAATTTGCTGGTTACTGCACCGGATATCATCTATCTGTGGGTTGCCAGGATGATTATGGCTACATTGGAATTCAAAGATAAAATACCTTTCGATACTGTTCTTCTCCATGGAATGGTTTTAGATGAAATTGGAAGAAGAATGAGTAAATCGCTCGGAAATTCTCCTGATCCAATAGATATTATTAATGAAGTTGGAGCAGATGCTCTTCGCTTCGGTATGATCTTCAACACACCTAAAGGACAAGATAGTTATTATTCTAATTCTATCCTGGAAACAGGAAGAAATTTTGCTAATAAGATATGGAATGCTTATCGTTTTATAATGATGAATGCAGAAAAGATAAAAGGGCTTCCATCAAGGAATGTCATCCTGAGCCCTTCGTCTACGCTCAGGACAGACTCAGTCGAAGGATATAAACTTGAACTTGCGGATAAATGGATATACAGTAGATTAAACGAAGTTATCTCTGAAGTTGAAAAGAACTATGAATCTCTCAGGTTAAATGATGCTGCTAATGTTTTGATGGATTTCATCTGGAAAGAATTCTGCAGTTGGTATCTGGAACTTTCCAAAGATAGAATTTATAATAATGACGATAAACAAGCTCAACTTACAGCAAAATATATCCTTTTAGATGTTCTTCAAACTTCCATGCGATTACTGCAACCCATAATGCCTTTCATTACTGAAGAAATCTGGCAAGGAATAAAGAATTATTTCCCGATGGAAGAAGAAACAATAGTTCTGGCTGCCTTCCCGCAGCAGGATAAGTCTTTGATAAATAGAAAGATAGATAAAGAAATGAAACTGATCCAGGAATCGATTGTGGCTATCAGAAATCTGCGTAAACAGGTAAATCTTGCTCCGGGACTGGAAATCGAAGCAATAGTTAAAGTATCCGAAGAAAAACAGATAACACTCATTGAATCATATAAAAATTATTTTCAGAAACTGGCGAAAGTTTCTAATATTAAAATTGGAGTTGACATTTCAAAACCAAAATCCAGTATTGCAGCAGTTGTTAGAAACATCGAAATTTATTTGCCATTGGAAGGTCTTATTGATCTGAACGCTGAAAAAACAAAGCTGGAAAAACAACTTTCCAGACTTGAGAAAGAACTTCAAGTTATCAACGCTAAGTTACATAATGAGAAGTTCTTAGCTAATGCTCCTTATCATATAGTCAAGAAAGAACAGGAAAAGTATAATGAGGTTAAAACAAAGGTTGATAAAACCAGTCAGATTTTAGCGGGGTTGAGTTGAAATTCCAACCTTATTGATTTTTTAAAATGAATAAGTATAAAAAATTCTCAATACTATTTATAATTTTGTTTTTGATAATATCATGTTCTAAAAAAACAACTGAAACTGATTACATCCTTTCTGCACCAACGGATCTTGTTCTATCACAGATAGGTTTTGAAAGTATACAACTTACCTGGCAAGATAACAGTTCAGATGAAGATGGATTCAGAATAGATAGAAAAATTGGTGAAAATGAGTGGGAAGAAAACTATCAAATCTTATCTGAAAACTCAACGACATTTATAGATTCTAATCTTTTTACTATAGATACTTATTATTATCGTGTATATGCCTTTAGAGATGAAATTATTTCAGGTTATGTTGGATCTGAAATAAATTTTTCTTATAATGATGTTAGTTTTATAGAGCCGTTCTTTACCGGAATAATTGATCTTTTACCTAATGAATCATTTGAGTATAGGGTAGCATTAAAAGATAGTAATGGAAATTATGTTCAAAGAATATTTGATGTATGGTTTAAATTTCTTTATAAACCGGAAGGAACAAATTTCAATAATATTATTTTCAATACCAATGATTCTATCTCTGTTCAATCTGAAAACGGAATTGCTTCTGTAACTTTAAATGCGGGTAATACACCCGGAACAGCAGCAATAAAAGCCTATACTTACAATTCTGAAAATGTAGAAATATCAACTACGCACTCTGACATAGTAATTCATCCCGGAGCCCCGAATTCAATAGATGTAACACTTGGAGGAATTAGTACTGCAGAAGATATTAGTGGTGGTTTCTGGCGATTACAGGTAGCAGTTATGATAACTGATATGTATGGTAACTCTGTAGCTCTTGGAACTGCTGTTTATTGCTCTTTACCGGAAAATCCTGAATGGGCTTCGATTGAGGCTTCTGCTTATGTAGGCAATGAAAATGAAAATGGAGAAACATATCCAGGAACAGCTTTTACATTCTTAGAATATGATGGTTACCACACTAACGATACTTTATTAATTCAAGTTGAAGCAGCAGGAATATTTATCGAAACGGAAGAAGTTATTCTACCAATTCAATTTCCTGTTATGGATATTATTCCAATGAATCAACATGACTCTTTGGCATGGTTTGAGAGTGATCCGGAAAGCCCGGATAGTCTAATAGCATCATTTCATATTACAATACACGATGGACAAAATAATCCAATTGATAATCAACAAGTAATATTCTTTTCAACTCTCGGGCAGCCGGTAGATATGTGTACTGATGACGATGATAATCCCTATACTGAGCAAACTGGAATTATATTGTATCAACATGGTCGAATTGATAAAGATTGGATGTTTTACAGGGATGAATGCCCACCACCTGTTGGTGATGAACCTGGAACAATAACTGGAACGATAATTGTATCTATTCCCGGAACTTCAGTAGAAAATGAAATCCCTATAACGCTTTTTAGATATCCTTGATGGAGAGAATAATGAAAATTAGAATTTATTTTGTATTAATCATTATTCTTTTTATATTGTCATGTTCAAAAGAAACTATATCTCCCGATGATAGCTTAACAGCACCATCGAACCTTAGTTTAGAACAAATAAATCTTGAATGTATACAACTTACCTGGCAGGATAACAGCACAGCAGAAGAAGGATTTCATTTAAATAGAAAAATTGGTGAAAATGAATGGGAAGAAAACTATCAAATCTTATCTGAAAACTCAACGACATTTATAGATTCAAATTTAATAGCTATAGATAATTATGTATATAGAATCAGAGCCTTTGCTATTGAAGAATTCTCTTATTTTATTGATGCAAGCATAGATTTTTTTTATTATGATGTTTGTTTTATAGAGCCGTTATCTACAGGAATGATTATTCTTCCATCTTATGAATCATATGAGTATAGGGTCGCATTAAAAGATAGCAATGGAAATTATGTTCAAAGGGATTATGATGTTTGGTTCAAATTTATGTACAGACCTGAGGGTACTAATATAAATAATATACTGTATAATACAACAGATTCCATCTCAGTTCTGTCTTATAATGGTATTGCCGTTGTTTCGTTAAATGCTGGAAGTCAGCCTGGAACTGCTGCTATTAAAGTATATACTTACAATTCTGAAAATGCGGAAATATCAATTGTGCAATCTAACATAATAATTTATTCCGGAATCCCGAATTCAATAAATATAACAATTGGAGGGATCAATACTGCAGAAGATATGGGGGGTGGTATCTGGCGATTACAGGTAACAGCTATGATAGCTGATATATCTGGTAATCCTGTTGAAGATGGAACTGCTGTTTATTTCTCATTACCGGAAAATCCTGAATGGGCAATGATTGAAGCTGCTGCTTATGTTGGTAATGAAGATGCAAATGGGGATACATATCCAGGAACAGCTTTTACATTCTTAGAATATGATGGTTCCCACACTAACGATTCTTTATTAGTTCAAGCTGAAATAGGAGGAATACTTGCTGAGACAGTAGAAATTACTTTACCAATTCAATTTCCAGTTATTGATATTTATGTTGTTCCAGGTCATTTAGATTGGTTTGAGAGTGATCCTGAAAGCCCGGATAGTCTAATTGCAACAGTTCATGTTTCAATACACGATGGACAAAATAATCCGATTAATAATCAACAGGTAATATTCTTTTCAACTCTCGGACAGCCGGTAGATATGGGTACTGATGACGATAATAATCCCCATACTGAGCAAACTGGGATTATATTGGATCAATCCGGTCTTATTATTAAAGATTGGATATTTTACAGGTATGAATGCCCACCACCTGCTGGCGATGAACCTGGGACATCAACTGCTTTAATTAGTGCAACTATTCTTGGCACATCAGTATATGAAAGTGTTACAATCGTTCTTATTAGATATCCCTAATGTTTTAAATTGGAGAAGAGAACAATGAAAATTAGAATTTATTTTATATTAATTATTGTTCTTTTTATATTATCATGTTCAAAAGAAACTATATCTCCTGATGATAGCTTAACAGCACCATCAAACCTTAGTTTAGAACAAATAAATCTTGAATGTATACAACTTACATGGCAGGATAACAGCACAGCAGAAGAAGGATTTCGTTTAGATAGAAAAATTGGTGAAAATGAATGGGAAGAGAACTATCAAATCTTATCTGAAAATGCAACAACATTTATAGATTCAAATTTAATAGCTATCGATAATTATGTATATCGAATCAGAGCCTTTGCTGATGAAGAATTCTCTGATTTTATTGAAGCAAGCATAGATTTTTTTTATAATGATGTAAGTTACATTTATAATCCATTAATCGGAGGTCAAATCCACCTTTATCCTTTCATTCCCACTGAATATCATGCAACCCTGAAAGATAGCAATGGGAATAATGTTCAAAGGGATTATGAGGTTTGGTTCAAATTTGTGACCCGACCTGAAGGCACTAATATAAACAATATAGTTTATAACACAACTGATTCAATCTATGCTCAAACTGTTGATGGTATTGCTACTGTAACATTATATGGAGGGAATCAACCAGGAACTGCTTCTATTAAAGTATATACTTACAATTCCAGTAATATTGAAATCTCTATTATAAAAGAGGGTATATATGTTCACACTTTTGCACCAGAAACAATAGAACTAACAATTGGAGGTATTAATACTGGTGAAAATCTGGGTAATGGATTTTGGAGAATTGAAGTCGCAGCATATATAGAAGACATTCTGGGAAATCCTGTTGAAGATGGTTGGGGTGTTTATTTCTCATTACCGGAAAATCCTGAATGGGCAACGATTGAAGCAGTTGCTCATGTTGGCTATGAAGATGCATATGGGGATACATATCCAGGAACAGCTTTTACTTTCTTAGAATATGATGGGTCCCACACTAACGATTCTTTAATAGTTCAAGCAGAAATAGTAGGAATACCTGCTGAGACAGTAGAAATTACTTTACCAATTCAATTTCCAGTTATTGATATTGTTTCTGTTCCATGTCATTTAGATTGGTTTGAGAGTGATCCGGAAAGCCCGGATAGTCTGTTTACTGAAATCTGGGGTTCAGTTAGGGATGGACAAAATAATCCGATTGATAATCAACAAGTAATATTCTTTTCAACTCTCGGGCAACCGGTAGATATGGGTACTGATGATGATGATAATCCATTCACTGAAAATACAGGTATTGAGTGGGATCAACATGGTCGAATTAATAAAGATTGGATGTTTTACAGGCATGAATGTCCTGCACCTATTGGTGGTGAACCTGGTTCAATAGCTGGTTTAATTTATGCAACTATTCCTGGCACTTCAGTAGTAGAAAGTGCTCTAATCATTCTTTTTAGATATCCTTGATGTTGAAATAAAATAGGAGATGTTATGAACGAAAAAAGTAATAATGAAGCAACTGATAACAATGAGAAAATTGAACAGGTTGAATCCAAAGAGATTCCTGAACAGGAGAAAGAGAAAATTAAAGAAAAGGTTGTTTTCATCGAAGACAAAAGGAAACTTCAATTTTATGAGATTCTCAGAAAAAGGATCTATAAATTTGTAAAGAACAATACAGGTGAAACCGGTGGCAAGTTAGCTAACTACCTTTTAACTTTACCTGATTTCTTCATTCTTCTGTGTCGTCTTGCAGTTGATAAAAGAGTTACTAAAACCCAGAAAGCATTTGTCGGTGGTATCATCGCATATATCATCATGCCTATAGATATCATTCCGGATTTCATTCCGATCATAGGTTATATTGATGACCTGGTTCTTACAGTTTATGGTTTGAATTTGATTTTGAATGAACTTGATAAACAGGTTTTATTAGATAACTGGAGTGGAGATGAAGATGTTTTGGAACTACTTCAAAAAATTTCATTAAGTGCTGAACAATTCCTGGATAAAAATTTCCTTAGAAAAATTAAAAAATGGGTGAAAGGAATCGGTAAATGAAGTTGCTAATCGCTTCCAGGAATAAAGACAAAATAAGAGAAATCAGGGAAGTTCTCAAAGAAGTTGATTTTGAGTTTATAACAGCTTTAGATATTCCCGGTTTGCCTGATGTTATTGAAGATAGAGATACAATTGAAGGTAATGCAATTAAAAAAGCTGTGGAATGTGCAAAAAAATCGGGATTACTGACTCTTGCAGATGATACAGGATTATTTGTTGATGCATTAAATGGAGTACCGGGAGTTTATTCATCACGTTATGCTGGGGAAGAATGTACTTACAAGGATAACCGAACCAAGCTGTTGAATGCAATGAAAAATATTAAAAATCGAGAAGCACAATTTCAAACTGTAGTCGCTCTTGCTTCTCCTGAAGGTTTAATTGGAACAGCAACAGGTGAAGTTAAAGGAATTATCACAACAAAAGAGTTTGGGAATAATGGATTTGGGTATGATCCCATTTTTCGTTCGGTTGAAACCGGTAGAACCTTTGGAGAAATGACAGAGATCGAGAAACACAAAATAAGTCATAGAGGAAGAGCTTTCAGGAAGATTATCCTGATATTGAAGGTAACACAAACCTCTGGTTTGTGAAAGTTATAAGAGAAAGAATGTGGTCTTTCGCAAAGTAAAAGCTTTGAGTTACAGGTAACACAAACCTCGGGTTTGTGAAGTTATAAACTAAAGGAAAATATAAAATTCGAAATGAGTGAATTATTAGAACATAAGATATACTACAAAAGGAATCTTCCGCATTATCAGCCGGAAGATGCTATATTATTTGTAACTTACCGTCTTGCATTTTCTTTACCCTCTGATTTATTAGAAATATTAATCTCAAAAAGAAAAGAATTTGATAGAAAATTAATAAAAGTAAATCCTGTAGAAAGAAAAAAGGAAGAAATGATAATCAATAAAATTCTTTTTCAGATTGAAGATGAATACATAGATAGATACTCTTCCGGTCCATTATGGTTAAAAAATGATAGAATTGCTAAATTAGTAACTGAAAGTTTACTTTTTAATCATAATAAATTGTATGAATTACACTATTGCATAGTAATGCCAAATCATGTTCATTTAGTTTTAAAGCCTATTAAGGATGAATTCGGAAAACAAATATCCATAGCTAAAATTATGAAAGAACATAAAAGCTTCACTGCTGTTGAATCTAATAAAATATTACATCGTAGTGGACAATTCTGGCTTCATGAAAATTATGACCATGTTATTCGTAATGATGAAGAATATTATCAAACGAAATATTATGTTCTTAATAATCCTGTTAAGGCTGGATTTATAAGTAATTATAAAAAATGGAAATATTATTATATAAATAAGGAAGCGGTCTTGTGAAGTTTATATTAGTTTATCGCAAAGCAGGCCATGTCATCCGGCATGGTAAAAGCTTTGCGTTACATGAAAAGGAGAATTTTATGGTTAATCCTCAGATATTCAGGCAATACGATATCCGTGGAATTGTTGGTAAAGATTTAACTGATGAGACTTTATACCTGATTGGTAAAGGATTCGGAACTTATCTAAGAAAAAAGAATTTTAAAAGTTCAGTAATAGGCGGAGACGCCAGGTTGAGTACTCCGCGATTCAAGGAGCAATTTATCAAAGGGTTACTGGAAACAGGTATCGATGTTATTGATGTAGGCATTATGGCTACGCCTGTTCTGTATTATTCGATCTGGTATCTGAAAACCGATGGTGGAGTTATGATTACTGCCAGCCATAATCCTGCCGAATATAATGGTATCAAACTAAATCAAGGTCTGCAAAGTGTTTTTGGACAGGATATCCAGGAAATTCTGAAAATCATACAGAGCGGAAAATTTGAATCGGGAAAAGGCTCATTATCTTCAAATGATAAAATGAGTGAATTATACAAGGACTACATTGTTGAGAGTATTAAGTTGGAACGCCCTGTAAAAGTTGTGATCGATGCCGGTAATGGCTCGGGCGGACCATATCTTCCTGAAATTTTAAGGAGACTGGGTTGTGAAGTTATTGAATTGTACTGTGAACTGGATGGTACTTTTCCCAACCATCATCCTGACCCTACAGTAGAGAAATATCTGAAAGACCTGATAGCAAAAGTCAAGGAAACAAAAGCAGAAGCAGGAATAGGGTTGGATGGAGATGCAGATAGAATTGGTGTTGTTGATGAAAACGGGAAAATGCTTTTTGGAGATCAGATACTGAATATCATTGTTAGAGATTTCCTTAAAGATAATCCCGGGGAAAAGATCATAGCTGATGTGAAATGTTCCAAAAACCTGTTTGATGACATAAAAAAATACAACGGAATACCGATTATGTATAAGACAGGTCATGCTAATATAAAAAGTAAAATGCAGGAAGAGGGAATAAAAGTCAGTGGTGAAATGAGTGGTCATGTATTTTTAAAAGACCGTTTTCTTGGCTTTGATGATGCGATTTATGTTGCCTGCCGTTTTGTGGAGATCATGTCAGCGAGTGATCAGCCTGTTAGTCAATTCCTGGCAGACCAGCCTAAAATGTATAATACACCTGAACTCCACATTCCCAGTACTGATGAAGATAAATTTAAAATTGTTGAAAAAGTTCGTGATTCCTTTATCAAAGAAGGATATGATGTAAATGCTATCGATGGATTGCGAATTACATTCCCGGATGGATGGGGACTTTGTCGTGCTTCCAATACTACCCCTGTTTTAGTACTGCGTTTTGAAGCAGAAACAGAAGAAAGATTAAACGAGATCAGGAACTTAATTGAAGAACGAATAAAATTGTTTAGTTAAAATAATTTCTATTAGCTTATTGTTTTTATGACATGGATAGTTGGTAAATTTTCGAAAAAAAATGACTTAACTCACATTAAAGATTTTTCTTCTAATGTGAAAACAATTCATAAACAAGAGAACCTTTATATTGCTGGTTATGGAGAATCATTAATTACTTCATTAAATGATCCTAACAATCTGTTTATTGTATGCGGTTCAGGGATATTTTACGATAAAAGTTTCTCTATAATGAAAAAATATCATTGGGAAAAACAATTTAAAACCAGTAATGATTTTTCTAAATTAAATGGTCACTTTTTAATAATTCAAATAGATAGAAATGAAATTCATTTTTCAAATGATCCTTTAGGGTTGAGAGAACTCTTTTTCTACGATAATGGAAAAGAGGTATTTTTCTCAACAAGATTGGATTGGTTGATTAAATTTATTGATTCTACTAAGATAAATCTTTCTTACTTATGTTCATACTGGAATCTAGAAAATCCAATAATATACGAGAGTATAATACAAGATATTCGCTTTTTAGGTCCTGGTGGAAAAGCCACGATCTCTTCTGAAGGTTTGAAAATATCAAATAAATTGTGGCTTCCTGAGGAGTCAGATACTAATATCAATGATGTAATCAAAATATTAAATAGTCTAATCAGTTCCCTTATTGAAAGTGGAGAGACAATCAATTTAGGGCTTTCCGGAGGAATTGATTCGAGAACATTGCTTTCAATATTATTACATTTTGATCAAGAATCATGGGCTACTTACACATTTGGAGAAAATTCTGATTTCGATGTGAAAATTTCTCTTAAGTTATGCAAATTATTAAAGTTTAAATGTTCTCATTATAACTTACAATTATTTGAACATGATGATGTTTTGGGAACATGGCAGGAATTTATTAAGGAAACAAATGGTTTAATGCCGGTAAATACTTATCATTTTCTGAATTATTATAAACTTCTACCTAAAAAACAATTTTTCATTGATGGTGGTAAAGGTGAATATATACGAAGAAGTCTGTCAAATCGACTTGCATTACAGGGTAAATCTGCTTTGATCGATAAAAATATCGAAAAAATAAAACATTTCCTATTTAAACCTAAACCAGATATTTTTATAAGGGAATTAACTGAAACATGGAATATGGATCTAATCACTCAAGTAGATTCTCTAATGCAAAATATGCCGGAAGTTTCTGAATTCGGGATAGATAATTGGGTAGATTTATATAATATAAGATATAGAACAGGAAATTGCAGTTTCCCATCTCAAACAAGACTTGATGCGATAACTCGAAATTTCATGCCATTTATTCAACCCATTGTTCTTAATAGAATTTTTAATTTATCACCAAAATATAGACAAAAAGAAAGAATAAATCATTATATTCTGAAAAATTCTATCATTTTGAAATATTATCCTCTTGCTCGATATGGAACTATTATACCATTTCAACATAACAAATATACAAGTTTCATGTGGGGAAAAATTATGTCTTTTTTTGTTAGAGAACCATCAACGGAAAAACATTTGTTCCTACATAAAAATAGAGAATATATCTTATCCCGTTTATCGGATATCGGATTCGTTAACAGTCAAATATATAATAAGAAAAAAATCAGAAAAATGGCTTCTGATTATTTTAAAGGTACAAGGAATAATGCAAATTATTTAATTTGGTGGATGACCTTTGATGTATGGCATCAATTAATATATGAAAAGTATTAGTGAGCTTATTTTTCAATATGTTAGATACTTTTTTTCGTAACTTTCCGAATCCGGCAGCTGCCGGAAAGAATTCCTCTGATGGAAGCTTCGGAAAGACAAAATTACATTCCGAAGCTTTTCTTTCACTTTTTTCTCATGTGAAAAGATTCGGAAGGTTGGATGAAGAAGGATTGGGAAAGCCGGTTATGAGAAAACTTTCCGAATCTCAGTCTTCGCTTGGCTACGCCCTGACAGGTTGGTTGAAAGAATTTCTCTGATGGAAGCTTCGGAAAAAGCTTTCTTTTTCTACCTTGTGATCAACATTTCCTTTTTTATCTTTCCTCTGAAAAGAATCAATACTTCATTAGGAACGCAAACAATCGGAAAGTGTTTTATCCAACCTTGTTTCACACAAAATTGATTCTTACAGGTTGATTCTTTCATCCGTACTTTTCCATCTTTTATTTCAACAACAATTCCCTCATCAACAGTTATAACCTGTGTTTTGTCTAATTTGTATTTTCCAATTAGTTGATTATGATAATAGATTTCTACATATTTCCGGGATAGATTTCTACTAAAAGAATAAAGCGATACAAAGGAGAGGATCAGTAAGAATATTATTAAGAATATGTCAGCCTTAGTAAATATTTTTTTTATCTCAAAAAAATGATGTTTAAACATTATTTAATATTTATTCAAATTCACCGTAAATTTCAAAATCACACTCAGGACATTTATTATCTTTAATATAGATTTTAGGAGGAAATCCTCTTTTAACAAGAAGTTTATTACAATCAGGGCAATAGATTCTTGTATCTGCTAAAACATTTCCTAAATACACATAATGCAATTTTTTCTTAGCGATTTCTTTAGCCATTTTAAGAACTGATTCTGATGTAGGAGGATTATGCATTTTGTATTGAGGGAAATATTTGGAAAAATGCATAGGAATATCAGGGTTGATTTCTGCAATGAAATTAACCAGTTCTTTAATGTTACTTTCAGAATCATTTTCCCCGGTTACCAACAGGTTAGTGATCTCTAAATGACACTTTCCAGCCACAGTTTTTATTGTATCCAGAACAGGTTGTAATTTGCCTTTACAGATCTTTTTATAAAAATTGTTTTCCATTGATTTCAGATCAATATTCATAGCATCGATGTAGGGGAGAAGCTCATTTAAAGGCTCGGGATTAATAAATCCATTTGTTACCATTACTGTCTTGATTTTGTATTCTTTAAGAAGTTTGGAAGATTCCAGTACATATTCAAACCAGGTAATAGGTTCGGTATAAGTAAAAGCAACAAATTTACAAAGATGCTTTTCAGCAACCTCAACAAGAGCTCCTGGAGATAATTCCCTTGTAGATGCCTGAAGCTGGCTGATAGAATAATTCTGACAAAAATCACAGGAAAAATTGCAGGAATTACAACCTATAGATAAAACACTTTCACCAGGATAGAAGTGATATAAAGGTTTTTTTTCCATAGGATCAATGCTTACTGTCACAGTTTGAGCATAATTTTTTGAATAAAGAGTTCCATCTATATTTTGCCTGGCTCCACAAATGCCGAATTGATTGTCAGAAATTAAACAATCATGCGGACATAACAGGCATCTGACATCATTGTCAGGTAATTTTTCATAATATCTGGCAGTTCTCATTATAACCTCTTTTTTTTATTACCCTCATCCCTTAATCCCTTCTCCCAAAAGGAGAAGGGGAATTCTGCCTTCCCACCCCTTTTAGAAGGATTTATAAGCCTTAGGCTTATTTATTCGCCTGGGCAGGAGGATCACCTATCGAGGAAGACTGAAGGTTAGGTTAGAAAACACTCTATTTTGAAGAACCTTTTATTTTATTATCCTGAGATGTGTAAAATTTTCTATACATCTTTTTCATTTATCTTTTACCCTATAAAACTCCATCTGATTTTCTTTTTCATATTTCTAAAAATCTAATATTTTAAATCGATGTATTCCAGGTTATTGTATATACTGTTCCAGAATTTTCAGATTATTCTTTAAACTCTCTGAATTTTGTTTTATAGTATTTTTAGCATTTTGTCCCAGCATCTCAGCAAAATTCTTATTTTTATATAACTTTAAAATATTATCTTTCAATTTATCTTTTGAAGAAATCAAAATAGCTTTATTCTTTTTTAACTTATTCACAGTATCCGAACATGACTGGAAATATTCTCCCATAATAGTAGGAACACCGTAATAAGCAGGTTCCAGAGGATTATGTCCACCAAAATTAAAAAAACTTCCTCCAACAATAGCAATATCTGTTAATGCATAGAATAAATTTAAAATATTCATTTCATCTACTAAAATTATCTTACTTTGTTTATTGTTTTCAGAATATAACTTGTAATCAAAATCTTTAAAAATATCCTTTATTTCAGATAATCTGGATAAATGCCTGGGCACAATTACAACCTGTAATGCAGGAATTTCTTTTTCCAGGTCCCAAATAATGCTTTTAAGAAGCTTTTCCTCCCCGGGACGACTACTTCCCCAAACCAGAATGAAATCATCTTTAGAATAACCCATCTCTTTCCTTAATTTGCTTTTTTCATATTCAGGTAATTCTAAACAGAATTTAAGATTATGCGTGTTTAAAACATTTTTGAAACCTAATAAATTAAATCTATCAGCATTTAAATCAGATTGAGCATTTACTGCTACAACTGGTTTCCAGAGAGATTTCCAGAAAAATAATAGTCTTCTATATTTGGGAAATGATTTATTGGATATTCGACCATTAACAATTAAAACCGGTATTTTTCTTTTCCTGGCAATTTTAAGCATATTTGGCCAGAGTTCAGTTTCCATAAGTATTATCAGCTCAGGATTAATACTGTTAAATGCACGTTTCATGATAAAATTTACATCCAGGGGGAAGAAAAATGTTTTTAGTTTAGGACTGATCTTATTTGCAATATCCCGTCCGGTTTTAGTAACTGTAGAAAGCACAAAATGTTTTTCAGGATATTTATTTAATAGTTTATTTAAAAGAGGTTTTATTGCATTAACTTCACCAACTGAAGCTGCATGTATCCATATTGAACTATCAAAACCAATATCCACAAAACCAAATCTATGTTTTAATTCTTTCCCTTTGAAACGGATATGAAAGTAAGGTAACAATATAAAGAACAACAATGTTGTAATACAAATATAAAGTAACATCTTAAATCCTTATTTGATTTTTAATTATATATAAATTTTAATATTAGATTATGTTTTGAGTGTCAATGAAATTATTTTATCAATTGAAAATAGATATCATCACTTATAAGGCTGACAAGAACCTTAACTTTATCTGTAAGTTTATAAATATTCCCTTTCTTCCTTCCGAAAAACCGCATATATTGTTCATTGTATTCATAATAATCATCTTTTAAGGATTGTATGGGAACAACACCGGTAACCGGGTATCTGTCAATTTCAATAATGATCGCGTTTTTCCTTAGAGCAACGATTATTCCTTCATATTCCTCACCCAGTTTCTTTTTCATAAAGTTTAATTTATTTTTTATATCAACTTCACGTTCGGATTCATCTGCGATCAATTCCCTTTCCGAAGCAATTTCTGCGAAAGTTTTTAATTCGGGTTTATTGAATTTGTCGCTGCGAGAGTTGATCCTGTCTTTGATCTGATGATGTACTATGAGGTCACATAATCTTCTGATCGGTGATGTGAAATGTGTGTACGTATCCATAGCCAGACCAAAATGTCCCTGGTTCAAAATAGAATATTTCGCTTTTTTCATACTTCTCAGAATCATTCTATCAAATACACGATGAAAAGAATTATCAGGCATTGCTTCCAGAAGTTTCTGGAATGATAAATTAAAGTTAATCTGAGTTGTGAGTTCAAGTTCATATTTTTCAACAATATCTTTCATATTCATAACCTTTTCTTCGTCAGGTATCTCATGAATTCGATAAAGAGTTGGTTTATCAGATAGTTGCCCGGCAATATACTCATTAGCAATGAGCATGAAATTTTCTATTAAAATATGTGATTCTGTCTGTTTGCTTCTTTGAAGATCAATAATATGTCCTGTATCATCAAAAATATATTCAGTTTCAGGTATATTTAATTGAAGATAACCATTATTAATTCTCTTTTGGATAAGGGCAGAGGAGAGTTTACGCATTTCTAAGAGAATTTCAGCAATATCAGACGGGATTTCATGTTCCTGTTTATCAAAAAGAGCATCAATTTCTTCATATGAAAAACGGGCATTGGATTCTATAATACTTTCTACAACTTCCTGGTTTATAATGTTGTATGAATTATCAAACTCAGTTATTACAGTAACCGTTAATTTTGTTTCAAAAGGTCTTAAACTGCAAATTTTATTGGAAATCTTTTCCGGGAGCATTGGAATAACTTTCTTAGGAAAATAATAACTGTTTCCACGGTTCAAGACTTCATTAAACAAATTTGAACCTGGTTGAATATAATGAGCTACATCAGCGATATGTACATATAAAATGACTTTATCCTTTTGTTTTTCCAGGGAAATTGCATCATCAAAATCTTTTGCAGATACAGGATCGATCGTAAAAGTTATTAGATCACGTAAATCTATCCTATTCTTTATCTCGCTTTCAGGAATTATTTCCGGTATATCTTTTAATTCAGCTAATACCTGTTCCGGAAAAACCAGGGGTAATCCATATTGCTTGATAACACTTAATATTTCGACTTCCGGTTCCCCGGCTTTTCCCAATACTTCAGTAACATCACCTATCGGGAGTTTTTGTAATTCCCTGTTTCCCCAATTTAGAATCTTTAGAACCACCTTCTCACCGGGTTTGGCATCATTTAAATCGTTGATATTAAAATTGGTGTGAATACGAGAATTATCCGGTGTAAGATAAATTTGATTTCCATACTTTTGGACAACTCCTACAAAAATATCACTTTTTCTGGATATGATTTTAGTAATAATACCATATTTCTTGCGATTCCTGGAATATTTTATCTGAATTTCAACTTGATCATTATGATAGGCATTGAGTATATCTTCACTTGAAACATAAATATCGAATTTTTCCGTTATAACAAAGGCATAAGATTTATTTTTAGCAAGAGAACGTGCATCAAAAGAACCTGTAATAGTTTCAAATTTTTCATCATCAAGAGCAGAATATTTTCTCGCTTTCAACTTAATTCTTTTTTCTCTCACTAATGCAAATAAAGTATCAATGAGATCTTTGTGCTTATATTTTCGTATTCTTAATATTTTTTCTATTTCTTTTAATTTGAATCGGTTATCTGTACTTTCTTTGAGTAATTTCTCAATTACATAGGCTAAATTTTTATCAAACATCAGTATTTTTCCCCTATTTTTTCTTTTAATATTTTGAATATTTCTTCTTTTTCTGTTTTTGTTTTGGAAAATCTTATAGATTGTCCTCTGAATGCATCTAAGCGTCGTGGCATTTTAAAAGTTCCCAGCATAATCCCTTTTTTATCAGCATAGAAACAACCGAAATCATCATATCTCTTCTTAACCTTTATAATCCAATAATAAATAACTACTTTGTCTTCGTAAAATTCATATTTCGTTTTTATAAAATAAGGCATAAGACTTAACAGTAAAAAAGTTAATCCTAAATAATAAAATAATGGCATATCCCAGATTTCTACAGCTATTCTCCATAAAGAAAAAGCAATAATAATGATGAATATAACCAGGAAAATGGAAGTTAAGGGAAAGTCTCTAAATGGGTGAGAGGCCCATGAGAGAAGCGGTTTTTCCTTTTGTGTTATTTCTTCATTTTTATTCGACATTTTGAACTATCTCCCTGCATTTTTCTATTTCTTCCTTAGTTGATAAAATTTCCTTGAAAGCCTTTACTGTATTGAATTTAGAGCCTATTGTATTTATTTCTCTCTGCATTTCCTGCAAAATAAAATTAAGTGTTTTACCTGTTTCCAGGTCTTGTCCTTTTAATTTTTCATTGAATTTTTCTATATGATCCTTCAATCTGATAATTTCTTCTGTTACATCAGCTTTTTCAACATATATTGAAGTCTCTAAAGTAATTTTCTTCACAGCTTCTTCATTCAGTTTATCAGAAATTAATTCCTCTATATTCTTCTTATATTTATCAAATAAATCCTTTTTATACACAGGAAATAACTTTTCCAGTGTTTTAATTGACTTCGAACATATTTTCATAGACTTTTCAAGGTATATTTTCATTGAATGTCCTTCTTTGATAGCCATATACTGATGATCAAGAATCGCTTCTGTTGCTGTTTCCAAAATTAAATCTCTGATATCTTTATTATCTAATTCCTTATTTTTAATTGAGATAATATCATTTTCAGAAAAAATCATGTTTAAAGGAATTTCTGATTTGATATTTAAAATCTTCTGAGCCTGCTTATAAACATTATGGAATACTTTAAGTCTTTTTTCATTAAGTTGCAGCTCAGGTATATCATTATCCTTGAATTTTACTCTTAGATCGATCTTACCTCTAAGAATTTTATTTCTTACTAAACTCCTGATTTCATTTTCAATAAAATTTAATTCCTTCGGAAGAATAACCTTGGCATTAAAAAATTTATTATTGACTGACCTGATTTCAATTTCAATCTCAAAATCATTTTCAAATTTACTGGCCTTCCCAAAACCTGTCATACTTTTAACCACAATAAAATCTCCTTATATCCTTATCTTATTCAATTGCAACAAATTAAACTCAGATATATTAGTTTACATAATATATCTTATCATAGGTTGCTTTTCTCTGATATTTCTACGCAGGAATTTAGAAATTGCCCCT
>JAUXFF010000090.1 GCA_030620155.1 Candidatus Cloacimonadota bacterium | reverse complement strand
TGGGAAAGGTTACTTCAAATTCATAGCATATATGACCCGCATACAGTGAATCAGTAGCAGTCATGGTAGGGGTTGCTGTAAACTGGGTTACAACACTACCTATAGCACCTGAATTATCCTGATAGAAAGTAAATTCGAAATCCATCGGGATTTCTGAATTACAAGCTAACCATCCAGGTCCCCATTCTAAAGACATACCCCAAAAACGTATGCCTGTAATAGTTTGTCCCCCCAATCCCCAGAAATTCTCTGCAACATTATAAGTCGATGCTACTTCACTTGTTGCAAAACTCCAAGAATCACTCGGGTTATGGGGTAATTGAGTGAAAATGGATCCAATAGGTGCTGTAAAAGCTCTACTATTTTCAGGTAATTCTACATTATTCACATTCTGAATTTCATCGGTAGAAGATAAATATCGGTCAGAAATTTCTGACCAAACCATACTAAATGAAAAAATAAAAATAAAAACGGAAAAAATAAAAATTCTCTTTTTCATGAATCCTCCTAATTTTTTTTTATTTGTTATTCGTTTTCAATCGTAAAAAAATAGTAAACAAGCCGCATCCTCCTGTTTTGTGAATGCTCTAAGACTAAAAAATAAATTAAGTTACATTAATGAATCACACTTCAATTAAAACAAATTACTAAATAGTGTTTTTTTTTATTATCTGTCAAATAATTTCTTTGAATAATCACAATTATATTCTGAACAGCAGAGAATTTAGCTATAGAAGATGATAATAGTATCTGGCTAATTCTTTTTATTTTATGAACTTATGAAAAATAAGAGTGTTTTTTACAGGTGGTTTTATATTTAGAGGGAATACCCCCTTATCAGGCAGTAGCCTGACTAAAGTCCCGTTTCTTTGGTAAAGAGGGAAATATATCACCACTTCGTGGTTGGGATTATCGTTTATTATTTATCCCGACATTTACATATCGGGTTAAAATATTTCACCACTTTGTGGTGTTGTATTCGATATATTATTGTTACCACAGGTTTCACCTGCGGCTATTTATATTCAATCCGGCAATTGCCGGATTGATGGATCGCTCCGCTGGATTTCACCCTAATGAAATAAAGAAAGATTTCATTGGGCAGGCAGGTTAAAAGTGTCGGACTACTGTTTTCACATAGTCTAAAATGACAAAGATTAACATAATAAAATAAATTTATATTGACATTTGTTTTCCAAAATCTAATAATTTCATTTGTGTTGCATAAGTCAGAAAAGAACTTGATTTTTTCATTCAAAAGGTGCATCTTTGTTACATTTTAATCATTCATCAATATTGAGGTAAGTGATATTTATTCTTCATTTTTTTTGTTTCAGGAGGTTTCACATGTTAAAAAAATCAATCCCCCTTAAGTTTATTTCGACGATTCTTTTTATTTTTATGATCGGGATGGTGTTTATCCAGTGTTATGCTGATGAACCTGACCCGGTTAAAGTCCAGGTTTTCAGGGAAATAAATGAGCTTATTGAGAAAGTTCAGAGGGAAGAAGCTCCTCTTTTGGCGCCTTTAAATTATTCCAGAGGAATGGAATATTATAGCAAAGCGCTGAAAATATACGAAAAAGAGGGAAAAATAAAAGACATTCAGAAAAACCTGGAACAAGCTGAAGATTACTTCACGCAGTGTATTGAATCAGCGAAAATTGCACAGGTAATTCTTGAAGACCTTTTAGAATTAAGAATCATCCTGATGGAAAAAAAATTAGATTATTATGCTCCAAAGAAGTTTTCCAATGCGGAAAGGCAATTGAACAGTGTCATTAACGAAATTGAAAAAGGTGATTTACAGTCTGCACGTTCAAAAAAAGAGAAAGTTGAAAAACTTTACAGGAAGACCGTAACAACCGGATATAAGGATGGAATTCTCAAGCGGGCTCAGCATCAACTTGACATGCGGAAGAAAAAAATGACCTCATCTCAATTCAGGAAATCAAATAATTCTATCTCAGATATTGAAGGATGGATAAAAGTTACGGGAAAAGAGGAATTTATTATAAAAGATTTCATCGTGCAAGCTGATGCTAAAATCCATGCTATTATAGAAATTCTTTACCCTGAATTTTACAGGAATCTACCTGATAGTCTGATGCTGGGAGATTTTATTTTATCAAGTGTTACCTATGAAGACAAAGGTCATTATGATTTTGCCAGTAACCTTGCGGTCGGTCTATCAGGTGAAGCAGAGATTTTCTTTAATTGTGGTTTTCATTTCCTGATTCCCATGTTCCCGGGTACTCTGCAGGTTTTTACTCAACCTTTTCTTGTAGTGGAAACCGTTGTTAATCCCGAACTGGAACTTTCTCTTGTAGAAGCTATGAGAATAGACCCCCATATAAGAATCGGAGATAAATTACCTTTACCTCTCCATGTAGAGACTTTGGATAAAGCAAATATTTTAAAAGCTCGTGCGAATATTCTGGAAATATTGAAACCAACTCCAACGAAAGGTTGCATTAAAGTCAGGTTTGAAGATGCAACAATTGCTCCTACTTCACGATTAACTATGGGTGATATGATATCAGGTACTGCCATTTATCCCACGGATTTCCCATTCCCGGAAGTTCCAGCAGAATTATATGTAGCAGGATTTACTGTCCGTATAGACAGCCTGATAATTACACCCACAGAAGCAACTGCCGATATTGAGCTTGTTTTTCCAAAATCTATTGTTGATGGAGATGGTTGCGGACCTGCTATAGTTGATCTGGGAACAATTTCCATTACTCCTGATTGTCAATTCTATGCAGATAGGTCTGGCATGGATTTCGGACCTTTTATAATCGATAAAACCGGTATGGTATTTCAGGGTAATGGTTTTATAGCTGATTTCAATAAGGATTATTCTCCTGTAGGTCTGGGATTAGCTTCAGACTGGCGGGGAGTAATTCTGCAAAGTGGCTATACAATCCCTGAACTATCCGGTACTGTTGTTTCCAATACTGGTTATCTTTCAGCAGATTACAGCTTCACTAATGCCATGGTTACAGCGACAGGTTTAAAATCTCGTTTTAATCTGAATAATAATTATGCATTTTTTTCCATGCTTCCCTATGGTTATGATATTGGATTATCTTCAGGATATGTGGATGTTGACAGCAGTTCTGTTAAAGGCGGTCTTTTTACGAGTGGAGTTATTAAACTTCCAACCCGGGCAGTCTGTTCAGGAACTCCCGGAAACCAGATCCAGGTAACTTTTACAAACATGGCAGTTCAAAATGATATGGACCTTGCAGGAGCTGTAAATCTGTATGATAAATTATTCTGGGGAGAATTAAGCCATACTGGTGATGAGATGATAGCTTTTTCCTCTAAACCCGATGTCTCCAATCCTGATTATGCTTACTTCTATTTATCCGGTAAATCTTCAAACCGCTTTGTTCCTGATTCATCTACAGATTTTGATGGAATAGCTCTCTGGGGAGATATTCCCAAAAAACTTGAAGAATTTAACCTCGCTGGTGTAACTGTTTTAGATATAGATGATTTTGATATTTATACAATGGACATCCCGGGAACTCCTCCAAAGAAAATATCTTTTAGACAGGGAGCTGGTGTATCTTTATCCCGTAGTTGGTTGAATATTGAAACCCTGGGAATAAATGGCTATATACATATTGATCTGGAGACACGACAGGAAGACCTGGGTGATCCAACGTTCACTTTTTATAAAGGTAATGTGCCATTTGATGCATACCTGGAATGCATAGGACGAAAGCAAGAACAATGCTTCCATGTTCAGTTCGCCAGCAGTGCTGTGTTTGATTCTGAATTTCACGGTTTTATGAAATTAGACCTTCCCTGCAATGCAAAAATACCTTTTGTAGATCTTGAGTTTACGTCCACTGCCAATATAGTTGGTGGAGATATTGATCTAAGTGATGGTCCCATAACCCTGGAATACTGGGGAGTTGAACTCGTAGAAACAAGTCCCGGTGATCCGGCAGGAGCTCTTAGTGTTAAAACCGGTCAGATTATTTTAACTCAAGCAGGAATACAGGAACCACGTCATTTTGCCAAACCCTTCAAATTGATCTGGGGTGAGATGCTGGCTGACGGAAACATGGGTGAGTTATATTTTGATTATAATTCTGCGGGTCAAAAATTTGATGGATTTCTTTTCACACCTCATCATGTTTCTTTATCAAAATATATTGTAAGCATCCCCGGATACCTCCAGGTTTGCGGAGATAATCATTTTAATTTCTTCGGATCCAGCTATCTGAGTATTCAGGACTCTATTTATACCGGTCTTGACCCTATTGGAGTTTACGGGGGGAGAAGTATCGGGATTATGACAGAAGCTGATTCCAATTGTATTGAGAGTGACCTGAATCTCTACAAAAGCTGGGGAAGTGAACTTTCCACCCTGGATTTTGACATAGTTTATGACAGCAATGACCAGGATGGTTTTCTGGGTGAAGGACTGGTTGACCTTCCTGAACATTTCGAAACAAGTGTAACCTCTTCAATACAGATCGATCATTCAAGTATGGCTATTGGATTATCTTCAAGTGTTGATAACCATTTCATGCTGTCCGGAGTTGACATGGGTAGTTCAGCAGAATTATGGGGATGTATCACAATTGATGAAAATACCTTGAGTTGTATAATGATCGGGTTTACCCTGGAATCAACCGCGCAGACTGCTTATGGAATACTGGGTGGTTCCGGTGCAATGATCGAAGCGAAACTGGTCATTAAACCTACGGTAACGACTTTTTCCGCAGCAGGATTAATGTTCGTTGATCTCTCTCTGGGAGGAAGTGTATCTGTGAATGGTTCCATTTTATTGATTGCAGATCGCAGTGCACTCAGCATTTATGGAGATCTTCAGGGAGAATTGGACTTCAGTAGTATATGTGCAGGTCTGGAAGCAGATGGGCATGTGAACTGGTATTTATCTCCAACCACTCAATATCTTCAGGGTAGGGCTGGAATCAGTGTTTACGGCAAGTCCCTGGGAAGTGCGGGTCTTTCAGGTGGATTATTCATCGGGAATAATGTTCCCAAGGCAGATGTATGGGTTTTAACAGATGGAAGTAACAAATACGCTGTCAACATGAGTTCACTTCCGGAACATATAACAGGAGTTTATGGATTTGGACAGGTTGGATTCAGTATGGACTTTGGAATATTCAGTGGAGGAATTGAGATTTATGCCGGTCTGGGTGCATTTATGAACTTTGAAGGACTGGCTACACATATGGGTGGATTACCATTACCATATATCCTGGCTAATTTTGGAGTCTCACTTCATGGTGAAATTCTCTGGGGTCTGGTTTCTGCATCAGCCTGGGTAAATCTGCAAATATGTGTGGGTGATCCTTTCTACTTCCAGGGAACAGCCGGTTTAAAAGGTTGTATCCTTTGGGTATTATGCGCCAGCGCAGATGTTACCATACGACTTGATGAAAACGGTTTTGATATTTATTAAAAGGAGGATGATCAGATGTCTTTAAAATTCATAAATATCCTGAATAGAACAACTATTAAATTCATTGTTTTGATCTTTTTTCTGAGTATAGTTTGTACATTATTTGCCGAAGGTTTTGAGATGATAGCTCTCACGGAAAGCGCAATCGGTCGAAAACCAATGGTCCTCCTGCTCTGGGATGAAGTAGCTGATGTTGACGGCTTTAATATTTACAGGAAAACAGAATTATTAGGAACCTATTCCAGGAAACCTATTAATTCAGACCCTATCTCTTTGATGACCGATTGTGAAAAAATTAAATCCATTATTACAAAAAGTAGTAAAGAATGGAAAGCTTTATCCGGAATCCCCTTTTCCGCCAAAGAAAAACCAAAAGACCCCTTCCTTGGACTCAGGGAATCAATATTGAGAAAAGAATTCGACCCATGTGTGTTATCAACTCTTACTTCAAGATCCGAACTTTGGGAACCTGTTCAATTTCTTGCCCGTTATTATTATAAAATCGGTATGGTTCTCGGTCAGGCTTTCGTAGATGAGGATGTGAGTACAGGAGAAAGTTACTGGTATGAAATAAGGTCTGTAAAAAGAGGAAGTGAAATGCTCCTTGCCAGCAATATTCATATAGTTGCCGGTGTTTCGATCCCCTTACCTGCACCTGCCAATGTTCATGCTGAAGCCGGAGACAGTGAAGTGCTCATTACCTGGGATGAAGTTAATAATGCCAGTGGTTATGATGTGTATAGAAAAGAAATGCCCTGGGGAGCACCGATCAGGATTAATGCTGCTGCTGTAATGTCCAAGATCACCCATAATCTGGAAGGTGATTCTATTGCTCACGTATATGGATTCATAGACTTTCGCAGGTGGGATGATGAAACTGGTTGGCCTACCACACATGATGTGGAAGGAAACCCAGTAGCCGGACCGATTAATGGTGTTGATTATCAATACCAGGTTTCCGCACGTAACAGTTTAGACCAACCCGGTGATTTAAGCAGTTTCACATCTACTGTTACCCCAATCGATAAAACACCTCCCGGATTGCCTATTGATCTGTCAGTAGAAGCTGTTGGACAGACTTTGAAAATTACCTGGTCACGGATTGTACTGGATCAACTTGGTCACTATGAGATGGATGGGATCAAAGGATATAACATTTACCGTTCGGAAACTCAGGGAGACACATCACCTCAAAAACTCAATATTGCTCTTATCCCTCAACCTTTTTTTACAAAAGTTGAATATATAGATAGTGACCCGGCAATACAATCCCATTTTGGTGAAAAAGAGTTTTATTACAGAATTGATTGTACTGATATGAATGACAACATTGGATTCATGTCATCTGCTGCTCACGGGCATGTGGATGATATTTATCCACCTGATATACCCGTAAATGTTTCAGCAGAAGGGCATCAGGAATATATCCGTATATTCTGGGATTTGAACACTGAACCGGATATCGGTTCCTATGTAATTTATCGAAGTTTATGTCACCTTGGGCAGTGGATCCCACCCAGGTATCAGGAAAGATTAGATGTTACTTGCGGAGATTTTGCTATGATCGCTGAAATCACCCATGCAGATGCTGAGGATTCGGCAGCGGTTTATGGACAGCCATTCTATGATGATTATACGGTTCCGAAAGAATCTCCTTTATGTTATGCCTATTGGGTAAAAGCGAGAGATAACAGCCAGAATTTAAGTGGGGACTGGCCTTATCCAAGTGCTGCGGAATTAGCAGAAATCGTGTGCCAGAGACTTCGAGATGAAACTCCGCCACCACCTCCTATTGTAATTGCTGTTCAAGCCAGGGATGATGCTATTTACTTAGAATGGATAGCAGCGCCAAGCCAGGACCTTGGTTACTTCCACGTATATCGTTCTAAAAAAGAAACTGAAGGATATGTCTGGATTGGAGGAAAAACAGTTGAGGAACCACCAACTCTCCCATCATCTTTAACTGCTCCCATAGAATACACCGCAATTTGTAGTTGTGATGTTATCCCGCTTGTTGCTCATGAAGGAATGAATGCAGGTTCTTTCCTTGATAAACGAGCAGACCCTAAAATTGTCTATTGGTACAAGGTGGCTGCTGTTGATCAAAATGGGAATCAGAATAAACTCGATAAATCAGTTCCCTACAGCACGTTTACATTCAAAACTTTAGGTCCGGAAAAACCTGTTATTACTGTTCAGGCACTATCTGATAGCTGTGGATTGGAAATATCCTGGACACCTGCATTTGATCCATCCAAGCATCTGGGATTTATAGTTTTCCGAGGTCCAACCCAAACAGGAATATACCGGCAGATAAGTCAAATCGTACAGGCTGATGCTTTTGTGGACTCAACTGTAAATTCAAATGTGCATTACTGGTATAAAGTCCAGGCACTTGATATAGATGGAAGACCTTCAGAGTTATCATTACCCCAAAAAGGCTCGTATGAAGAGTAAGGAGTGTTGAGATGATTACAAAAAAAATAGGAATATTATTTATTATTATATTTATTTGGTCATTAGTATATTCTGTTGATTACGAACCCAATCCGGATGGTTGGAATTTCCATAATTATTTAATGACTGATGATGAAGACGAGTTATGGGATATTTACAGTAAAGCCTTTCTAGGAGTTTCCAGTAATAGAGCGACTGCCGGTGCGGAAGATATAACTTTCTTTGACCTGGTAATTACTAATTACGGAGGACATGCCAGTTGCTTTGGCATGTCACTTCTCAGCCTGATATGTTATCATGAAGGTGGACATCTTGGTGTATGCGGACCTGTTTATCCTTATGAAGGAGGACTGGTTGCGGATGCAACAGGAGCTTTTAGCGGACCTGATATGGATATTGTGAGGGAATCTATCAGTATCATGCACCTGCGGCAGCTTTCCCGACCTATGATAGAAGCACTTATAGACCTGTTTAATGACAGCAACTGGAATGATCCTGAATATGCTTATAATCAGATCAAGACTTCTATAGCGAGTAAGGATTTTCCTCTAATTTCCTTTATGCCGTCCAGTCTTGCTGCCATAGAAGCTATGGGACAGGGAGCTGAGGCTCATACAGTTGTCCCATATAAATGCCAAGACACAGGAACTCATTACCGTATTTATATTTATGACCCCAATTTTCCTTACAGCACAAATGTCGATTTCTACACAGGTGCAACTTTAACAAATTATATTGATATAGATAAGGGCGGTTGGACTCATGACTGGAAATATCCTTCGGATTACGATTATGATCCTGATAGTTATGGATGGGATGGCAGCACTTCAGGACCATGGACATTTCTGGCAACTAATGTTTCCAACGCCAAGTACAAGAATAACCATCCTGGAGATGTCGGATTTTTAACCGGTCAGATCGGCACTCTCATTTTCAGTAGTGGTGGTACTGCGAGTAAAATAACTGATGAAAAGGGTAAAAATTTCTATAAAGAAGTGGGGGGAGCAATAGAATTTGAAAAAGATCCGGCTAAGAAAACAAATAATATTATCCGCTGGCCTTTCTTTCATGGAGAAACAGAAGTTAAGGAAATGTATTTTATAAAAGATATGGCTAGCAAATCTTATGATATTCAGGTTGATGCAAAAACCAAAGGATATTCCTGTGAGATGCTGCTTAATGGGAATACAGTTACTTTTGAAGTTGGGAAATGTAAAGCCGGGAAGGACAACCTGCAATTCAAATCAATTGGAACCAGAAACCAGGTTCTTGAGATCTCCTCTGAGCGAAAATTGAAAGATGTTTCTATTGAACTGTATGTATTGCTTCCGGACAGGAAAACTGAAAGAACCTTTAGAATTTCAGACCTGGAAATTAAGGAAGATTCTCCAGTGAAAGTGAAATTAATCGACCGGTCACGAACTTTGCAGGTTGAGAATCCTGAAGCTCCCATTGAATATATGCTGGAATTAACTCAGAAACATAAGGGTGAAGAAATTAAACTTGCTCCTCAACGAATTACTACTCCTGCCGGACAACTTCAAAAACTACAGCCTTTAAACTGGAAAGAACTCAAAAAGGGAGAGCTGAATATCAGGACTAAAGAGTTGATAAAAGAAGAGGAGTAAGAAACAGCGAGTTGTTATTTTACACTGTTCATCCTGTGAAATAAAATAATTCTATTGTTCCTGCAGATATATCAGGATCTAGGAATGCATTTTCTTCTGAAACCTACATTATTATTCAGGAAAATTTTCGATCATCGCAAGTAACTGATTTATAGAGTTTAATACAGGTGAACTCAGAAAGCAATTTTCCTGATGTTCAATTGTCTGGGGTTGTACAGCAATAAGATATGTTTGTTTATTTTCTTTTTGAAGTAATTTCATATACAATTTCATAGGAATTTTATGGAAATGTTTTCCTACATCTTCAATTTCATTGTAAGAAATAGCTCTCAGTTCTCCTGGTTCTCCATTAAAATCTGAACTATCAACAAATATGACCAGACCGTGACTTTTATCATTACATAAATTTAGAATAACTTCATCGATATTGTCAAATTCGGTAAAAGAATTAATAAATTTATCCTTTACTTTTTTGATAAATTCCAACCCGAATCCATCGTCACTGCGATATGGATTTCCTAATCCTATAAAAGTTATTTTTTCCTTTTTATAATTTTGGAAAATACTTCTTATAAAAAATTCCAATTCCATATTAAAGGCGTTCCCACGCAGAATTAATCCCGGAAAAATTTATTTCTTATTCACATGAACAAGATGAGTAGCACAACTGATGCAGGGATCATAAGCACGAGCTATTTTTTCCAGTTCAAAAGCGATCTGGCT
>JAUXFF010000168.1 GCA_030620155.1 Candidatus Cloacimonadota bacterium | reverse complement strand
ATCTACCGGGTCAGACACAGACATGCCATCAATTGAAAATACAACTTCATTAGGTCTTCCACCACGAATATGTAGATCACCATTAACTACTATTGCTCCAGCCTGGATAGCAATAATTCCTTCAATGTCATCAACAGCTATCTCTTCAATGGTTTTAGCATCGAATCCAATTCCTGAATCTGTTTTATATTTATTTATCATTTTCACCCGTGCTTCTACAACATCAATACCTTCTATGGGTATCGAAGTTTTTTTAAGTACAACATTCTGTATTGTGGTCTCATCAAGATTAATCTTTACGCCATTAACTCTTTTAGGATGGAAACCACCCCGAGAAACCTGGATGTCGTAAGTACCGGGAATTATATTAATCATATAATATTGCCCTTTACTATCTGTTTGAACACCAACTTCAAAACCGATCAATATAACATTTGCATAAGGAACAGGATTCTCATCCTGGTCTTTAACTTTACCTGCAAGTTTACCTGTGGTTCCGGCAAAAAGTAAAGAAGATGTTAAGATAAAAGATAATACCAACAAAAAAAAGATTTTTCTTTGCATTATTTTCCCCCCTATTGTCTTGAAATATTATTTTAGACAAAAACATTTTTAAGAACATTAATGTCAATTTTTTTTTAACGGCATTAACTTCTTAAATTTTATTATTTTCTTTTATTCCAATCATCTGACAAGTATTTGGAATTAAGTAAAAACTTTGTTTTTTTTCTCTCTTGTAGATTCAATTCATTCGAAGTATAAAAATCATCATTGTCCCAGCATTTTTTAAAACCCTGTTCAAAAGATTCAACAGCTTTTTCGAAGGTTATGTATGATTCAAGAATCTCATTGATTGAAATAGATTTCATGGATAGATATCGAGCCAACCTATCTCTTTCAGCAACATTCATACTGGGAAGAATGTAAGCTATTTTGCTCTGATTATAGTTTAACAGAATAGAACCATGTTGCAATAACGCATCTTTTTTCCGAATCTGAGCACTACCTACAATTTTTTTATTATTATACAAAATTTCAAATCGTGAAGTACTTGTAAAACATGGATTTGAATCTTGCCTTTGATTAGAAGAAGAAAGATTACCTTTTTCAAAATCTACCTTGACACCCAAAATTAAAAAACCTCTAATAAGAGCTCTACTTATTTCTAAATATGACTGGGTTACATTACCAGATAAACGATTTGATATTGGAGCAATCACCGAATAGGTAACCTCATTGTCATGAAGCACCAATCTACCACCAGTTGGTCTTCTAACAAACCCGAAATTAAATCTCTTTATAGCTGAGAAATCCACTTCTTTCTTTATTTCCTGGTTATAACCACAGGAAACTGTAGAAGGCTCCCAATCATAAAATCTAATTGTAGGGTCAGATATACCTTCAATTACACCCTGGAAAATAGCCTCATCAATAGCCATATTCTCAGCAGGATCCAATTTACCTGATTTCATAATTCGCCATCGAAACATTTTTTTAACCCGAATTCACCTATTTTTTATGAGAAATTAATAAATCTCCCTATTTTATTTACAGCAATTTCTATTCCTTAGTAAACTGTAACTCCTTTATTGATGCTAAAATAAGTTATAAATTTCATTCAATTCAGTATACAATTTCGAATATGTTAATTAAAAATCCGAATTTATTAAAAAAATATTGTGGAATTGTCATTACAACTTGTTCATAATATTCTACACAATGAAGTATTAAATATCTTTTGTAATTCATTTATTTACGTTTGATAGAAAAAAATAATTATTTTCTCAGAAAAAAAGTGTTAAACGAGTTTTTAAAATAATTAAATCTTGTTGAGATAATTAATAAATTCATTCCTCAACATCCTGGATTTCATTTGAAGCTGGTTTTGATATATTATTGAATTTTCTGAATTTATCGGAGCCCGGGTATGCGAAAAAACGTATCATTAAAACCACAAAAATAAGTAGTAAAATTTTCACAATCAGGCTTGTCCAGGTATTACTTCTTTTATTCCTTCTTTCCTGACGACGTCTTAAAATTTCTTCTCTTAAATCTTTCATGCTTAATTTTCCATGTTCCTTTAAAAGCTTTGAGCATTTAAATATAGTACTTAATTCTATCAAATATTGAGATTTTCATTTATTATTTTGATAGACTCTTTAGTCCTGTTTCAAATCTTTTTAGACCCTCTTTAATATTTTCCATACTGTTAGCATAAGAAAATCTTACATAATTATCTGCTCCGAAAGCAGACCCGGGTACAATTGCTATATGATTTTCTTTTAACAAATATTCACAAAAATCAATTGAGTTTTTTATTTTTCGTGTGTTATGATGTAGATAATAACTGATATTGGGCATAGCATAAAAAGCACCTTCAGGAATATTACATTTGATATTATCAATTTTATTGAATTCACTTACCAAAAAGTTGCGTCTTTTTTCGAATTCTTTGCGCATTTTTTCGATGCTGCCATCATTTTCAGTGATAGCAACTAAAGCAGCTTTTTGTGTCATCGAATTAACACATGAAGTAGTATGGCTTTGAATTCTACCGGCAGATTTAATGATCTGTCTGAGACCCGCAGCATATCCCAAACGCCAGCCGGTCATAGCAAAAGCTTTTGAGACACCATTAATAACAATTGTACTTTCTTTTACTTCTTTAGAAATAGAAGCTATAGAGACATGTTCCAAGCCATCATAAATAAGCTTCTCATATATTTCATCAGAAATAATTAAAATATTATACTTTAAGCAAACTTCAGCGATTTTCTGTAGTTCTTTTCTTGTGTACACTGAACCAGTAGGATTATTAGGTGAATTTATTATTAAAGCTTTTGGATTGCTTAAGTTTAATATAACTTCTTCCAGATGTCTGGCTTTAATTTTAAAATTATTAGCTGGTCCTGTTTCCAAAAGAATTGGTAAAGCATCTACCATATTGACCTGGGATGTATAACTTACCCAGTAGGGTGAAGGTATTATTACTTCATCTCTCAGGTCACATACAGCTAACAGAATATTAATTAAAGATGCTTTAGCCCCTGGTGAAACTAAAATTTCTTCCGGGTTATAATCTAAATTATTATCCTTTTTGAGTTTTGCTGCTATAGCTTTCCTCAATTCAATAATACCTGAGGAATCAGTATATCTGGTAAAATTATCATCAATAGCTTTCTTACCAGCTTCCTTAATATAGTCTGGTGTATTAAAATCCGGTTCTCCTACACCAAAATTGATTACATCAATACCTTCTGATTTCATTTTTTTTGCCAAAGTAGAAACTGTTAAAGTAGGTGATGATTTTATCGCTTTTGCTCGATGTGAAAGTTGAAAATTCATTTTAACTCCTTAAAATATAATCAAGTATTTTATCCATCCACAACAATTTTAGAAATATCTGCCACTTTCAGGAACAATTTTTTTATTTCATTTAAAAGATTATATCTATTTTCTCTTAACTCTTTATTTTCAATATTTACCAAAACATCATCAAAGAACTTATCAATATTCGAACCATAAATCACTAGCTCTTCCAGCATATTTTTATAATCTTTTTTCTTCAAGAACATGGGGATTTTCTTTTTAAGTAAAAGGTAATTCTCATACAGTTCTTTTTCTGATCCTTCTATAAGAAGGTCTGGTATAATATCTTTCAAATTTTTGGCATTAACAATTATATTGGAAACTCTCTTAAACCCAATAACAAGTTTAATGAAATCATTTCTCTGTTTAAAATTTTGCAGAGCTGCAGCTCGATGAACCAGGTCAGGTATATTAGAATGATCTATGTGCATTACACTTTCGATGATATCATAATCAATATTTTTTTCCTGTAACAACCAATTAATACGCTGTTTAAAAAAATCATATACTATTTTTTTATTATTGTCCGGTTTTTCCAATCTGTTTTTTAGAATTTCAAAAGCTTTATCTATCAGTAGTATTAAATCAATTTCATAATTTTTATTTTCAATAATTTGCACAACCCCTGAAGCAGCTCTGCGAAGTGCAAAGGGATCCTTTGAACTGGTTGGGATCAAATTCACTCCTATAATTCCACATACAGAATCAATTTTATCCGCAATAGCCACCAGGGCACCTTCTGTGGTTGCAGGAAGTTGATCTTTCTGCCAGCGCGGGAGATAATGTTCGTAAATAGCTTGAGGAACAGGTTCCTGTTCCCCACTTTTTTCCGCATATTTCCATCCCATATAACCCTGAAGGTGTGTAAATTCTTTTTCGCCTATCATTAGGGTAACTAAATCTGCCTTACAAAGCTGAGCAGTACGAATAGCTCTTTGTCTAATATCTTCCTCAATTTTTAATTCTTCACATAGAAAATCGACAAGTTTTTTTATGCGGTTAGATTTATCTGATAAAGTTCCTAATTTCTCCTGGAAAGTTACATCTACTAATTTTATCAGAAATGATTCCAATGGTTTTTTTGTGTCTTCTTTAAAGAAAAATTCCGCATCTTCTAAACGAGCCTTCACAACTTTCTCATTGCCCAGTCTTATTATATTGGAATTTTCAGGATTCCCGTTTGATATAAATACAAACTTATTAACTAATTCATTTTCTGCATTTGCAACTGCAAAATATTTTTGATGTTGAGATAAAGTTGAAGTGATGACTTGCTTGGGCAGAGTTAGATATTTCATATCAAAAGTGGCTTTAACTGCAGTAGGATACTCTACCAGATCGGTAACTACTTCTAATAATCTATTATCCTGAACAACATGCATTTCTGTATTTCTAAAAAGTTCTTCAATCTGTTCTAAAATCAATAATTTTCTTTCCTCACGGTTTGGATATACAAATACTGATTTAAGAGCTTTTTCATAATCACCAATTTTTTTGATCTCAATGAAGTTATCCAATTTCTGAAATCTATTGCCATAAGATAAATGTCCTGTTTTCAATCCATTAATTTCAACATGTAATATTTCATCTCCAAAAAGAGCTAAAATCCAGCGGATCGGTCTGGCAAAACTT